>JAYSFF010000011.1:0-43132 GCA_041913425.1 Arenimonas sp. | reverse complement strand
CAAGTTCTTCGGCATGATCATCCCGAAGCAATACGGCGGCCTCGGCTTCTCGGCGTTGGCCAACCACAAGGTCATCCAGAAGCTGGCCTCGGTGTCCTCGGTGGTGTCGTCCACGGTCGGCGTGCCGAACTCGCTGGGCCCGGGCGAACTGCTGATGCACTACGGCACCCAGGAACAGAAGGATTACTATCTGCCGCGCCTGGCCGACGGCCGTGAAGTGCCCTGCTTCGGCCTGACCGGCCCCTGGGCCGGCTCCGACGCGACCTCGATTCCCGACTACGGCGTGGTCTGCAAAGGCCAGTGGAACGGCGCCAACGTGCTCGGCGTCAAGCTCACCTTCGACAAGCGCTACATCACCCTGGCGCCGGTGGCCAGCCTGATCGGCCTGGCGTTCCGCATGTACGACCCGGACAAACTGTTGGGCGACCAAGCCGACATCGGCATCACCCTGGCGTTGCTGCCGCGCGATACCGCCGGCGTGGAAGTCGGCCGTCGCGCGATGCCGCTGAACACCCCGTTCCAGAACGGTCCGGTGCGCGGTAAAGAGGTGTTCATCCCGCTCTCGCAGCTGATCGGCGGCGAAGAAATGGCCGGCAAGGGCTGGCAGATGCTCGTCGAATGCCTGTCGATCGGCCGCTCGATCACCCTGCCCTCGACCGCCTCCGGCGGCAGCAAGATGGGCGCGGTGGTGTCTGGCGCCTATGCCCGCATCCGCAAGCAGTTCGGCCTGTCGGTCGGCCGCTTCGAGGGCGTCGAGGAGGCGCTGTCGCGCATCGCCGGCAACGCCTACGCCATCAGCGCGCTGTCGGAAGCCGCCGCGGCCGCGGTCTGGCGCGGCGAGCTGCCGGCGGTGCCGTCGACCATCGCCAAATACCACTGCACCGAGATGTCGCGTCAGCTGGTCAGCGACGCCATGGACGTGCACGGCGGCAAAGGCATCATCCTCGGCCCGCAGAACTACCTGGGCCGCGCCTGGCAGGCCACGCCGATCTCGATCACGGTCGAAGGCGCCAACATCATGACCCGTTCGCTGATGATCTTCGGCCAAGGCGCGATCCTGTGCCATCCGTTCGTGCTGAAGGAAATGAAGGCCGCCACCAACCCCGACCGCAAGCAGGGCCTGCGCGACTTCGACCATCTGCTGTTCGGGCACATCGGCGCCGCCATCTCCAACGCCGTGCGCAGCCTGTGGTTCGGCATCACCAACGCCGCCTTCGGCGCGGCGCCGGGCGACGCCCACACCAAGCGCTTCTACCGCAAGCTCAACCGCTACTCGGCGGCGCTGGCGCTGTGCGCCGACGTCTCGATGCTGACCCTCGGCGGCAAGCTGAAGTTCAAGGAGAAGCTGTCCGGCCGCCTGGGCGACGTGCTCAGCCAGCTGTACATCATCTGCGCCATCCTGAAGCGTTACGAAGACCAGGGCCGTCCGGTCGCCGACCAGCCGCTGGTGGCGTACTCGGTGATCGACGCCGTGCACAAGATGGAATCGGCGCTGTCGACCGCCCTGCGCAACTTCCCGATCCGTCCGGTCGGCTGGGCGCTGTGGCTGCTGGTGTTCCCGTTCGGCCGCCGCGCCACCGCGCCGTCCGACCGCCTGGGCCGCCGCGTCGCCGCTCTGCTGATGAGCCCGAACGAAGCCCGCGACCGGATGGCCGAGGGCGTGTTCACCACGCCCTGCGCCAACAACCCGGCCGGCCGCATCAACAGCTACCTCACCAAGGTGGTGCTGGCCGAACCGGTGGAGCGCAAGTTCCTGAAGGCGATGAAGGACAGCCACCTGAGCACCCTCGATTTCGAGGCCCAGCTCGACGAAGGCATGCGCCGCGGCGTGATCAACGCCGAGGAACGCCGCCAGCTGGAAGAGCTGCGGGTGATGACCATCGACACCATCCGCGTCGACGATTTCGACCACGCGGAACTGGTGGCCGCCTCCAGCCTGAAAGGCGCCGGCGGCGCGGTGCGCGCGGCCTGATTCGAATGGGCGGATGCGCAATCCGTCCCGATTCGTAGGGGATCGACGATGACTGACGCAAACCGGCTGTTGACGCTGTACCGGAAGATCACGCGCTGGCCGCTGGGACACTGGCTGTTCGCGCGCGCGGTATGCTTCAGGGCGCCCTATTTCGGCAGCATCGCGCCACGCATCGTCCGGCTCGAACACGGCCGCTGCGAAGCGGTCATCCGCGACCGCCGCGCGGTGCACAACCACATCGGCAGCGTGCACGCCATCGCCCTGTGCAATCTGGCGGAGCTTGTGGCCGGGGTGATGACCGACGCCAGCCTGTCGGCCGGGATGCGCTGGATCCCGAAAGGCATGACGGTGTCGTATCTGAAGCGGGCCAAGGGCCGCATGCACGCCGTCGCCACGCCGATGATCGCGGTCATGGCGGCCGAATCCGGCTATGAATTGCCGGTCAACGTCGATGTGCTGGATCCGGCCGGCGACAGGGTGTTCCACGCCGAAATCCGGATGTGGCTGTCGCCGAAACGCTGAGGCCGGATCAGCCGCCCGTGGCCGGACGCTCGTCCGGCAATTTGCTTTGCTCGCGCACCAGGCGCCAGGCACCGAAGGCCATGCCGGCGGTGACCGCCATGCCGGTCAGGAACACCGCGCCGGAACCCAGCACCGACAGCGCCTTGTGCAGCCAGACGAAGGTCAAATCGCCGCCGCGGTAGATCACCGTGTCGATGGCGGCGCCGGCCTTGTAACGCCACTCGCGCGGCACCCGGGTGTATACGGTTTCGCGCGCCGGCTTGGCTAGCGAGAATTCGCTGGCGCGGGTCACCACCTGCACCGCCGCCACCAGCAAGGGGAACGGCGAGGCCGCCAGCGCGGCGAAGCCGATCAGGATCGCGAACGCGGGAATCAGCAGGGCCGGGCCGATGCCGTGGCGGGTCAGCAGCCAACGGGTCAGCAGCAGCTGCACCAGCAGGGTCAGGCCGTTCACCGCCAGGTCGATGCCGGCGTAATAGGCGGTGCGCGAGGCGGCGTCGGTGAAATAGGCCCGCGCGATCGCGGCCTGCTCGTTGTACAGCAGGGTGCCGACGCCGACGCCGAAGAACACCAGGATGGCGATCGCGCGCAGCAGCGGCTCGCGCGCCACCAGCCGCAGGCCGGCCAGCACGCCGCCGCCCATCGGCACTTCGCCGCTGGCCAGGTTCTGCTCACGCTCGCGCGCCACCGCCCACGGCCGCAGACGCAGGATGCACAGCAGGCACACGATCAGGAACGCGGCCGAGACCAGCAGCAGCTGGCCGATGCCGATTGCTTCAACCAGCGCGCGGGTCAACAGCGGACCGAGCATGGCGCCCAGCGTGCCGGCGGCGCCGATGTAGCCGTACACGCGTTTGGCGTCGGCGTTGGAGAACACGTCGGCCATGAAGCTCCAGAACACCGCCACCGCGAACAGGTTGAACACCGTCAGCCACAGGAAGAACGCCATGCCGCGGCCCGGCAGCGCGCTCTCGAACACGAAATGGAAGGCCAACAGGCAGGCGATGAAGAAGCCGTATACCACCGGCAGGAACACGCGCCGCGCGTAGCGGCTGACCAGGGCGCCGTACACCGGCTGCAGCAGCACCATCAGGATGAAGGTGCAGGTGAACAGGAACTGCAGGGTGAAGTCGCCCAAGGACACGCCGCGTCCGGCGAACCAATCGACCAAGCCGGCCGGAAACACCGCGCGCACGTCGCTGTCGGCGCCCATCGCCTCGCGCACCGGGCGCAGCAGGTAGTAGCCGGTCAACAGGCAGAAGAAATACACGAAAGCCCACAGCAGCGCCGGCGTCTGGCGGTTGTGGTCGCGGAAACGGACGAGGGCTTGCAGCATGCTGGGGGACCCGGTGGCGGACGCCCATTAAATCACAGTCGCCGCCCGCCTGCGCGCCGCTGGTTAGAGCATATGCTCGAGGGTGCGGGCATAGTCTGCCAATAGTCACTATAAGGCAGGCTTATATGTTCGATTACATCATCGTCGGCGCCGGTTCCGCCGGTTGCGCCATGGCCAACCGGCTCAGCGAGGATCCGGCGGTGCGCGTTCTGCTGTTGGAAGCCGGCGACCGCGACTGGAACCCGCTGGTGCACATGCCGGCCGGCATCGCGCAGCTGGTCGGGCAGAAAGGCGTGAACTGGAACTACAGCACCGCACCCGAGCCGCAGCTGAACCAGCGCAGCCTCTGGTGGCCGCGCGGCAAGGTGCTCGGCGGCTCCAGCTCGATCAACGCCATGTGCTACATCCGCGGCCACGCCCGCGACTACGACGAATGGGAAGCGCTCGGCTGCGCCGGCTGGAACTGGAACAGCGTACTGCCCTACTTCATCAAGTCCGAAGGCAACGTGCGCGGCGCATCAAACCTGCACGGCGGCGACGGTCCGCTGACGGTCTCCGACCCGCGTCACGTCAATCCGCTCAGCCAGGCGTTCCTGCAGGCCGCCGAGCAGGCCGGCTTCAGCCGCAGCGACGACTTCAACGGCGCGCGCCAGGACGGCTTCGGCCTGTACCAGACCACCACCCGGGATGGCCGCCGCTGCTCGAGTGCGGTCGCCTATCTGAAACCGGCGCGCAAGCGCCCGAACCTGAAGGTGGTCACCAAGGCCACCGCCTCGCGCATCGTGTTCGAGGACGGCCGCGCCAGCGCGGTAGTGTACGCGGTGGACGGCAAGGGCGGCTTCTGCGAGGCCGCGTCGCGCGAGGTGATCCTGTGCGGCGGCAGTATCAACTCGCCGCAGCTGCTGATGCTGTCCGGCATCGGCCCGGCCGCGCAATTGCGCCAGCACGGCATCGAGGTGCGCGTCGATGCGCCCGGAGTGGGCGGCAACCTGCAGGACCACCTCGACGTCTGCACCCTGCAGAAATGCCTGCAGGACATCACCTACGACACCGTCAATCCGCTGCTGACGGCGCTGCGCTTCTATCTGTTCAAGCAAGGGCCCGGCACCAGCAACGTGGCCGAGGCCGGCGGCTTCTGGCGTTCGCCCTTGGCCGAGGACGAACGTCCGGACATCCAGTTCCATTTCGTGCCGGCCCAGCTCGACGACCACGGCCGGCATCGCATGCCCGGTTCCGGCTACACCCTGCACGCCTGCTTCCTGCGGCCCAAAAGCCGCGGCCGCCTGTACCTGACCGGCGACAGCGTGCACCACAAGCCGCGCATCGAAGCCAACTACCTGGGCGATCCGGACGGCTTCGACCTGCGGGTGATGGTCGAGGCGGCGAAACTCTCGCGCCGGCTGCTGGCGCAGCCGGCGTTCGACGCCTACCGCGGCCCGGAAGTGTTTCCCGGCGAAGCGGCGCAGTCCGACGCCGATCTGGAAGCGTTCGTGCGCGAAAAAGCGGAAACGGTGTACCACCCGGTCGGCACCTGCAGGATGGGCGCCGACGAGGACCGCGACGCGGTGGTCGACGCCCAGTGCCGCGTGCGCGGCGTGCGCGGCCTGCGCGTGGTCGACGCCTCGGTGATGCCGAAGCTGATCGGCGGCAACACCAACGGCCCGGTCATCATGCTGGCCGAGCGCGTGGCCGATTTGATCAAGGCCGGCTGACGGCTGCCGTCAGCGGTTCTCGGAGATCTCGACGCCGTCCAGGCCCTGCGACAGGGTGCTGGCGTCGCCGCCCTGGGCCAACTTGATGCGCAGACGCACCTCGTTGCTGGAGTCGGCGAAGCGCAGGGCCGATTCGTAGCTGATCTCGCCGGCCTGGTACAGCTCGAACAGGCTCTGGTCGAAGGTCTTCATGCCCAGCAGGGTCGATTCCTTCATCACGTCCTTGAGCTTGTGCACTTCGCCGGTGCGGATGTAGTCGGCCACCAGCGGCGTGCCGATCAGGATCTCCATGGCGACGCGGCGCTCCTTGCCGTCGGCGGTCGGCACCAGCTGCTGCGCAATGATCGCCTTGAGGTTCAGCGACAGGTCCATCAGCAGCTGGCCGCGGCGCTCTTCCGGGAAGAAGTTGATGATGCGGTCGATGGCCTGGTTGGCGTTGTTGGCGTGCAGGGTGCAGAACACCAGGTGGCCGGTCTCGGCGAACACCACGGCATGGTCCATGCCCTCGCGGGTGCGCACCTCGCCAATCATGATCACGTCCGGCGCCTGGCGCAGGGTGTTCTTCAGCGCGTTGTCCCAGCTGTCGGTGTCGATGCCGACCTCGCGCTGGGTGATGATGCAGCCCTCGTGCTTGTGCACGAACTCGATCGGGTCCTCGATGGTGATGATGTGGCCGGTCGAGTTCAGGTTGCGGTAGCCGATCATCGCCGCCAGGGTGGTGGATTTGCCGGTGCCGGTGGCGCCGACGCAGATGATGATGCCGCGCTTGGTCATCGACAGCGACTTCAGGATCATCGGGAGGTTCAGCTCCTCGATGGTCGGGATCTTGGTCTCGATCCGGCGCAGCACCATGCCGACCTGGTTGCGCTGGTAGAAGCAGCTGACGCGGAAACGGCCGACGCCGGCGGCGCCGATGGCGAAGTTGCACTCGTGGGTCTTCTCGAACTCCTCGCGCTGGGCCGGGCTCATCACGTTCAGCACCATGTCGCGGCTCTGCTGCGGCGTCAGCGGGTTCTGGGTGATCGGCGAGACCTTGCCCTGGACCTTGATCGACGGCGGCACGCCGGCGGTGATGAACAGGTCGGAAGCCTTCTTGTGGGCCATCAGCTTGAGGAAGGAGGTGAAATCGATGCTGCTCATGGGGGTGCTCCGGAAACGGCTTTATTCGAACAGACGCTTGTCTTTGGCGTAGCCCCAGGCCTGGGTCTTGCTGATCTGGCCCTTCTTGGTCAGGTCGAGCAGGCACTGGTCGAGGGTCTGCATGCCCACCGCCTGGCCGGTCTGGATGGCGGAATACATCTGCGCCACCTTGTCCTCGCGGATCAGGTTGCGGATGGCGGGCGTGGCGACCATGATCTCGTGCGCCGCCATGCGGCCGCCGCCGGTCTTCTTCAGCAGGCTCTGCGAGATCACCGCGCGCAGCGATTCGGACAGCATCGAGCGCACCATCGACTTCTCGGCGGCCGGGAACACGTCGATGATGCGGTCGATGGTCTTGGCGGCCGAGCTGGTGTGCAGGGTGCCGAACACCAGGTGGCCGGTCTCGGCGGCGGTCAGCGCCAGGCGGATGGTCTCCAGGTCGCGCAGTTCGCCGACCAGGATGTAGTCCGGGTCCTCGCGCAGCGCCGAGCGCAGGGCGACCTCGAAGCCGTGGGTGTCGCGGTGCACCTCGCGCTGGTTGACCAGGCATTTCTGCGAGGTGTGCACGAATTCGATCGGGTCCTCGATGGTGAGGATGTGGCCGAACTCGTTCTTGTTGATGTGGTCGACCATCGCCGCCAGGGTGGTGGACTTGCCGGAGCCGGTCGGACCGGTGACCAGGATCAGGCCCTGCGGCTGCTCGATCAGCTCGCGGAAGATCTTCGGGCAGGCCAGTTCGTCGAGGGTCAGCACCTGGCTGGGAATGGTGCGGAACACGGCGGCGGCGCCGCGGTTCTGGTTGAAGGCGTTGACGCGGAAGCGGGCCAGGCCGGGAATCTCGAACGAGAAGTCGACTTCGAGGAACTCCTCGTAGTCGCGGCGCTGCTTGTCGGACATGATGTCGTACACCAGCGCGTGCACCTGCTTGTGGTCGAGCGCCGGGATGTTGATGCGGCGGACGTCGCCGTCGACGCGGATCATCGGCGGCAGGCCGGAGGACAGGTGCAGGTCGGAGGCCTTGTTCTTGACCGAAAACGCGAGCAGCTCGGCGATATCCATTGGTGTTCCCCTAATCCGTGGCTTATCATGGCACAGTATCGGTTCAAGTATAACCCCATGGGAGTTTTCGACAAGTGACCGGAAACCTCGCCCACAACTACCGCAAACTGCGCACCGCGCTGGACGCCTGCGCCGCGCATAGCGGGCATCCGGTCGCCTTGCTGGCGGTATCGAAAACGCATCCGGCGGCCCGCATCACGGAGTGCGCGGCACTCGGCCAAAAGGCCTTCGGCGAGAACTACGTGCAGGAGGCGCTCGGCAAGATCGCCGAGCTGGCGCCGCTCGGCCTGGAATGGCATCTGATCGGCCCGCTGCAGTCGAACAAATGCCAAGCGGCCGCCGAGCATTTCGATTGGGTGCAGAGCGTGGACCGCGCCAAGATCATCCCGCTGCTGGCGAAGCACCGGCCTCCGCACCGGCCGCCGCTGAACGTGCTGGTCCAGGTCAATGTCGACGGCGAAGCCAGCAAGTCCGGCTGCGCGCCAGATCAGGCCGCCGAGTTGGCCGCGCGCGTCGCCGCCGAACCGCGCTTGGCGTTGCGCGGACTGATGGCGATTCCCGATCCGGCCACCAGCGGCAACGGCCTGGCTTTCGCCCGGATGCAACAGCTGTTCCGCGAACTGCGCGGCGCGCACCCGACGATGGACACGCTGTCGATGGGCATGAGCGACGACTTCCCGATCGCCATCGCGCACGGCGCCAACCTGGTCCGCGTCGGCAGCGCCCTGTTCGGCCGCCGCGGCCCGTAACCCGAGGATTCCATGACTCTCCCTATCGCATTCATCGGCGGCGGCAACATGGCCCGCAGCCTCATCGGTGGCCTGCTGGCGCAGGACTTCGACAAATCCGCCATCCGTGTATCCGAACCCTACGCGCCGACGCGCGAGGCGCTGGCGGCCGAGCTCGGCATCGCGGTGCTGGACGACAACCGGCGCGCCGCCGCCGGCAGCGCGGTCTGGCTGTTCGCGGTCAAGCCGCAGGTGATGAAAACCGTATGCGCCGAGCTGCGCGAGCTGGCCCAGGCCGAGCGGCCGCTGGTGCTGTCGATCGCCGCCGGCATCACCGCTACCCAGTTGGATAGCTGGTTGGGCGGCGGATTGCCGGTGGTACGCATCATGCCCAACACCCCGGCCCTGCTCGGCGCCGGCGCCAACGGCCTGTTCGCCAACGCCCGCGTCGATGCCGCGCAGAAGGCGTTGGCCGAACGCCTGTTCCGCGCCACCGGCCTGTGCGCCTGGATCGCCGACGAGGCGCTGATGGACACCGTCACCGCGCTGTCCGGCAGCGGCCCGGCGTACGTGTTCCTGCTGTGCGAGGCGATGCAGGCGGCGGCGGTCAAGCAGGGCCTGCCGGCCGAGGCCGCGCGCGCTCTGGCGGTGCAGACCTTCGTCGGCGCGGCGCGCATGCTGGCCGAATCCGGCGAAAGCGCCGAGGTGCTGCGGCAGCGGGTGACCTCGCCGAACGGCACCACCCACGCCGCGATCACCGCATTCGAGGACGGCGGCCTGCGCGCCCTGGTGCAGACCGCGCTGGATGCGGCGACCGCGCGCGGCGTCGCGCTCAGCCGCGAGAACGACTAAGCCCGGGCCCAGGCCCGGATATGCCCCGCGATGGCGGCCACGCCGTCGGTCAGCGCCGCCGGTCCAGGCTGCAGGATGATCGGCGATTTGATTTCGAACAGCCGGCCGTTACGCACCGCGGCGATGCCGGCCCAGCCCGGGCGCGCGGCGACCTTCTCCGGCCGGAATTTCTTGCCGCACCAGGAACCGAAGATGATGTCGGGATCGCGCGCGATGACCCGGCTGCCGTCGGCCATGATGCGGTTTTTGGCCATCGGTTCGGCGGCCAGTTCCGGCAGGATGTCGTCGCCGCCGGCCAGGCGGACCAGTTCGGCGACCCACTGGATGCCGGAAATCAAGGGCTCGTCCCATTCCTCGAAATAGACCTTCGGCCGGCACGGCAGGCGCGCGGCCTGCTCGGCCAGCGCATCCAGCCCGGCGCGCAGCGAACCGGCGTAGGCCGCGGCTTTCTCCGGCACGCCGACCAAGGCGCCCAGACGCAGGACGTACTCGAGGATGCCCTCGACGCTGCGGTGGTTGCTGATCCAGACCTCCACCCCGCGCTTTATCAGGGCGGCGGCGATGTCGGCCTGGATGTCGGAGAAACCGACCACGAAGTCCGGCTTGAGCGCCAGGATTTCGTCGATTTTGGCGCTGGTGAAGGCGCTGACTTTCGGTTTTTCACGACGCGCGGCCGGCGGCCGCACGGTGAATCCGGAGATGCCGACGATGCGCGCCTGCTCGCCCAAGGCGTACAGCACCTCGGTCGGCTCCTCGGTCAGGCAGACGATCCGGCGCGGGCCGCTCATGGATACAGCATCACTTGCGTCCAGACGCCGTCGACGCGCTCGTAGCATTGACGCTCGTGCAGGCGGAACTGCGCGCCGTACCAGAACTCGATGCGCTCGGGCACCACACGGAAGCCCGACCAATGCGGCGGACGCGGCACGTCCTGGCCTTCGTAGCGCTTCTCGACTTCGGCCACGCGCCGCTCGAACAGTTCGCGCGACGCCAGCGGCTGCGACTGCAGCGAGGCCCAGGCGCCGATCTGGCTGCCGCGCGGGCGGCTGGCGAAATAGGCGTCGGCCTCGGCGGCGGACACCGGCTCGACCGTGCCTTCGATCTTGACCTGCACGCCCTCGCGCAGATGCTTCCAGTGGAACAGCAGCGCCGCCTGCGGATTGGCCGCCAGCTGGCGGCCCTTGCGCGAGCTGAAGTTGGTGAAGTACACGAAGCCGCGCTCGTCGAAAGCCTTCAGCAGCACGGTGCGCGCCGCCGGCCGGCCGTCGCGGCCGACGGTGGCCACGGTCATCGCGGTCGGTTCCGGGTCCGGGCTGCGCTTGGCCTGTTCCAGCAGGTCGGTGAAGGTGTTCAGGGCGTCTTGATACAGGGCGTCGGTCATGCTGTCCTCCTCGGTTGCTTCATTGTCACCGACCCGGCGGCAAGCCGGTGTGATTTGGGTCAATCGGCACCACGCTCAAGCCTCGGCGTAGGCCTCGCGGTAGCTGGGATAACGCGGCCGCCAACCGGCGGCGCGCAATTTGGCGCTGGAAACCCGCCGGCCATGGGCCGGGCCGGGCGGCGCCGGCAGCGGCGGCAGTCCATGGCGCGCGCGGATCCAGTTGGCGACCTCGACCTGCACCGCCGGTTCGTCGTCGCTGGCGATCCAGACCGGCGAGGCGCCCGGCGCATCGATCAGGTGCGCGGCGGCGGCGGCGGCATCGTCGATGTGGATGCGGTTCGTCCAATCGCCGGTGACGCCCTCGCCGAGCAGGGCCCGGTTGACCAGCATGCGCCGGCCCGGGCCGGTGATGCCGCTCAGGCGCAGCACGCGGTTTTCCGGATGTTGGCGACAAAGCGCTTCGGCCTCGCGCAGCACGCGGCCGTTGAAGCTCTGCGCGGCGGCGGCGCTGTCCTCGTCCACCCATTCGCCGGCGTCTTGAGCGTACACCGCGGTGGAGCTGACGAATAAGGTGCGCTGGGGCTGCAGCACGTCCAGAGCGCGCGCCAGGCCATCGACATACAGCTGCCGGTAGGCGGTTTCGTTGCGGGCATCGGGCGTGGCGCAGAACACCAGCCAATCCGGCCGCGGCGGCAAGCGCCGCAGGTCGTCTTCGATCTTGAGGTCGCCGTACACCGCCCGCACGCCGGCAGGCATCGGCAGCACCCGGCGCCGGAGCGCCGTCACGGCATCGCCGACGGCGGCCCGCAAGACCGCCAGCCGCGTGCCCAGATCGCCGGCGCCGATGATCACGATGTCCATGGATGAACCTGCCTGCATTCCGCGGTTGACGGCGCAATGGTAGCATTGAGCCATGAGCGCCAACGCCAACCTGATCCTGATCGGCCCGATGGGCGCAGGCAAAACCACCCACGGCAAATGGTTGGCGCGTCAGCTCGGGCGGCGTTTCGTCGATCTGGACGCCCACATCGAACAGCACACCGGCACCAGCATCAGCCACATCTTCGACCTGGAAGGCGAGGCCGGCTTCCGCCGGCGCGAATCCGAGGCGCTGGCCGAAGTGTTGGCTTCGGACGGCATCGTGCTGGCCACCGGCGGCGGCACCGTGCTGTCGGAGGCCAACCGCGCGCTGATGAAGGCGCGCGGCACCGTGATCCACCTGCACCTGCCGCCCGAGCAGCAACTGCAGCGCCTGGCCGGCGACCGCAAACGGCCGCTGCTGCAATGCGCCGACCGCGCCGGTCGCCTGCAGCAGCTGTCGGAGATCCGCACCCCGCTGTACCGCGCCTGCGCCGACATCCATATCGACCTGAGCCGGATGCCGATGTCGAAGGTGCGCCATCACCTCATCGAATGCCTGACCGAGCGCGCCGACGGCGCGGAACCCCGCCATGCCTGAACTGCACGTCGAACTGGCCGCGCGCCGCTACCCCATCCACATCGAATCCGGCCTGTTGCGGCGGCGCATCGCCGCGTTGGCGCAGGCGCCGGAGCGCATGCTGATCGTGACCGACGACAACGTCGGGCCGCTGTATGCCGATGCCCTGAAGCAGGCCATCGGCCGGCCGGACTGCCCGGTCTGGCGGATGCCGGCCGGCGAGGCCGAGAAGAACCTGGCACGCTTCGGGGAACTGCTGGAGCGCATGGCGGAACGGGGCCTGACCCGCGACGCCCGTGTGTTGGCACTTGGCGGCGGCGTCATCGGCGATCTGGCCGGCTTCGCCGCGTCCTGCTACATGCGCGGCATCGCCTTCGTGCAGATTCCCACCACCCTGCTGGCCATGGTCGATTCCTCGGTCGGCGGCAAGACCGCGGTCGACCTGCCGGCCGGCAAGAACCTGGTCGGCGCCTTCCACCAACCGCAGGCGGTGTACATCGATCCGGATGTGCTGGCCAC
This sequence comes from Arenimonas sp., assembly GCA_041913425.1. Lineage (GTDB taxonomy): Bacteria > Pseudomonadota > Gammaproteobacteria > Xanthomonadales > Xanthomonadaceae > Arenimonas. The sequence continues at coordinate 30,473 of JAYSFF010000011.1, read as the reverse complement.
CCTGCCCGAGCGCGAATTCCGCGCCGGCTTGGCGGAAGTGCTGAAATACGGCGCCATCGTCGACGCGCGCTTCGTCGACTGGCTGGAAGACAATGCCGAGGCGCTGCTGGCGCGCGAGCCTGCGGCTCTGGAAGGCGCGATCCTGCTCAGTTGCCGGCACAAGGCCGGCATCGTCGCCCGCGACGAGACCGAACAGGGCGAACGCGCGCTGTTGAACTTCGGCCATACCTTCGGCCATGCACTGGAAGTGCTGCTCGATTACGGCAATCTGCTGCACGGCGAGGCGGTGGCGATCGGCATGCAGCTGGCGGCCGATTTCTCGGTCGAGCTCGGTTGCGCCGACATCGGCGACAGCCAGCGCCTGCGCGCGCTGCTGACCCGCTTCGGCCTGCCGACCGGACTGCCGGCCGGTCTGGACGCCGAGGCCGTAGTGGCCAAGATGCGCTTGGACAAGAAAGCCGCCGCCGGCCGGCTGCGGCTGATCCTCTGGCGCGGAGTGGGCAAGGCCTTCATCGCCGAGGACGTCGATACCGGGGCCCTGACCGCCTTCCTGGCCGGGCAAGCGGCCGGGAATTGACCGCAATCAAGCGGCGCCGCGCGGATTGGACTACCCTGTAGCCACACCCGCCACCGGAGCACGTCCATGAAAGCCAACATCGGCAACACCGACCGCGTCATCCGCATCGTCCTCGGCCTGGCCATCATCGCCTGGGGCGCCGTCAACCAGAACTGGCTGGGTGCCATCGGCCTGGTGCCGCTGGCCACCGCTTTCCTGCGCTGGTGCCCGGCCTATCTGCCGTTCGGCATCTCCACCTGCAAACGCGGCTGAACGCGCCGGGCCAGGGGCGGGAACGCACGGATTCGCGATACAATAACGGCTTATGCGCGTCCTCCTGCAACAACCGCCCCAAGGCTCCGAAGCCCCCCGTTACGTCAGCATCAGCCTGCAGCAGGATCTGCTGGGCGGCTGGACGCTGATGCGCGAATCCGGCCAAATCGGCGGTAAATCCCAACTCAAACGCGAACAATTCCTCGACACCGAACCCGCGTTGGCGGCCTTCGAGAAGGCGCGCGCCGCCCAGCTCAAGAAAGGCTTCCAGGTCATGTTCGTGCAGGGCGCGGCGGAACCCAAACCATGAAAAACACGCGTTTCCTCGACACCATCGCCGGCAAACCGGTCGACGCCACGCCGGTCTGGCTGATGCGCCAGGCCGGGCGCTATCTGCCGGAATACCGCGCCACCCGCGCCAAGGCCGGCAGTTTCATGGGCCTGGCCACCAACCCGGAGCTGGCCTGCGAAGTCACCTTGCAGCCGCTGGAGCGCTACGAACTGGACGCCGCCATCCTGTTCTCCGACATCCTGACCGTGCCCGACGCCATGGGCCTGGGCCTGAGCTTCGCCGAGGGCGAAGGCCCGCGTTTCGCGCGCCCGGTGCGCAGCGCCGCCGACATCGCCAAGCTGGCGGTGCCGGACATCGGCAGCGAGCTGCGCTACGTCACCGACGCGATCAGCCTGATCCGCCGCGAGCTGGACGGCCGCGTGCCGCTGATCGGCTTCTCCGGCAGCCCGTGGACCCTGGCCTGTTACATGGTCGAGGGCGGCGGCTCGGACAACTTCGCCCGCATCAAGTCGCTGGCGCTGAACGAGCCGAAACTGATGCACCAGCTGCTGGAGGTGGTCACCGATTCGGTGATCGCCTATCTGGCCGCGCAACGCGCCGCCGGCGCGCAGGCGCTGATGGTGTTCGATACCTGGGGCGGCGTGCTGGCGCCGCACACCTACCGCGAGTTCTCGCTGCGCTATCTGCAGCGCATCGCGGCCGAACTGCCGCGCGGCGACGGCGAGGCCAACACCCCGCTGATCCTGTTCGGCAAGGGCAACGCCGCCTATCTGGAAGAGCTGGCCGCATCCGGCGCCGAAGGCGTGGGCGTGGATTGGCTGGTGTCGCTGGAAGAGGCGCGCCGGCGCACCGGCGGCAAGGTCGCGCTGCAGGGCAACCTCGATCCGGTCACGCTGTACGCCGAGCCGGACACCATCCGCGCCGAAGTGGCGCGCGTGCTAGCCAGCTACGGCAAGGGCAGCGGCCACGTGTTCAATCTCGGTCACGGCATGTCGCCCGACATGAATCCGGAACATGTGAAGGTGCTGGTCGACGCGGTGCACGAACTGAGCCGCCCGTACCACGCCTGAAACGATCCGCGGACGCAATGAAAAAGCCGGACATCGTCCGGCTTTTTCTGTTTCAACCGGCCGGCGTAACGGCCTGTCGGCGGCGGTCGGCGTCCTCCTCGGACAGCAGCTCGCCTTCCCATTTGCCGATGACCGCGGAGGCGATGGAGTTGCCGACGGCGTTGGTGGCCGAGCGTCCCATGTCCAGGAAGCGGTCGATGCCCAGGATCAGCACCATGCCCTCCACCGGCAGGTCGAACTGCGCCAGCGTGCCGGCGATCACCACCAGCGAGGCCGAGGGGATTCCGGCCATGCCCTTGGAGGTCACCATCAGGGTCAGCAGCATCGCGATCTGGGTGCCGAGCGGCATGTCGATGCCGTACACCTGGGCGATGAAGATCGAGGCGAAGGCGCAGTACATCATCGAGCCGTCGAGGTTGAACGAATAGCCGAGCGGCATCACGAAGCTGGAGATCTTGCGGCTGACGCCGAAGCGGTCGAGCGCGTCCAGGATCTTCGGATAGGCCGCCTCCGAGGACGCGGTGGCGAACGACAGGAAGAACGCCTCCTTGATCTCGTGCAGCAGGCGCTTGATGCGGTGGCCGAGGAAATACCAGCCGACCGCGACCAGCGCCGCCCACAGCACCACCAGCGCGGCGTAGAAGCTGCCCATGAACTTCAGGTAGGTGTACAGGATGCCGATGCCCTGGCTGGCGACCGCGCTGGCCATGGCGGCGAACACCGCGAACGGCGCGAACAGCATGACGTAGCCGGTGATCTTGATCATCACGTGCGAGAGCTGCTCGATCATATCCTGCAGGGTCTGGCCGGCCTTGCCGAGCGAACCCAGTGCGACGCCGAAGAACAGCGAGAACACCACGATCTGCAGCAGCCGGTTCTCGCCCAGGGCGTTGCCGCCGGCGGCGTTGATGATCGAGGTCGGCACCAGCTGGTTGGTGACGAAGGCGACGAAGCCGGAATCGTGCACGCCGGTCTGGAACGCCTCCAGCTTGGCGCGCGCGGCGGCGATCTGGGCCGCGTCCGGCGGCGACAGGCCGGCGCCGGTGCCCGGATGCAGCAGGTTGGCGAACAACAGGCCGAGCAGCAGCGAGACCACCGAGGCGATCACGAACCAGCCCAGGGCCTTGACCCCGACCCGGCCGATGCCGCCGGTGTTGCCCATGTGCGCGATGCCGATGACCAAGGTGGAGAACACCAACGGCGCGATGATCATCTTGATCGCGCGCAGGAACAGGGTCGACAGCACCGAGACATAGGACATGTCGACCGCAATCAGGCCGGTGTTGACCATCCAGCCGAAGGCCACGCCGAGGATCATGCCGATCACGATGTAGACGGCGAGCTTCTCCGCGCCGCGTTTGCTGTTCAATGCCGACATCCGGTTCTCCGCGAATTCCGGGCAACTGCGCCCGATCGGGCCATTGTCGCGGAAAACCGGGGCCGGCGACAAGCCCGGCCCCGGGAGCGGCGCGGAATCAGGCCTTGGCGAAGCTCAGGCCGGCGCCCTCGGCGTCCACCGTCACGGCATCTCCCGCGGCGAACGCGCCGGACAGGATGCGGTTGGCCAGCGGATTCTCCAACAGCTGCTGGATGGCGCGCTTCAGCGGGCGCGCGCCGTACACCGGATCGAAGCCCTGCGAGCCGAGCAGGTCGAGCGCCTTTTCGGTCAGGCTCAGGGTGATGCCGCGCTCGGCCAGACGCTTGGCCAAGCCGCGGGTCTGGATGCCGGCGATGGCGCGGATGTGCTCGGCCGCCAACGGATGGAACACCACGATGTCGTCCAAGCGGTTGATGAACTCGGGCCGGAAGTGCGATGCCACCTGGCCCATCACCGCCGCCTTCATCTGCACGTAGGCCTCGCTGCCGATGCCCTGGCGGTCGGCGATTTCCTGGATGTGCTGCGAACCGAGGTTCGAGGTCATCACGATCACCGTGTTGCGGAAATCCACGGTGCGGCCCTGGCCGTCGGTCAGGCGGCCGTCGTCGAGCACCTGCAACAGGATGTTGAACACGTCCGGATGCGCCTTCTCCACCTCGTCGAGCAGAATCACCGAATACGGACGGCGGCGTACGGCTTCGGTCAGGTAGCCGCCCTCCTCGTAGCCGACGTAGCCCGGCGGCGCGCCGATGAGGCGCGACACCGAATGCTTCTCCATGAACTCGCTCATGTCGATGCGCACCATGGCGTCCTGGCTGTCGAACAGGAAGCCGGCCAGCGACTTGCACAGCTCGGTCTTGCCGACGCCGGTCGGGCCGAGGAACAGGAACGAGCCGTTCGGCCGGTTCGGATCGCTCAGGCCGGCGCGCGAACGGCGGATGGCGGCCGAGACCGCGGTCACCGCCTCGTGCTGGCCGATGACCTGCCGGTGCAGTTCGTCCTCCATGCGCAGCAGCTTCTCGCGCTCGCCTTCCAGCATCTTGCTGACCGGGATGCCGGTCCAGCGCGACACCACCTCGGCGATCTCCTCGGCGGTGACCTTGTCCTGCAGCAGGCTGAAGCCGCGGCTCTCCACGGCCTGCGCCGCCTGCAGCTGCTTCTCCAGCTCGGGGATGCGGCCGTACTGGATCTCGCTCATCAGCGCGATGTCCTGCTTGCGCTGGGCCGCGTCCAGCTCCAGGCGCGCCTGCTCGAGCTGTTCCTTGATGCGGGTGGCGCCGGTGAGCGTGGCCTTCTCGGCCTTCCAAATTTCCTCCAGGTCGCTGAATTCGCGTTCGAGCTTGTCGATCTCCTGCTCCAGGTCGTCCAGGCGCTGCTTGGATTCGCGGTCCTTCTCCTTCTTCAGCGCCTCGCGCTGGATCTTGAGCTGGATCAAGCGGCGCTCCATGCGGTCCATCTCCTCCGGCTTGGAGTCGATCTCCATGCGGATGCGCGACGCGGCCTCGTCCATCAGGTCGATGGCCTTGTCCGGCAGCTGGCGGTCGGCGATGTAGCGGTGCGACAGGGTGGCCGCGGCCACGATGGCCGGGTCGGTGATCTCGACGCCGTGGTGCACGGCGTAGCGTTCCTTCAGGCCGCGCAGGATGGCGATGGTGTCCTCCACCGAGGGCTCGCCGACCAGCACCTTCTGGAAGCGGCGTTCGAGCGCGGCGTCCTTCTCCACGTACTGGCGGTATTCATCCAGCGTGGTGGCGCCGATGCAATGCAGCTCGCCGCGCGCCAGCGCCGGCTTCAGCATATTGCCGGCGTCCATGGCGCCCTCGCCCTTGCCGGCGCCGACCATGGTGTGCAGCTCGTCGATGAACAGGATGACGTTGCCTTCCTGCTTGGACAGGTCGGACAGCACCGCCTTCAGGCGCTCCTCGAACTCGCCGCGGAACTTGGCGCCGGCGATCAGGGCGCCCATATCGAGCGCCAGCACACGGCGGCCGCGCAGGCCTTCCGGCACTTCGTTGTTGACGATGCGCTGGGCCAGGCCCTCGACGATGGCGGTCTTGCCGACGCCGGGCTCGCCGATCAGCACCGGGTTGTTCTTGGTGCGCCGCTGCAGCACCTGGATGGTGCGGCGGATCTCCTCGTCGCGGCCGATGACCGGATCGAGCTTGCCGGATTCGGCGCGCGCGGTCAGGTCGAGGCAGTATTTCTCCAGCGCCTGCCGGTTCTCCTCGGCGTTGGCATCGGTCACGGTCTCGCCGCCGCGCAGGGCCTGGATGGCCTGCTCGATCTTCGCCTTTTCGGCGCCGGCGGCCTTCAGCGCGCGACCGGCCGGGCCGGAATCGGACACCAATGCCGCCAGGAACCATTCGCTGGCGATGAACTGGTCGCCGGCCTGTTGCGCGAGCTTGTCGGTCTGGTTGAGCAGGCGCGCCAGCTCGTTGCCGAGCGAGACCTGCCCGTCCTGGCCGGCCACTTTCGGCAACTGGTCGAGCGCCTCGGCCAGCTTCTGTTTCAGCACCGGCAGGTTGACGCCGGCCTGGCGCAGCAGCGGCGCGCTGTTGCCGCCGGTCTGCTCGAGCAGCGCCTGCAACAGGTGCGCCGGCTCGATCAGGCTATGGTCGCGGCCCACGGCCAGGCTCTGGGCGTCGCTCAGGGCCTGCTGGAACTTGCTGGTGAATTTGTCGATACGCATGGTCTTGCCCCCGTTCGGTGAGTGCGCACTGGGCGCCTTTTCCCTACGTATGGGCTGATGCGGGCCGGTTCAAGCCGGCGTGGGAGCCCTCACGCCAGCCAGATCAGGCTGGCCATACGCCCGGTGCGCTGTTCGCGCCGGTGCGAATAGAAGCGGATGTCGGCCAAGGTGCACAGCTCCCCGCCGTACACGCGGCTGACGCCGACCGCGGCCAGCCGCCGGCGCGCGATGGCCGGCAGGTCGATCAGGTAATGGCCCGGACGGGTCGGGGTGAACGCGGACTCGGCGCCGGCGTCATGGCGCAGGAACGCCTGACGGACCTCCTCGCCGATTTCGTAACGCGCCGGGCCGGCGGCCGGGCCGAGCCAGGCCATGATGTCCGCGCCGGGTGAGCGCATCGCGGCCGCGGTTTCCTCCAGCACCCCGGCGGCCAGGCCGCGCCAGCCGGCATGCGCGGCCGCGACTTCGGTGCCGGCCACATCGCAGAACAGCACCGGCAGGCAGTCGGCGGTCAGCACCGCCAGCACCGAGCCGGACTCGGCGGTGACCGAGGCGTCGGCCATCGGTTCGTCGCGGCGGCCGTCGTCGCGGGCCACGTCGATGCCATGCACCTGGTGCAGCCACAGCGGCTCGCCGGGCAATCCGTACTGCGTGCGCAAGGCGGCGCGGTTGCGGCGCACCGCATCCGCATCATCGCCGCAGCGGGCGCCGAGGTTGAAGCGGTAATACGGCAATCGGGAAACGCCCGGGCCGTTGCGGGTGGTGGTGAACGCATGCACGTTCGCCGGCGCCGGCCAGTCGGGCTGGATGATGTCGCTCATGCCGCGTGGAAACGGCGGGTGTCGTCGCGCAGGATGTCGATCAGGGCGACCATGTCGGCCGGCAGCGGCGATTCGAAGCCGAGGGTCTCGCCGCTGACCGGATGCACGAACGACAGCTTCTCGGCATGCAGGGCCTGACGGCGGAAGCCGCGCAACGCGGCCACCAGTTCCTCGGTGGCGGCTTTCGGCAGCTTGAACGAGCCGCCGTACAGCGGATCGCCGACCAGCGGGTGCTTGACGTAGGCCATGTGCACGCGGATCTGGTGCGTGCGGCCGGTTTCCAGGCGGCACTCGACCAGGGTATGGGCGCGGAACTTCTCGCGCACGCGGTAATGGGTGATGGCTTCGCGGCCGGCGCCTTCCTTGGCCACCGCCATGCGGATGCGGTCGCGCGGATGGCGGTCGATCGGGGCGTCGACGGTGTTGCCGGCCACCATCGGGCCCTGCACCACCGCCACGTACTGGCGGTGCACCGCGCGCGAGGACAGCTGCTCGATCAGGCTGGCGTGCGCGCGCAGCGAGCGCGCCACCACCATCAGGCCGGAGGTGTCCTTGTCGAGCCGGTGCACGATGCCGGCGCGCGGCAGGTTGGCCAGGGACGCATCGTAATGCAGCAGGGCGTTGACCAGGGTGCCGCGCGGATTGCCGGCGCCCGGGTGCACCACCAGGCCGGCCGGCTTGTCGACCACCAGCACGTCGGCGTCGGCGTACACCACGGTCAGCGGGATGTCCTCGGCCACGGCGTCGGTCTCGATCTGCTGCTTGGCCGCCAGGGTGACGGTTTCGCCGCCGTTGACGGCGATCTTCGGCTTGCTGAACTCGCCGTTGAGCAGGGCGTCGCCGGATTTGATCCACTCGGTCAGACGCGAGCGCGAGAACTCCGGGAACATTTCCGCCAGCGCCTGGTCGAAACGCTTGCCAGCCAGGTGCTCGGGCACCATGGCTTCGATCGGTTCGATGTCGTTCTCTTCGGTGGCGTGTGGCGCGGTCGGGTTCATGGAATCAAGGGCTTAGCGCGGCGCGCGGGAAATAACCGTGGAGCTCGTATCGGGCTTGGGGTATTATCCACTAATTGCCGATACGGCGCTTGCCAACATGACCACTATGACGCTGTCCCGTCCCGTCCGCCTGCTCGCCATCCTGATGCTGCTCGCCTCCCTGGGCGCCTGCCAGACCACCAAGAACCTGTTCAACATCGGCGATTCGACCAAGGACAAGATCGAGACGCTCGAGGTCGAGCCGCTCTACGCGCTGGGCAAAGAGGCGATGGACGACGAGAACTACGACAAGGCCGAGCGCGTGTTCACCCGTCTGGTCGCGCGTTTCCCGTACGGCGAACTGTCCGAGAAGGCCCAGATCGACCTGGCCTTCGCGCAGTACAAGCTGTCCAAGCCGGAAGAGTCGGTCTCGACCCTGACCCGCTTCATCAAGACCTATCCCACCAATCCGCAGATCGACTACGCCTATTACCTCAAGGCGCTGGTCAACTTCGACCGCGAGAACCGCTGGTTGGCCAAGATCGCCCGCCTCGACGTCTCGGCCCGCGACCTGGGCGCGGCCACGCAGAGCTACAACGACTTCAACGAAGTGATCCGCCGCTTCCCGACCAGCCAGTACGCCGAAGAGGCGCGCCAGCGCATGATCTACCTGCGCAACCGCCTGGCCCTGCACGACCTCAACGTCGGCCTGTACTACTACCAGCGCGAGGCCTACGTCTCGGCCGCCGGCCGTGCCCGCTACATCGTCGAGACCTACCCGCAATCGGCCTATGACGCCGATGCCGTGGCCCTGCTGGCCGCGTCCTACGCCAAGCTCGGCCAGGACACGCTGGCCGCCGACGCCAAGCGCGTGCTGGAAAGCAACTACCCGGAACATCCGTATCTGGGCAAAGGCTGGCCGGAGCGCCGTTCGCGCTGGAGCCAACTCAATCCGTTCGCCGGCGAAGTCCGGCGCTGATCAGCCGGTATAGCCCGAGCTGATCGGGTACCGGCGTTCGCGGCCGAACGCGCGCCGCGACAGTTTCGGACCCGGCGCCGCTTGGCGCCGTTTCCATTCGGAGATCTTCACCAGGCGCAGCACGCGCGCGGTCTCCGCCGCCACGTCGTGCCCGGGCCAGTCCGTCTGCAGCGCCGCGACGATGTCCGCCGGCGGCGTTTCATGATCGATGCTGGCGCGCAGGATGGCGTCCAGCAGCGCGTACGGCGGCAGCGAATCCTGGTCCACCTGGTTCTCGCGCAGCTCGGCCGAGGGCGCGCGGTCGATCACCGCCTGCGGGATGACCTCGCCGCCGGACTGGCGGTTGCGCCAGGCGCACACCGCGTACACCTCGGTCTTGTACAGGTCCTTGATCGGCGCGTAGCCGCCGCACATGTCGCCGTAGATGGTGGCGTAGCCGACCGCGTACTCGCTCTTGTTGCCCGTGGTCAGCAGCAGGCCGCCCTTCTTGTTGGCCAGTGCCATCAGCAGCGCGCCGCGGCAGCGCGATTGCAGGTTCTCTTCGGTCACGTCGGCCGGCAGGCCGGCGAACGAGGCCGACAGCGCGTCGAGGAAGCCGCGGAACGGCGCTTCGATGGCGACCGTCTCCAAGGCCACGCCCAGGCGCGCGGCCTGCTCGGCGGCCAGGTCGTTGCTGGCGCCGGAGGTATAACGCGACGGCAGGCGCACGGCGGTCACCCGCTCGGCGCCCAAGGCGTCCACCGCCAACGCCAGCACCAGGGCCGAATCGATGCCGCCGGACAGGCCGAGCAAAACCTTGCTGAAGCCGTTCTTGCCGCAGTAATCGCGGATGCCGCGCACCATGGCGCGGTACGCCAGCGACTCCTCGCACTCGTCGCGTTCGTCGCTCCAATCGACCTTGCGGAACGTACCGGCGGCGGCGTCGAAATCGGCCAACAGCAGATGGTCGGCGAAGCATTCGGCGTTGGCGTGGATGCGGCCGTCGGCGTCGGCCAGCACGCTGGAGCCGTCGAACACCACCTCGTCCTGGCCGCCGACGGCGTTCAGATAGGCGATGGCGGCACCGGTCTCGCGCACCCGCTGGTCCAGCAGCGCGTCGCGCTGCGCGGTCTTGCCGTGTTCGAACGGCGAGGCGTTCGGCACCAGCACCAGGCGCGCGCCGGCGGCCGTGCACTGGGCGATCGGCTCGGCGAACCAGACGTCCTCGCAGATGATCACGCCGACGCTGACGCCCTTGACCGTGAAGGTGCAGGCGTCGCGGTCGGGCGCGAAGTAGCGGCGCTCGTCGAACACCGCGTAATTCGGCAGTTCCTGCTTGTGGTACACCGCCTCGATGCGGCCGTCGCGCAGGACGTTGGCGGAATTGAACACCACCGAACCGATGGCGCGTGGCGACGGCAGCACCACGGTGATGCCGCGGACCTTAGCGGCGATGCCGGCCAGCGCGGCCTCGCAGTCGGCCAGGAACGAGGGACGCAGCAGCAGGTCCTCCGGCGGATAGCCGCTGAGCGCCAGCTCGGGGAATAGGATGAGGTCGGCGCCGGCGGTCTTGGCGCGTTCGATCAGGCCGAGGATGGTGTCGGTGTTGCGCGCCAGCGCGCCGACCGGGAAATCGTATTGCGCGAGCGCGAGGCGGAGTGTGCTGTCCATCGGCGTATTGTACGACTACCCCGCCCTGCCCGTGCGTTGCACGACCCATTCGTGAACGAAGGGCAATATCGGGGCGCTTTCCCCTTCAGCATGAAGGGGTGGCGCGAAGTGCCGGGGTAGTAGTTCGCCCGGGCCGGACGCCGCAAAAAATAAGGGCGGCCACACAGGGCCGCCCCTACCGCACGTTTTCCGCGCGGGATTATTTCGCCATGCGCGCGGCGATGGCCTTGCCCAGGTCGCCCGGCGATTTCACCGTGGTGACGCCGGCCTTCTCCAGCGCGGCGAACTTGCCGGCCGCGGTGCCCTGGCCGCCGGAGGCGATGGCGCCGGCGTGGCCCATGCGCTTGCCTTCCGGGGCGCTGGCGCCGGCGATGAAGCCGACCACCGGCTTGCTGACGTGCTTGGCGATGAACTCGGCCGCTTCCTCTTCGGCGCTGCCGCCGATCTCGCCGACCATGATGATGCCTTCGGTCTGCGGATCGTCCTGGAACAGGCGCAGGCAGTCGATGAAGTTCATGCCCTGCATCGGGTCGCCGCCGATGCCGATGCAGGTCGACTGGCCGAGGCCGGCGTCGGTGGTCTGCTTGACCGCTTCATAGGTCAGGGTGCCGGAGCGCGACACGATGCCGATCTTGCCCGGCAGGTGGATGTGGCCCGGCATGATGCCGATCTTGCACTCGCCCGGGGTGATGATGCCGGGGCAGTTCGGGCCGATCAGGGTCACGCCCGGGTAGGCCTTCAGGCTGTTCTTGACGCGCAGCATGTCCAGCACCGGGATGCCCTCGGTGATGCAGACGATGATGGTGATGCCGGCCGCGGCCGCTTCCAGGATCGCGTCGGCCGCGAACGGCGGCGGCACGTAGATCACCGAGGCGTCGGCGCCGGTGGCCTTGACCGCGTCGTTGACGGTGTTGAACACCGGCAGGCCGATGTGCGTGGTGCCGCCCTTGCCGGGGGTCACGCCGCCGACCACTTGCGTGCCGTAATCCAGCATCTGCTGGGCGTGGAAGGTGCCTTGCTGGCCGGTGAAGCCCTGCACGATGACCTTGGTGTTTTTGTTGACGAGAACGCTCATGCTTTCGATTCCTTCAATTAGGCGCGCGCGGCGGCCACGACTTTCTGGGCGCCGTCGTTGATGTCGTCGGCGGCGGTGATGGCCAGACCGCTGGTGCGCAGCAGTTCCTTGCCCTTTTCGACGTTGGTGCCCTCGAGGCGCACCACCACCGGCACTTTCACGTCCACTTCCTTGACCGCGGCGATGATGCCCTCGGCGATCATGTCGCAGCGGACGATGCCGCCGAAGATGTTGACGAAGATGGCCTTGACCTTGTCCGAGCTCAGGATCAGCTTGAAGGCCTCGGTCACGCGCTCCTTGGTGGCGCCGCCGCCGACGTCGAGGAAGTTGGCCGGCGAACCGCCGTTCAGCGAGATCACGTCCATGGTCGCCATCGCCAGGCCGGCGCCGTTGACCATGCAGCCGATGTCGCCGTCCATGGTGACGTAGTTCAGGTCATGCTGGCTGGCCAGCACTTCGGTCTCGTCTTCCTGGCGGATGTCGCGCATGGCGGCCAGTTCCGGGTGGCGGAAGGTGGCGTTGTCGTCGGAGTTGATCTTGCCGTCGAGCACGGCCAGGTCGCCGTTGGTCAGGATGGCCAGCGGGTTCAGTTCCACCAGCGCCAGGTCCTTTTCGTTGAACAGCTTGAACAGGCCGAGCATGATCTTGCTGAGCTGGCCGACCTGCTTGGCGTTCAGGCCGAGGTCGAAGCCGAGCTGGCGGCACTGGTAGGCCTGCAGGCCCTGCACGTAGTCGACGTGCACGGTCTTGATCGCCGACGGGTTGGTGCGGGCCACTTCCTCGATGTCCATGCCGCCTTCGGCGCAGGCGATGAAGGTGATGGTCTTGCTGGCGCGGTCGACCAGCACCGAGAGGTACATCTCGGCGGCGATGTCGGTGCCTTCGCAGACCAGCACCGAGTCGATCGGCAGTTCGACGCCGGCGGTCTGGTAGGTGGCCATCTTGGTGCCGAGCATGGCTTCGGCGTACTTCTTGACGTCGTCGAAGCTGCGGGCCAGCTTGACGCCGCCGGCCTTGCCGCGGCCGCCGGCGTGGATCTGGGCTTTCACCACCCACATCTCGCCCGGGATCTGTTTGGCGGCGGCCACCGCCTCGTCGGCGGTACGCGCCACGATGCCCTTGGGCACGGCGATGCCGTAATCGGCGAACAATTGCTTGGCTTGGTATTCGTGGAAGTTCATTCGACACCTTGTGGGAACGGGCGCAAGACCCGGAAAAGGGCCATTATTGTCGCATTTTTGGGCGGCCAAAGGCAAAAGCCCGGAATTCCCCCGTATACTCCGAGACAACCGGCCCGCCCGAACTCCAGCCAAATCAATGGCCTTAGCCCTGAAAGCCGCCAGTTCCGACAGCCTGCGCCGCCGCGAGATGTACTTCTTCGCGCTGTTCCGCTGTCTGGAAGCCGCCATCCTGGCGCTCTGGGTGTTCTCGCCCTTCGGCCCGATCCGCGAACAGGCCGCCAACGGCCTGCTGCAGGGCCTGAGCGCGGCCTACCTGATCGGTTCGGCACTGCTTCTGCTGCTCAACCGCATGGGGCCGAATCCGAACCACGCACCGTCGGGGCTGTCGCTCGACCTGGTAGTGTTCGCCGGCCTGGCCTGGCTGCTGCCGGCGGGCTTCTACAGCGTGGCGCTGATCATGCTGGTCAACCTGGCCGCCGGCGGCGTGCTGCTCGGGCGGCGCGCCAGCGCTGCGGTCACCGCGGCGGCGATGCTGGTGGTGCTCGGCCATTACCTGGGCGCCCGGCTGCAGGGCGAGACCGGCGCCGACCTGGTGCAGGCGCTGATGTTCACGGCCTGCTACGCCGCCACCGTGGCGTTCTGCCAGATGCTGGCGGCGCAGGCCCGGCTGAGCCAGGACCTGGCCGACGAACGCGGCCAGCATCTGGCCGAGATGGCGCAGATGAACGAGCTGATCATCAAACGCATGCGCACCGGCGTGATCCTGCTCGACAAGCACCACCGGCTGGTGCTGCACAACGAAGCCGCCGACCAACTCAGCCAGAAGACGCTGGAGCGCGGCACGGCCCTGCGCGCCTCGCTGCCCGAGCTGGACCGCCGGCTGATCGCCTGGCGCCGGCACCCCGACCAGAAGCCGGAGGCGCTGTCCCTGTACCTCGGCGGCCCGGTGGTGATTCCGCGCTTCGTCGGCATTCCGCTGCACGATCTGCATTATCTGGTGTTCCTGGAGGACAGCCGGGTGTTCTCCGGCCGCGCCGACGAGCTGCAGCTGGCCAATCTGGGCCGGCTGTCGGCCAGCATCGCGCACGAGATCCGCAATCCGCTGGCCGCGATCAGCTACGCCCAGCAGCTGATGGCCGACTCGCCCGAGCTGTCCGAGGGCGACCGCAAGCTGCTCGACATCATCGGCAAGCAGGCGCAGCGCCTGAACGGCATCATCGAGAACATCCTGAGCCTGGCCCGGCGCGAGACCGCCAGCCCGCAGGACATCGAACTCAACGACTTCGCGCAGGCCTTCCTCGACGAGCACCTCAGCACCCACCCGCAGGACCGCGCCAACATCCGCCTGGTGCCGCACGCCACCGCCCTGCACGGCCTGTTCGACCGCTCGCACCTGCACCAGGTGCTGACTGTGCTGCTGACCAACGCCCTGCACTACGGCCGCCTGCCGCACGAGGCGCCGCAGGTCGCGCTCGGTGTGCGCCTGGACGGCCGGCAACCGGTGCTGGAAGTCGCCGACCGCGGCCCGGGCATCCCCAAGCCGGTGCGCGAGCACCTGTTCAGCCCGTTCCACACCACCAGCGAGCACGGCACCGGCCTCGGCCTGTACATCGCCAAGCAGCTGAGCGACGCCAATCAGGCCCAGCTGCGTTACGAACCGGTGCTCGGCGGCGGCAGCCGTTTCGTGCTGCGCCTGGCCGGCGGCCGCGACCTGCTCGGCAAGCCGGCCTGAACCCGGACGCCGACAATGACCCCGCCTGACCTATACTGAGCCGATGCCGAACGCCACCGCCCTGATCGTCGACGACGAACAAGACATCCGCGACCTGTTGAGCCTGGCGCTGTCGCGCATGGGGCTGGCGGTCGAGACCGCCGAAACCGTGACCCAGGCCAAGGAGCACCTGCTGGCCCGGCGCTTCGACCTGTGCCTGACCGACATGCGCCTGCCCGACGGCAGCGGCCTGGACCTGATCGCGCACGTGGCCGAACACTACCGGGCCATGCCGATCGCGATGATCACCGCCTACGGCGACGTGCAGTCGGCGGTCAACGCGCTGAAGGCCGGCGCTTTCGATTTCGTCAGCAAGCCGGTCGACCTGGGCACCCTGCGCCAGTTGGTGCAGCAGGCCCTGGCCCTGCGCGAACGGCAGGCCGACGCCGGCGAGACCCTGGTCGGCGAATCGGCCGGCCTGCAGAGCCTGCGCGAACAGATCGAGCGCCTGGCCCGCAGCCAGGCCCCGGTGCTGATCACCGGCGAGGCCGGGGTCGGCAAATGCCTGGTGGCCAGACAGATCCACCGCCAGGGCCCGCGCGCATCGGCGGCCTTCATCGCGTTCGAGTGCGCGGCCATCGCGCCCGAGCAGCAGGAGGCCGCGCTGTTCGGCAAGGCCGGCGCCCTGCTGGCCGCCCAAGGCGGCAGCCTGCTGCTGCACGACATCGACCTGCTGGCCCTGCCGGTGCAGATCAAGCTGCACAAGGCCATCCAGGACAAATCCATGCGCGCCATCGGTGCCTTCGCCGACACCGCCATCGACGTGCGCATCCTGTCCACCACCCGCAAGGACCTGCTGCGCGAGGCCGCCGCCCAGCGCTTCCGGCACGACCTGCTGTACCGCATCAACGTCATCGAGCTGCCGGTGCCGCCGCTGCGCGAGCGCCGCGAGGACATCCTGGCGCTGGCCCGCGCCTTCCTCGACGAAATCGGCGGCGGCGAGCATCCGTTGAGCCTGACCCCGGCCGCCGAACAGACCCTGCTGGCGCATCCGTTCCCCGGCAACGTGCCCGAGCTGGAGAACGTGTTGGAGCGCGCCGCCGCGCTGGCAGACGGCAACCTGATCGACGCCGGCGACCTGCGTTTCAACCGCCAAGAGCCGGCCGCGCCGGCCGCGGCCACGGCCCAAGCCCTGCCCGAAGCGGTGGAGCAATTGGAACGCGCCCAGATCCAGGCTGCCCTGGAGGCCTGCCGCTTCAACAAGACCAAAGCCGCCGCGCATTTGGGCATCACATTCCGCGCACTGCGCTACAAGATGGACAAATTGGGCATGGAATGAGGTGACGCAGAGCGTCACATTCTGCCCTTCGAGGCCGGTTTTCGGGCCGGTTTTCCGCCTTTAAGCGCCTCATTTCTTTCACATTTGCCCGGGAAGCGGCAAATCAAAAAAAAACTTGCATACGTCCTTGAATTGGGGCATCTTGATAGCGCACCCACGGCGGCTGCATTGAACCGCTGCCGCAGTGCGAGTCCATTTACCTCTCAGGGAGTTCCACCATGAAAGCTATCCAAAAAGGTTTTACGCTGATCGAACTGATGATCGTGATCGCGATCCTCGGCATCCTGATGGCCATCGCCATTCCGGCTTACCAAGACTACACCACCCGCGCCAAGGTCTCGGAAGGTATGAACCTCGCCGGCGCCGCCAAGCTGGCCGTTGCCGAAACCAAGTCTTCGACCGGCAAGTTCCCGTCGTCCAATGCTTCGGCTGGCCTTCCGACCGCCGCCAGCATCAAAGGTAATGATGTCAAGTCTGTCACCGTGAGTGGCTCCGGTGAAATCACCATTCTTTATTCCTCTACCGATAGCGCCATTAATGGCAAAGCCCTCTACTTGGATCCGACCTACGCTTCTGGTTCGGTTACTTGGGTGTGCAACGGCGCCAGCACCACCGTGCAGTCGAAGCATCGTCCGGCAAACTGCCGTTAATTTCGAATTTTCGAAACTGAAAAGCCCCCGCAAGGGGGCTTTTTTATGCCACATTGATTGGGTCTAAATCGCTGAGTAACGAATGGCCTTTCTCCGAAAAAACGCATTGATTCTGTCAGCGGTCTTATTGCTAATTCTGCTGACATACGCATCGCTGGCTTGGTCGGCGCTTAGCGGCCCGTTCGTGTTCGATGATTACCCCAACCTGCAGAACTTGGAACTACTGGGTGACGACGTGTCCGGCAATCTGGGCCGCTATCTGGCATCTTTCATCGGCAGCCCTGGCCGGCCGATTGCCGCGCTCAGCTTCCTGATCAACGATACCGCCTGGCCCAGCGAGCCCTTCAGCTTCAAATACACCAACCTGATGATTCACCTGCTGAATGGCGTGCTGCTTTTCGGCCTGTTGCGGCAACTGACCAAGACGTGCCCCGCCCTGCCACAAAGCCCGTTCTGGCCCTTGCTGGCTATGGCAGCTTGGCTGTTCCATCCATTGCAACTCTCGGCGCAGATGCTGGTGGTGCAGAGGATGACCCTGCTGTCCGCCACGCTCTGCTTCATCGGGCTTTGGGGCTACATCGCATTGTTGCAGCGTACAAAATCGGTACTGAGTGCCTTCGCCACACTCAGCGTGCTCGGCAGCTGCACCATTCTGGCCTTTTTGAGCAAAGAAAACGGCGCTCTATTACCGTTATTCGCTTGGGTCTTGAACGCCACATTGTTACGCGAACTGTTGGCCGGCAAGTCCTTGGCCATTCGCCGTTTCATCCAATGGGCCTGTATCTTGCCTTCTTTGGCTGTATTTGCAGCTGTGTTGTATATGGCTACACGCCCTGGAACGTTCCTGAGCCGTGAGTTCAACATGGCCGAGCGGCTGATGACGCAGATGCATGTACTGGCCGATTACCTACGGCACATATTGATGCCCCGCCTATCCGGTAGCGGTATCTATTTCGATGACTACCCGGTGACCCGATCCTGGACTCAGCCAATCAGTACAGCACTATTAGCGATTGGATTTATAGCTAGCGTCGTTTTTGCAATTATCAAACGGCATCGCTTCCCAGCACTAAGCTTCGGCATCCTTTGGTTCTTCGCTGGCCATGTGCTGGAGTCCAGCATCCTGGACCTGGAGCTGTTCTTCGAACATCGCAATTATCTTCCTCTGCTTGGCCCTGTACTAATACTATCGGCATGGGCTTTTAGGTCCAGAATACGCCAGCGAGTGAGCATCACACTGTTTTCTCTCTGGCTACTGTTACTAGGTACAATTACCGGGCTGCAGGCGCCCGTTTGGGGTAATGCCGAACTTATGGCGACATTGTGGACCAAGGAAAATCCGCTATCGCTTCGCTCGGCCCAAACATTAGCAAAGCACCGTTATGATGCTGGACTAAGGCAAGAAGCGCTTGATGGACTTATGCAAGCATACGACAGAGGCGTAGATGGAGCAGATCTACCCATGTCAGCTCTACTCGCAAAATGTTGGAATCCATCCCTTATTTTGAGCCGTGATGTTTATTCAGAGACCTTGGCCTCGGTCAAAACCAGCTATTACTCCAACAGCGCTCTAAAAAATCTGATGTTGCTCCGACAGGCCGCACAAGACGGCTCATGTCCAGAGATCATGGGCCAGTCAAGATGGCTTGTTCTCTCCGAAGCATTGCTATCTAATTCAAAATTTACTCGAGTTTCAGAATCATATATCAGAGTAGAGCGCGCGAAGTTATTTACTCATCAACGCGACCTTGGACTGACCATGGCTGAATATGAACGCGCCTATGCTGTTAGTCCGTCTGTTGAACTTAGTCAAAAAATTGCTGAAACTCTCTTCAGCGCAGGTCTAGTTGAAGAAGGACTAGTTTGGCTAGAGAGTGGATCGAAACTAAACCAGCCATTATTTGACAGCTTACTCTATGACCCTCGCAAGAAATCTTTAGAAGCAATCGATAAAATAAAAAAAGCAATCAAAGACCAAAGATTGAAGTAAATGCTAAAACAATCATTTATATATTCGATATGGCTTTATGCTAGAACTGCAATTCTGGCAATTAGTACGCTGTATCTTGCTAAAGTGTCTTCGATCTCAGATTACGGGAGTTACATTTCAGCACTAGCAATTATTGGATTTTTTATACCATTTGTGCATGGCGGAATGTCTTATGTTTATTTAGATAGCAACAATCTTGTGATGTCGAGTAAAGCTCAATGTGAAAAAGCCTGGAAATTTTGTCTGTTCGCATCAGCAATAATTGCAGCAATTGTTGCATATGTAATCTTAGAGTTTTTCACTGAGAATAATTTGTCATTTCTAACAATATTTCTTCTAGCAGTTTCAGAAATTTCTCTGGCAGGAGTCTATGAAATAGAAAGCAGAAAAGAGCAGCATATTGGAAATCCCAACAAAATGGGATTCTGGCAAGTAACGCCACATGCATTAAGGTTAATTTTTTTTATTATTGTCAGTAAATATTTTGAAAACCATAGCTTTATTGAAAGCTGGATATTGTCAAGCTTTTTGACATGTGCTTTATGTTTGCTATTTGCTAGAAAAACTCAAGAAGAAGCGGCTAGCCTAAAAATACTACGCGAATTTATAAAAAAATCTGTGTACTTTGGAGTTGGTGGATCATCACTCAAAATTATGTACGAAATCGACAAGCCAATCTTAGCTTCAATTTCCGGTCATAGCACGACAGCGCAACTTTCCATTGCACAAAGGATAATTGATATCGCGTCAATACCTATAAATTCGCTGATTTCAATTTCGCTGCCTAGAATGCTAAGCGAAAATTCGCCAGATAAAAAATTAAGAATACTGAAATTTGCAATTATGACAGGACTAGTCGTCTCCGTGACTTCGTTAGCGGTAGTGCTAGTTGCAAGCCCGCACATAACATCATTTCTTGGCCCTGAATACTCTGAATCGCAAACGCTTCTGGCATATCTTGCTTGGACTCCAGGCGCATCTTTATTTCGAGGAATGCTTGGGAACTGGCTAGCGACTAGCGGTTATTCAAATCTATACGCGAAATATAATCTTTCAGGCGCGGTAATTCGATCGATAACCTGCATACCATTAATTATTTTGCTTGGAACTGTTGGAGCCATTGTAGGTCTGGCGCTGTCTGAACTATTTATTATTTTTATAATGCTGAATAAATTGATATGGACAATAAAATCCAATGATTCTTCGCCTGAAAAATCAGCATAATTGCCCAATATGCAATAGCACAAATAAGCATGTCTTAATTGATGAGGCGAGAGACATAAATCATGGGAATGTTCCAGGGCTATGGACCTTCTGGAAATGCGATTATTGCAAATCTATTTATCTTAATCCGATAATTCAACAAGATGACTTGCTACTTGCTTATAGCAAGTATGACACTCATGCAGAAAATGACTCAATTCCATTTAGGAAAAATGGGAAAGAAGATTTTTGGCACAAAATCAAGCTTGGATATTTATATATTCGTTATGGATTAAATAGTGGAAAAAAATATTATCCTTATGGTTTTCTGATGTATCTAGCTCCACCTTACATTCGGGCAGAATGGGATACGCACATGATGCGAATCCCAAAAACAAAAAATCATAAATTAAAGCTTCTTGATGTAGGATGCGGATCAGGCGAATTTCTTAAGCGGGCAAGGCTCTGCGGCTGGCAAGTAAAAGGTGTCGACTTCGATAAAGTATGCATTGATATTGCTCGCAAAAATGGACTAGATGTAATTCATGGATCAATTAATGCTATTGAAAAGACCGAGAGATTTGATGTAATAACATTATCCAATGTGATTGAGCACGTTCATAATCCGATGCAGCTAATAAGCCAATCCATTGAATTACTGAACACAGGTGGCAAATTATGCATATTGACGCCCAGCTGCGACGGCCCAGGCCTTAGAAAATGGCGGGAAAACTGGACAACCCTTGATACTCCAAGACATCTTTTTATATTAAGCAAAGATTCGCTGAAATTCATTTCAAAAGAAAAAAATATAAAAATTAAAATAAAGCCTAGAGGATGGCATTTGCGCCACATTGACCACAAATCAGGACAAATTCAAAATTTATTTAAAAATGACTCGATGTGGGCAGCGTTAGTGTGGCATTTCAAAGAATTATTTTCACATTTCTATTTGAAATACTCTGATGAGCTATTTATTGAGATAGTCAAAAGATGAAAATTGGAATCGATGCTCGCTGCCTGTGCGGCCCATTAACAGGAATTGGCAGATATTTGCTGGAAATAATTCATCAAATTCATAGAATTGATCCATCAATTAGATTCATTCTTTACTCCGCGCCCAATAAACCTATTCAAGAAGATATTTTTGGTTATTCATTTCGGTCTGCAAACTCACCTAGGCAGATAGCTCTTAAGTTCATTTTTGGTTATTACGCCAATCTAGACAAAATAGACATTTTTTGGGGTGTGCAGACTCTTTTGCCAGGATTTCGCAAAGCGAAATATAAAACAGTTTCAACCATTCATGACTTGAATCATATTCTTGCTCCCGAAACGATGTCGCCTGTCACCAGACTTAGTCATCGATATTTTTTTGAAGAAGATGTCAGGAGAGCAGACGCTATTGTGTGCAACTCCCGCGGCACTGCTGTACGACTAAAAAATCTAATTGACATTGAGTGTGAGAATGTAGCGCAACCAGGCATTTCCGATATATTCAAGCCTTCAGATCAGGGTATGATTTCCGATTTAAAGCAAAGATTATCGATAAGCAAACCATACTTTCTCAGCTTAAGCACAGCCGAACCAAGAAAGAACATACCGTTACTGCTGGACACATACATTGATATTTATGAAGAAAACCCATCCACCACGCCGCTAATGCTACTGGCCGGCCCCAAAGGATGGCAGGACAATTCACGATACATGTCACACCCTGGAATCAGGCATCTGGGCTACCTGGAATATAGCGATCTGCCCGCTCTTTACTCAGGCGCCGAAGCTTTCATTTTCCCATCAATTTACGAGGGCTTTGGCATGCCAGCCGCAGAAGCATCCGCCTGCGGAACAAAGGTGATAGCAACGGATATTCCGGAACTCAGAGAGGCCGCAGGACCTAACGCTATTTACATCAATCCGTGCAAAAAGAGCTTGAAAGATGCCATTCAGAATTTAAATCCCGGAAAACAGCAGCCATTTATTGCAAGCAACTGGGAAGATTCTGCTCGAACTTACATTAAAATCTTCAATTCACTTGTTGGCAAGTGATTTGTATATTTTGATGTATTTATGAACTGATACGGACTCTGAAAATTCCGATTTGGCTCTTTGAAAGCCTGCAGCCCCCATCAAATTCTGGAGATCCAGATCTCTGCGCAGCAAGTCAAGCTTTTCTTTTATCAATCTTAAGTCGTTCAGGGGGACCAGGAAGCCCGTTTCTTCATTGGCAACCACTTCAGCCAAACCACTGGTATTAAAACCAATAAAAGGCTTCCCGCAAGCCATGGCTTCCAACGCCGAGTAACCGAACCCCTCGTATCGAGACAATGAGACTACCGCATCGGCTTGTCGGTATTGCTGAATCAGACCCGCTTTATCCAATCTCCCAAGCATCGATATGTTACCGTTAGAATCCATGCTTTTTTTCTTACTCCGCAATCCGCTAGTCACCCTGATTTCATAATCGGCTCCCAACAGCCCGGACAATTCAGGTAATAAATCGGAGCCTTTTCTGGATCCTTGGTTTCCGACAATGAGCAAGATAAATCTCTCATTTTTTGATGCGCTTTCTATTGGATGAAAATCCAAGAAATCCACCCAATTAGAAATTACCGCACTATCTCGCCCAAAGATTTTTTTTACGATAGAGCCCGTGTATTCGGAAACAGAAACGACCGAGTCACATTTTGTAATTGCTCTTTTCTCGCGAAGATAGACGTTTATATTGTGGTAAGCAGCCTGAAAGGCTGACCGATATGGCCTATACTCTGGATCATTCACCAAATGATGGACGGTTGTGACGACTGGAATTCCCGACCTGATGAAAACACAGGCATTCCAACTATTCGCATGTATTACATCAATATCCTCCGGAATTTTATGCAAGCGCATTAGCTCTGGTAAGAACTCATAATAACTTGGAAACCAAGTTATTCTTGCATCAACTCCCTCCCTTCTAAGGCCAGCTGCCAACCGCTCCGTATAGACATCAGAACCGCTATTTGCACGTATTGTCGGGAGCCATATCTTCATTTAAATGATTATTCGCTTCGCATTATATGGTTGATTTTTTAATTCTAAACGATACACGAGCGTTGGATTTATATAGTTCATGCAACCAAGCAATTTATCCGGAACAATTGAAATCATTTTCTGAAGAATTCCTTTCCGACCCTCAATACATGCCATAACCCTGACCGCGTCGACACAGATATTCTGGAATTGGAGTCCAGATTTGGTCAATATTCGCTCGGCGCAGCCCAACGATAACGGCCTACAATCATAGAAAGGAACCCCGCGCATAATCTTAAGATAGAGGCTACGGAACTTCTCTGGAAGCCAGCTTAAAAAGACTAATTGATAATGCGGCTCAACCAGCATCCAACGATTTGGTACTGCAAGATAGCCTACTCCCGACGAATTGAGTACACGGCGAATCTCTTCGAGATGATGCAGTTGGGCATCTTCGTCTCCGACATGCTCAATAACATGATTACTTATGACCACATCAAAATGCTGGTCAGGATAAGGTAGATTGGTGTCCGAAATGAGCCTGAAGTCGTATCCCTCGACTGTCATCCGGGAGTCCTTTACATCAACGCCATGAACCTCGAATCTTCGGGACGGATGTAGCCCAAAATAGTTGCATATACCACCTGAACCACAACCGATTTCAAGCAATCGGATATTCGATTGAGTCTTATCAAGCCCCAGAAGCACCTCGATTTTCCGCGCCTTTAATGAGCGCGAGGCGATATCAAGTGCGGCATGCGATTGCCTTACTTCCATTACTCGGATCCTCTTTGGCTCAATACGCGCTCATATCCTTGCGAAACATGAATCCATGAGAACCTTGAAAGAAATAGTTCTCGACTTTTGGTTTTATTCGCTTCACCACAGGATACTTTGAGAATTATGGATAACTTATTCGCAAAAGCATCCGTATTTCTGCAGTCTACTGTCATTAACGGCAAATCCTTGACAGCAGCCACATCACCCACCAACACCGGGCAGCCACAGGCAATCGCTTCAATGGTCACCAAGCCGAGCCCCTCCTGGTCACCATCCGCCGCTTCCACGAACGGCGCCACAAACAGGGCCGCACGGCGGTAATGGGAAATCAGTTCGGCATGCGGCTTGGGGCCAATGAAGTCGATATGCGCATCCAAACCGAGCTCGGCTGACAGCTTGCGAAGCGCAGGCTCTTCCGGCCCGAAGCCGATGACCGTCAACCGGACATCCGGGATTTCGTGGCGGACATGCTCAAGCGCACGGATCAGATAGGACAGGCCCTTCTTCTCCACCAGACGGCCGACGAACAGGATTTCATTCGGACTTCTTGCCACATTGGCTGAAGGCGTGAACTTTTCGAAATCCACGCCCATTGGCATCACCGCGACGCGACTTTCCGTCACGCCCAGACGCAAAGCCTGCTGCCGCATCGGCTCGCTGACCACGGTGACGAATGCCGCCCGGCTCAGGATGTTGGCTTTCAACCCAGCCATCAAGCCACCCTTCAGGGTGAACAGATCGGCACCATGGGACGTCAGCACAAAAGGCACGCGTGTCGTAAACAGGCGGGCCATGCAAAGCACCAAGCCTTGGGGGATAATCCAATGCGCATGCACCACATCCGGTTTCAGGCGCCGGATTAGCCGCAGGGTATGCCACCATTGCGACAGCAGGAACCCGGGCACCAGCAACCATTTCCAAGGCGACTTCTTCAAATTGCCGTTGATGCCGCCGTTGTTGACCAGCGTTTCCAGCGAAGCCGGCGCGTAACGGTATCGGCGCACATCCACGCCGTCCATGCGTTCCCGCGTCTTGGCGCCGGCGGCGTGCGGGCACAGCACGGTGACCTCGAAGGCATCGGTCAGGCGCTTGCTCAGTTCATGCACGAAGCCGGGTTCGGGATCGTCCGGCCAACGGGGATAGGTGGACGCCAGCACCAGCAGGCGCTTCTTTTCAGCCATGCTGCTTGTACATCAAAGCCGTGATCTGCTCGGACACCAGGCCAATTAGGAAGATGATGACCGCAGCGCTGAATAGCAGGGTGCTCATGTTGGTCAGCCGGCCTTCGGTGATGAAGGTGAATGCGTAGTAGCCAGCGCCGGTGAGGAAGAACAGCAGGGCGGTGGGCGCGAACAGCTTCACCGGCGAATACAGGGTGGCGATCTTGAAGATGATCAACAGGAAGCGGATGCCGTCCTTCAGCGGATGGATGTGGCTGTTGTTGCCCACGCGCCTGCGCACGTCCACCGGCACATAGGCCACCGGATAGCCGCTGCGGAAGAACGCCATGGTGCTGGTGGTGGGATACGAGAAGCCGTTCGGCAGCAGGTGCAGGAACTCGCGGAACTTGTCGGCGCGCACGGCGCGCAGGCCGGAGGTCAGGTCGAGGATGCGGTGGCCGGTCATCCAGCTGGCCAGGCGGTTGTAGAAGGCGTTGGCCAGGCCGCGCCCGACGTTGGCCTGGCCGCCCTTGCCGCGGGCGCCCACCGCCATGTCGTGGCCGTCGGCCAGCTTGGCCAGCAGGCGGTCCACGTCCTCGGGCCGGTGCTGGCCGTCGGCGTCCATGAACACGATGACCTCGCCGCGGGCGGCACGGGCGCCGCGCTTGATGCTGGCGCCGTTGCCCATCGGGTACGGATTGGACAGCACGGCCACCCCGGCTTCGCGGGCCACGGCGGCGGTGTCGTCGGTCGAGCCGTCGTCGACCACCAGGATCTCGGCCTGCGGATGGGCCGCGCGCAGGGCCGGCAGGAAGGCGCGCAGGCCGTCGGCTTCGTTCTTGGCGGGTAATACGATGGACAGGTTCATGGCGGCTCGATTCCGGTTCCGCACTAGGGTAGCGGAGTTGCCGCCGGCGCGCACGCCCGGAACCGGAATCCGGGCCCAAACCCTTTTACCATGCGGGGTTTTTGCGGTAAGCTTCGGAATGGGGAATTCTGAACAAGAGCAAGCATGAGCGTTCCAGCCGTCAATCTCGTGGGAATCACCGGCATTACCCGCCGCCTGGTGCAGGACGGCGCGTTGGAAGAATCCGCCGCCCGCGCCGCCCAGGCCGAGGCCGCCAAGGACAAGCGTCCGATCCAGAAGTACCTGATCGAGAAGAAGCTGGTCAATCACCAGCAGATGGCCGCCGCGTTCTCGCTGGAGTTCGGCCTGCCGCTGTTCGACCTGTCGAGCATGGACCTGAGCCAGTCGCTGGCCAGCCTGATTCCCGAGGAACTGGCCAACAAGCAGCAGGTGCTGCCGCTGCAGAAGCACGCCGGCAAGGTGTTCGTGGCCATCGCCGACCCGACCAACAGCGACGCGCTGGACGCGGTCAAGTTCGCCACCAACTCGCTGGTGGAGCCGGTGGTGGTGGCCGAGGACGCATTGCGCCGCGCGCTGGAACTGGCCTACAACAACCCGGCCGACAGCCTGGACGACTCCGGCGACGACGAGCTGGTCAACCTGGAGGCCATCGGCGGCGACGAGGAGCTGGGCGAGGACAAGGCCGACAACAAGGCCGACGACACCCCGGTGGTGAAGTTCGTCAACAAGCAGCTGACCGACGCCATCCGCCGCGGCGCCTCCGACATCCATTTCGAGCCCTACGAAACCGAATCGCGCGTGCGCTTCCGCACCGACGGCATCCTGCGCGTGGTGGCCAAGGCACCGATCGGCCTGCATCCGCGCATCGCGGCGCGCCTGAAGGTGATGGCGGCGCTGGACATCGCCGAGCGCCGGGTGCCGCAGGACGGCCGCATCAAGCTCAACCTGAGCAAGACCAAGCAGATGGACTTCCGCGTCAGCACCCTGCCGACCCTGTTCGGCGAGAAGATCGTGCTGCGCCTGCTCGACGGCTCGGCCGCCAAGCTCGGCATCGAGAAGCTGGGCTACGAAGACGAGCAGATGAGGCAGTACCTGGACGCGCTGAACAAGCCGTACGGCATGATCCTGGTCACCGGTCCGACCGGCTCGGGCAAGACCGTGTCGCTGTATTCGGGCCTGAACATCCTGAACACCCCGGAGCGCAACATCTCCACCGCCGAGGACCCGGTCGAAATCCGGGTGCCGGGCATCAACCAGGTGCAGGTCAGCAACAAGAAAGGCATGACCTTCGCCGCGGCGCTGCGCTCGTTCCTGCGCCAGGACCCGGACGTGATCATGGTCGGCGAAATCCGCGACCTGGAGACCGCCGAAATCGCCATCAAGGCGGCGCAGACCGGCCACCTGGTGCTGTCCACCCTGCACACCAACGACGCGCCGCAGACCATCGCGCGCCTGATGAACATGGGCATCGCGCCGTACAACATCACCTCCTCGGTCACGCTGGTGATCGCCCAGCGCCTGGCACGCCGCCTGCACGACTGCAAGAAGCCGATGAAGCATCCGCTGCCGCCGCAGGCCCTGCTCAAGGAAGGCTATAGCCAGGCCGAGATCGACGCCGGCATCACCCTGTACGAACCGATCGGCTGCGACGAATGCACCGAGGGCTACAAGGGCCGGGTCGGCATCTACCAGGTCATGCCGATGAGCGAGCCGATCCAGGAGATCATCCTGTCCGGCGGCAACGCGCTCGACATCGCCCGCGCCGCCGAGCAGTCCGGCGTCAACGACCTGCGCCGCTCCGCCCTGCTGAAAGCCAAGGCCGGGGTCACCAGCCTGGCCGAAATCAACCGCGTCACCAAGGACTAACTTATGGCCGCCTCCCGTTCCGCCACCGCGAAAAGCAGCAAGGCCCCGGCCCGCGCCGACGACATCCTGAAGCAGTTCAGCTGGAGCGGCGTCGACAAGCGCGGCATCAAGATGAAGGGCGAGGAATCCGCCAAGTCCGAGAACGCGCTGCGCTTGGAGCTGCGCAAGCGCGGCATCGTCAACCCGACGGTGAAGCCGGTGGCCAAGCCGCTGTTCGGCCAGGCCGGCAAGACCATCACCCCGCAGGACATCGCCATCTTCTCGCGCCAGCTGGCCACCATGATGCAGTCCGGCATCCCGATGGTGCAGGCCTTCGGCATCGTCGCCGGCGGCCAGAAGAACATCCGCATGCAGAACCTGCTGGAGTCGATCGGCGCCGACATCGCCAGCGGCACCGCGCTGTCCGAGGCGCTGGCCAAGCACCCGCTGTACTTCGACAAGCTGTACCAGAACCTGGTGTTCGCCGGCGAGAACGCCGGCGTGCTCGATACCGTGCTGGACACCATCGCCAGCTACAAGGAGAACATCGAGACCCTGAAGGGCAAGATCAAGAAGGCGCTGTTCTACCCGGCGGTGATCATCGTGGTCGCCATCATGGTCTCGGCCATCCTGCTGATCTTCGTGGTGCCGACCTTCCAGAACCTGTTCAAGGGCTTCGGCGCCGACCTGCCGGCGTTCACGCTGATGATCATCGCCGCCTCCGACTTCATGATCAAATGGTGGTGGGTGATCCTGGGCATCGCCGTCGGCGGCGCGTTCTTCTTCGTCAGCAGCCTGAAGCGCTCGCGCGCCTTCGCCGAATTCATCGACCGCGCCCTGCTGAAGGTGCCGGTGATCGGCCAGATCCTGCACAACTCGGCGATCGCGCGCTTCTCGCGCACACTGGCGGTGACCTTCAAGGCCGGCGTGCCGCTGGTCGACGCGCTGGCCACCGTGGCCGGCGCCACCGGCAACATCGTGTACGAGAACGCCGTGCTGCGCATCAAGGACGACGTCGCCACCGGTTATCCGCTGAACGTGGCGATGAAGCAGGTCGGCGTATTCCCGCACATGGTGATGCAGATGACCGCGATCGGCGAGGAGGCCGGCGCGCTCGACACCATGCTGTACAAGGTCGCCGATTTCTACGAGCAGGAAGTGAACAACGCGGTGGACGCCCTGTCCAGCCTGATCGAGCCGATGGTGATGATCGTCATCGGCCTGGTGGTCGGCTCGATGGTGATCGGCATGTACCTGCCGGTGTTCAAGCTCGCGGCCGCGATCTGATGGAAGCCCTCGCGCAGCATCCGGCCCTGGCCATCGGGTTGGTGTCCGCTTTCGGCCTGCTGGTCGGCAGCTTCCTGAACGTGGTCATCCTGCGCCTGCCGGCGCGCATGGAATGGAGCTGGCGCCAGGAGGCGCGCGAGATCCTCGGCCAGCCGGAAGTCTACGAACCCAAGCCGCCGGGTCTGGTGGTCAGCAGTTCGGCCTGCCCGAACTGCGGGCACGCGTTGGCGGCCTGGGAGAACATCCCGGTGCTCAGCTTCCTGCTGCTGCGCGGCCGCTGCCGCGCCTGCCGAGCCCCGATTTCACGCCAGTACCCGGCCGTCGAACTGGTCACCGGCCTGCTGTTCGCGGCCTGCGCCTGGCGTTTCGGCATCTCGATCGAACTCGGCTTCGCGCTGGCGTTCACCGCGGCGCTGGTGGCGCTGTCCGGCATCGACCTGCGCACCACCCTGCTGCCCGACCAGATCGTGCTGCCCCTGCTCTGGCTCGGCCTGCTGGCCAGCCTGGTCACCCTGTTCGTCGATCCGGTCTCGGCCATCCTCGGCGCGGCGGCCGGTTATCTCAGCCTGTGGTCGGTGACCGCGCTGTTCAAGCTGCTGACCGGCAAGGACGGCATGGGCGCCGGCGACTTCAAGCTGCTGGCCGCGCTCGGAGCCTGGTGCGGCTTCAAGGCCGTGCTGCCGATCATCCTGATCTCCTCGGTGGTCGGCGCCGTCATCGGCTCGATCTGGCTGGCCACCGCCGGCAAGCACCGCGACACCCAGATCCCGTTCGGGCAATACCTGGCCATCGCCGGCTGGCTGCAGTTCATCTCCGGCGTCGATCTGCTCGGGCTGTATCTGGGCTGGGCGCTGGGGCGCTGATGGCCCTGCGGGTCGCGGTCAGCGGCGGCATCGCGGCCGGCAAATCCACGGTCTGCGCGGTATTGGCCGAATGCGGCGCGCACATCATCGACGCCGACCTGGTGGCGCGCGAACTGGTGCGGCCCGGGCAGCCGGCCTTGGCCGAAATCGCCGAACGCCTCGGCGCGCGCTTCGTCACCGCCGACGGTTTGGACCGCGCCGCCCTGCGCGCGCATGTGTTCGCCGATGCCGGCGCCAAAGCCGCGCTGGAAGCCATCCTGCATCCGCGCATCCAGGCCGAGCTGCGCCGCCAATGCGAGGCATCATCCGTACCGGTGATCGCCGTCGCCATCCCGTTGCTGACGCCCGCCAACCGCGCCGGCGCCTACGCCTGGCTGCAACGCGTACTGATCGTGGAAGCGCCGCGCGCGGCGCAAATCGACCGCATCGCGGCGCGCGACGGCTCCGGCCGCGAATTGGCCGAAGCCATGGTGTCGGCGCAGCTGGACAGCGCCGGCCGGCTGCCGATGGCCGACGACATGCTGATCAACGACGGCGCCTTGGCCGACCTGCGCGACTGGTCGCGACGGTTGTATGCGCGCTATGCGGCCTTGGGCGGCGCCTCGCGCTGATCGCCGGAAGCAGGTCATGAAAAAGGCGGCCGACGGCCGCCTTTTTCTTCACGACATCCGGAAATGCGGACTCAACCCAAACTCGGCCAGAACGCACGGATGCCGGCCACGCCCTGTGCGCCATGCTGGCGGGCGACGGCGACGTCGTCCGGGCCCAAGCCGCCGATGGCGAAGATCGGCAAGGACACTT
Source organism: Arenimonas sp. (assembly GCA_041913425.1). Lineage (GTDB taxonomy): Bacteria > Pseudomonadota > Gammaproteobacteria > Xanthomonadales > Xanthomonadaceae > Arenimonas. The sequence continues at coordinate 23 of JAYSFF010000011.1, read as the reverse complement.
CCGCGCGCATCTCCTGCCAGGCT
>JAYSFF010000010.1:0-45497 GCA_041913425.1 Arenimonas sp. | reverse complement strand
AGCAGACGCACGCCGACGCCATCGCGCGCTTCTTCTCGCTGTTGTGGGATTGCGGACTCAAGCTCAGCCAGGCCGTGCGTTCGGTCGAGGCCTGCCTGGCCGAAAGCCGCGCCGAGGTGGCGACCTACACCGCCCTGCTGGAAACCCGCCTGTTGGCCGGCGATGCCGACCTCCACGCCGCGCTGAAGCGGGCGGTGGAGTCGCCCGAGGTCTACGATGCCCGCGCGTACTTCGAAGCCAAGCGCGACGAGCAGCGCCGCCGGCATGCGCGCTTCCACAATACCGCCGATAACCTGGAGCCGAACCTGAAGGATGGCCCCGGCGGTCTGCGCGACTTCCATACCCTGAACTGGTTGGCCAAGAAGCTGTACGGCGTGCCCTCGCTGGCCGGCCTGGTTCCGCTGGGTCTGCTCGGCGAGGCCGAGTGGGACGCCTTGCTGCGCGACTGGCGCATCGTGGCGCGCCTGCGCTTCGGCCTGCACCTGCTGGTGAAACGGCCCGAGGAGCGCCTGCTGTTCGACCACCAGAAGCGCCTGGCCGAGCTGTATGGTCTGCACGACAGCCCGGAAAGCCTGGCCGTGGAGCAGCTGATGCAGGCTTTCTTCCGCGCCGCCGCCATCCTATTGCGCATCAACGACCGCCTGCTGCAACGCTTCGAGGAGCATCTCGCCGTCGAGCCGGCAATCACGCCGCTGGCCGACGGTTATGTGCTGAAGAACGGTTACTTGTTGGCCGCCGACAACCGCTTCGCCGAACGCGGCATGCCGGCGTTGCTGGGCCTATTCCGGATCTGGGGCGGGCAGGACGCCTGCAAGGGCCTGCATTCCGATACCGCCCGCGGCCTGGCCGAGGCGCTCGACACCATCCTGCCGTACGCCGAGCAGCCCGAGCCGGTGCGCGCCGCGTTCATGGAGCTGGTGGCCCAGCCGCACGGCGTGCTCAGCCTGCAGCGCATGGCGCGCCTGGGCGTGCTGGCGCGTTACCTGCCGGAGTTCGGCAAGGTCACCGGCCGCATGCAGTACGACCTGTTCCACGTCTACACCGTGGACCAGCACACGCTGAACGTGCTCGAATACCTGCGCCGCTTCGAGCAGGGACGGTTGGACGGCTTCGCACTGCCGCACGAGGTCTTCCCGCGCCTGCGCAAGCCCTCGCTGATCTGGCTGGCAGGCCTGTTCCACGACATCGCCAAGGGCCGCGGCGGCGACCACGCCGAGCTCGGCGCCGAGGATTTCCTGCGCTTCGCGGCCGCGCACGGCTTGCCCAGCGCCGACGCCCAGCTGGTCGAGTGGCTGGTGCGCCAGCATCTGCTGATGTCGCTGACTGCGCAGAAATCCGACATCTCCGATCCGGACGTGGTGAACGCCTTCGCCCGTACGGTCGCCGACCGCGAACATCTGGACTACCTGTACGTGCTGACCTGCGCCGACATCGCCGGCACCAGCCCGAAGCTGTGGAACGCGTTCAAGGACCAGCTGCTGGCCGATCTGTACACCGCCACCCGCTACGTGCTGCGCGTCGGCCTGGAGCATCCGCTGAACGCCGCCGATATCCGCGCCGACACCCGTGACATGGCGATGGCGGCGCTGATGGACGCCGGACTGGACGAAGCCGAGATCGCCGCGCTGTGGGATACGTTCCCGGAAGACGCCTTCCTGCGCTACCGGCCCGAGCAGCTGATCTGGCAGACGCAGGGCATCCTGGCCGCCGCCGGCGACACCCAGGTGCTGGTGCGTGAGCTGCCGGGCGGCGATTCGCTCGAGGTGTTCGTGCGCACGCCGAACCGCGACGGCATCTTCTCCGGCCTGATGGCCACGCTCGACCGCCTGGATTTGGGCGTGGCGCACGCGCGCGTGCTGCTGTCGATCGACGGTTACGCCCTCGACAACTTCGTCACCCTGAAAGGCGGCCACACGCCCGACGCCAAGCGCGTGGCGCAGACCCTGCAGGCGGCGCTGAAGGATCCGGCCAGCATCCGGCCGGCCAAACACCTGCTGCCGATCCGACTGCGGCATTTCAAGATCGCGCCGCGCATCGAATTCAGCCCGTCCGCCGCCGACGGCCGCACCCTGATGAGCCTGGTCTGCGCCGACCGCCCGGGCCTGCTGGCCGGCATCGCCTACGTGCTGCTGCAGCGCAAGGTGCGCGTGCACGACGCCCGCATCGCCACCTTCGGCGAACGCGCCGAGGACATCTTCGTGCTCAGCGACCGCGAAGACCGCGCCATCACCGATCCCGACGCCCTGCATTCGCTGCACGAGGCGCTGTTAGACTATCTGCAAGGAAGGAAACCATGACCGCCGAACTGAAACTCCGCATCGAACACGCCTTCGACAACCGCGCCGCGCTCGACGCGGCCGCCATCGAGACCCTGAAACCCGACCTGTACCACGTCATCGCGCTGCTGGAATCCGGCGACGCGCGCGTGGCCGAACCGGCCGAGGGCGGCTGGAAGGTCAACGAATGGCTGAAGAAGGCGGTGCTGCTGTATTTCCGCTGCCACGACATGCAGGTGATGGGCGAGCCGGCCAATCCGTTCTGGGACAAGGTGCCGCTGCGCTTCGAGAACTACGACGCCGACGACTTCCGCCGTCTGGGCGCGCGCGTGGTGCCGGGTACGGTCGCCCGCGCCGGCAGCTTCATCGGCAAGGACGCGGTGCTGATGCCGAGCTTCGTCAACATCGGCGCCTACGTCGGTCCCGGCACCATGGTCGACACCTGGGCCACGGTCGGCTCCTGCGCCCAAGTCGGCGCGCGCTGCCACATCTCCGGCGGCGCCGGCATCGGCGGCGTGCTGGAACCGCTGCAGGCGGCGCCCACCATCATCGAGGACGACTGCTTCATCGGCGCGCGCTCGGAAGTGGTCGAGGGCGTGATCGTCGAGCGCGGCTCGGTGATCGGCATGGGCGTGTTCATCGGCCAGAGCACCCGCATCTACAACCGCGCCACCGGCGAAATCGGCTACGGCCGCGTGCCGGCCGGTTCGGTGGTGGTGTCCGGTTCGCTGCCCTCGGCCGACGGTACGCACTCGCTGTACTGCGCGGTGATCGTCAAGCAGGTCGACGAAAAGACCCGCGGCAAGACCTCGGTCAACGAACTGCTGCGCGGGGCGGTGGAATGAGCCTGACCCTGTACGGCCTGCCGAACTGCGACACCTGCAAAAAGGCGCAGAACTGGCTGAAACGCATCGAACGCCCGTTCACTTTTATCGATTACCGCAGCAATCCGGTCGACCCGGAGATGCTGAGCGCCTGGGCCGAACAGCTCGGCGGTTTCGACGCGCTGCTGAACAAGGCCAGCACCACCTGGCGCAACCTGCTGCCGAACAAGAAATCGCCGGGCTCCAAGCCCGAGTACCTGATGCTGCTGAAGGAATATCCGGCGCTGGTGAAGCGCCCGGTGCTGGTGTTCCCGGACGGCCGGGTGGTGCTCGGCTTCAAGGACGCCCAGTACAAGAAACTGTTCGCCGAGTGAGGACGCGGCCATGAGCGACGTGTTGGCATTGACGCAGGGACTGATCGCCAAGCGCTCGGTGACGCCGGATGACGCCGGCTGCATGGAGTCGATCGCCGAACGGCTGGCCAAGGCCGGCTGCGATTGCCGACGCCTAGATTTCGGCGCAGTCAAGAACCTGTTCGTCACCCATGGACAGGGCGCGCCGGTCACGCTTTTGCTCGGCCATACCGATGTGGTGCCGCCGGGCGACGCCGCCGACTGGGCCTCCGATCCGTTCCGTCCGGAAATCCGCGACGGCCTGTTGTACGGCCGCGGCGCGGCCGACATGAAGGGCTCCGTGGCAGCGTTCGTGCTGGCCATGGAACAGGTCATCGCCGAACGCCCGGCGCATGCCGGCACCATCGCGTTGCTGCTGACCTCGGACGAAGAGGGCGACGCCATCGACGGCGTGCGCCGCGTGGCCGAGCACTTCCGCGCCGTCGGCCAGCGCATCGACTACTGCATCACCGGCGAGCCGTCCTCGATGGCGGCGCTGGGCGACCTGGTGCGCGTGGGCCGGCGCGGCACGCTCAGCGGCACGCTCACCGTCACCGGCATCCAGGGCCATGTGGCCTATCCGGAAAAAGCCCGCAATCCCATCCATCAGGCCCTGCCGGCCTTGGCCGAGCTGGCCGCCCGGCGCTGGGACGAGGGTTATCCCGAATTCCCGCCGTCCTCGTTCCAGATCTCCAACCTCAACGCCGGCACCGGCGCCAACAACGTCATTCCCGGCACGCTGCGGGCGTTGTTCAACTTCCGCTATAACCCGGGCTGGCGCGCCGAACAGCTGGAGCGCGAAGTGCATGCCGTGCTCGACGCGCACGGCCTGGACTACCGCATCGACTGGCACCGCGGCGGCGAACCGTTCCTGACCCACGAGGGCCGGCTGCGCGCCGTGACGCGCGAAGCCATCGCCGCGCAGTGCGGCCTGACGCCGGTGGAGAACACCGGCGGCGGCACCTCGGACGCCCGCTTCATCGCGCCGCTGGGCGCCGAGGTGATCGAGCTCGGGCCGATCAACGCCAGCATCCACAAAGTGGACGAACACGTGGCCGTGGCCGACCTTGAGCGCCTGCCGGCGCTGTATGCCGACATCCTGCGCCGCTTGATGGACTGATCCGCGCTTAGTTGCCCGGCTGCAGGCGCAGCCGGTATTCGGTTTTGCCCGGCAGGAACGGCGTCGGCTTGTGCTGCACCCAGGCCTCGTGGCCGGCGCCCCAAAACGGCGACAGGATATGCCCGCTCTGGCCGCCCGGCATGTGGATGATGCCGTCCTCTTCATGGCCCGGCGAAACCACCATGCGTTCCGAGGCGCCGAAGCCCGGCGCCGCCACCAGCGGCATGTCGGCGTCGCCGCGCAGGCGGTCGGCCGGCATGCACAGCGCCGGTTTGGCGAAAGCCGGCAAAGCGGCAGCCAATGGATGGCAGATAGCGGCGGTGTTGCGCTCGCCCCAATCGCGCTGCGCCAACGGCCCCTGTTCGGCCAGTTTGCCGCGCACGGTTTCGGCCGAACGTTCCAGCAGCTCGTCCCAGCTGCGGTAATCGCGGGTCAGCAGATGTGTCGGTCGCCGTTCCAGCAGGGTCCAGACCACGTCCTCGAAACCGGTGAAACCCGGCGCCTCGTAGTCGAAGCCGTTCGGGCCGGTTTCGCCGGCCTGCCGGCCGAGCGTTTCGATGGCTGGAGCCAGCAGCATCTCCTCGATGCGGTTGCTGACTTCCAGGCGCCAGGCGCGGGTGACGCGGTAGCTGACCGAGTCCGGCGCCGCGGCGCCGTCCCAGCTCGGATCGGCGGCGTGCAGGACGCGCAGCGCGGAACCGGCCGGCGCGCGCTTGGCCGCCTCGTCCAGCAGCCGCCACCAACGGGTCAGGAACAGGGCGCGGTCGTCGGTCTGGATGGCCAGCAGATCGCGCTCGGTGAAGCGCTGTTTGGCCATCAGGGCATCGCGGATCTGCATGCCGCGCGCGCCGAAGGCGTAGCCCGAGTTGCCGATCAGCGTCTGTTGCAGCACCTGCGGCAGCACGCGGCCGTTCGCGGTCCATAGGCGCTGGCTGGGCGGATCGACCAGGGCCGGGTTCTGTTTGCCGGGCAACCAGCCCTGCCAGTCGCAGCCGGCTTGCGGATCCACCGGACGGGTCCAGTCGCAGGCGCCGACGCGCTGGGGCAGCTGCGCGGTCAGACGCCAGGCGATGCGGCCGCTGCGGTCACCGATCACCAGGTTCTGGCCCGGAATGCCGGCGCTTTCCGCCGCCGTCAGGGCGTTGTCCAGATCCTTGGCTTTGGCGATGCCGGCCAAGCCCAGGTTCATCGCGCCGGGCCGGTGTGCGGTCCACATCAGCGCCAGCGAACGGCCGTCGCCCAGTTCGCGGGTGACCGGCCCCCATTCGGTTTCCAACACCTCCAGCATGACCGGTTCGCCGCCCTTGACCGTGATGCGTTCACGCTGGCGTACGGCCGGCACGGATCGGCCTTGGCCGTCCAGGTAATGCGTGCGCGCGGCGTCGGTCCAGCGCACCTGCATGAAGTCGGTGAAATCGCCGTAGCTGTTGGTGAAGCCCCAGGCCACATGCCGGTTACTGCCGACGATCACCGCCGGGATGCCGGGCAGGGTGAAGCCGGACACGTCCGAATCGGTGCCGGTCAGCAGGCGGGCGCGGAACCAGATGTTGGGCGCGCGCAGGCCTAGGTGCATGTCATCGGCTACGATGGCGCGGCCGTCGGCGGTCAGCGCGCCGGACACCGCGAAGTTGTTGCTGCCCACCGCCTCGCTCAGACGGCCGGGCTGGTAGGCCAGTTGTGGCGCGTCCAGCGTGTTGAGGTTCACCGCGCCGGCGTCCGGCAACGCCATCGCGGTTTCCGGCAGGCCGTACAGCGGCGCGTCCCAGCCCGATTGCGTACGCGTCAGCAGCGCGTAAATCGGCTCCGGCAACGCCGACTGCAGTTGCCAGAGCTTGAACTCGCGCTCGTTGGCTTCGTCTTGCAGATCGAAGAACATCGCGTAGCCGACCAGGAAGGAATCCTCCGCGCGCCAGGGTTCGGGTTTGGCGTTCAGCAGCAGGTACGGCCACGGGCGTGCCGAGAGATCTTCCAGTCCGGCATTGACGCCGTCGGCGTAGGCTTGCAGCAAGGCCGCGTCTTTGCCCGCCATGTTCGTGAAATCGGCACGAATGCGGGCCCGCAGGAGGTGCACGCGCGCCTTGCGGTCGGCGTCCAGCGCCATCGGGCCGAACAGGGCCGAGAGTTCGCCGGCCGCCGAGCGCCGCAGCAGATCCATCTCGAAGTAGCGTTCCTGCGCGTGCACGAAGCCGAGAGCGCGCGCCGAGTCCAGCGCATTTTCCGCCTGCACCGTGACCGTACCGTTGCCGTCGCGCTCGATGCCGACTTCGCCCTGCAGGCCCGGCAGCGCGCGCTCGCCGTCCAACACCGGCAGGCTGGCGCGCAACAGGCCGTAGGCCGCCAGCGCCAGCAACAACACCAGCGCAATCAGCGTGAACAACAGACGTTTCAGGATTGCGCGCATGGCGGCTCCGGCTTAGTTGGGGATCATTGGCTTTCGATGCTGTCGACGCGCTGGAAGCCGCGCGGCAGGGCGTGGCCGCGTTGGGCGCGCGCGCCCTGGTAGGCCTGCAGGTCGCGCCAGGCCAGCACCAGCTTGCGTTGGCCGCAGTGCAACACCAGTTCGCCGCCCTGCTTGACGCAGGTGACGGCGATGACGATTTCCTCGCCGGTTTTCAGCTTGGCCGGCGGGATCTGCAGGATCTTGTTGCCTTTGCCCTTGTCGAGCTCGGGCAGCTCCTTGGCCGGGAACGCCAGCAGGTTGCCGGTCGAGCTGATCGCCACCACGAAATCGGTCTCGATGTCGTGCACCGCGGCCGGCGGCAGGATCCCGGCCGCGGCGTCGGCGTTGATCAGCTGCTTGCCGGCTTTCTTGCCGGCCAGGAAGTTCTCGAACGCGGTGATGAAGCCGTAGCCGAAGCTGCTGGCGACGATGAACTTCTGCGTCGGCTCGGCCGAGGCCAGACCGACGAACTCCGCGCCGGACGGCGGCGTGAAGCGGCCGCTGAGCGGTTCGCCGTTGCCGCGCGCCGAGGGCAGTGTGTGGGTCAGGCAGGAATAGCTGCGGCCGGTGGAGTCCAGCACCGCCACGTTCATCGTGCTGCGGCCGCGCACGAAGTCGCGCAGGGCGTCGCCCTCGCGGTAGCCCAGCGCCGCCGGATCGAGCTCGTGGCCCTTGCCGGCGCGGATCCAGCCCTTCTGCGACAGCACCACGGTCATCGGTTCGCTGGCCACCAGCGCGCTTTCGTCGATGGCCTGCGCCGAGCCGCGGGTGACCAGAGGCGACAGGCGGGCGTCGCCGAACTTGGCGGCGTCGGCCTGCAGTTCGTCCTTCAGCAGCTTCTTGAGCTTGGCGTTGGAGCCCAGGATGGCCACGATCTTGGCCAGCTCGGCCGCCAGCGATTCCTGCTCGCCGCGGATCTTCATCTCCTCCAGGCGCGCCAGCTGTTTCAGCTTGGTTTCCAGGATGTAGTCGGCCTGTTCCTCGCTGAGTCCGAAGCGCGCCATCAGCACCGCTTTCGGCTCGTCTTCGGTGCGGATGATGTGGATCACCTCGTCCAGGTTGAGGAAGGCGGTCAGCAGGCCTTCCAGCAGGTGCAGGCGGCGCTCGACCTTGTCCTTGCGGTGGTTCAGGCGCTTGCGCAGGGTGTCAATGCGGAAGCCCAGCCATTCGCCCAGCAGCGACTTCAGGTCCTTGACCTGCGGCCGGCCGTCGAGCCCGATGATGTTGAAGTTGACCCGATAGCTCTTCTCCAGGTCGGTGGTGGCGAACAGGTGGCCCATCAGCGCCTCGACGTCGACCCGGTTGGAGCGCGGCACCAGCACCAGGCGGGTCGGGGTCTCGTGGTCGGACTCGTCGCGCAGATCCTCCAGCCAGGGCAGCTTCTTGGCGCGCATCTGCTGCGCGATCTGCTCCAGCACCTTGGAGGGCGAGACCTGGTACGGCAGGGCGGTCAGCACGATGTCGTTGCCTTCCTTGACGTAGGTGGCGCGGGCGCGGATCGAGCCGCCGCCGGTCTCGTACATCGCCGTGATCTCGTGGCGCGGGGTGATGATTTCGGCCCGGCTCGGGTAATCCGGGCCCAGCACGTGCTCGCACAGGTCGCGCACGCTGGCGTCGGGGTCGTCGAGCAGGCGGATGCAGGCGCTGACCACCTCGTTGAGGTTGTGCGGCGGGATGTCGGTGGCCATGCCGACCGCGATGCCGGTGGTGCCGTTGAGCAGGATGTGGGGCAACCGCGCCGGCAGCCAGGTCGGCTCCTGCAGGGAGCCGTCGAAGTTCGGGTTCCAGTCCACGGTGCCCTGGCCGAGCTCGCCCAGCAGCACGTCCGCGATCGGGGTCAGCTTGGATTCGGTGTAGCGCATGGCCGCGAACGATTTCGGGTCGTCGCTGGAGCCGAAGTTGCCCTGGCCCTCGATCAGCGGATAGCGGTAGGAGAACGGCTGCGCCATCAGCACCATGGCCTCATAGCAGGCCGAATCGCCGTGCGGGTGGTACTTGCCGATGACGTCGCCGATGGTGCGCGCCGATTTCTTCGGTTTGGCCGAGGCGTTCAGCGACAGCTCGCTCATGGCGTAGATGATCCGGCGCTGCACCGGCTTCAGGCCGTCGCCGAGGAAGGGCAGGGCGCGGTCGAGCACCACGTACATGGAATAGTCGAGATAGGCGCGTTCGGCGTATTCGCGCAGCGGAATCTGCTCGAAGCCGTGGAAACTGGGGCGGGTCATGTCGGTCATGCGGAACTCCGATGCTGCAAAAGCCTATTCTAACGGGGAACGCCGGGCAACGGGCGGCCTTGGCGCCGCCGCGATGGAGTAAACTAGGCCGGCAAAGGAGCCTGCATGAGCACCACCCTCGTCACCGGCCTGGTCATCGCCTTGGTTGCGGTTTTCTGCCTGTATCTGCTGTTCAAAGCGGCCGGGTTCCTGCTGCGTCTGGCCCTGGTCGCCTTCGTGCTGGCTGCGGCCTGGTGGTACCTGGCGCCGATGCTCGGCCTGCCGCCGATTCCCCTATGAGCCGCGCCGGCCATTTGGCGATTTCGCGCCGCCGGCTGGCGGCCATCCTCGGCCTGCTGGCGATGGTCGGGCCGTTCGCGATCGACAGCATCTTCCCCGCCTTCCATGCGCTGGCAGTCGATTTGCGGGTGATGGACGCCGCCATCCAGCAGACCATCAGCGTGTATCTGCTGGGCTACGCCGCGATGTCGCTGCTGCACGGCGCGCTGTCGGACGCTTTCGGCCGAAAACCGGTGATTCTCGGCGGGTTGGCGCTGTTCCTGCTGGCCTCGGTCGGCTGTGCGATGGCCGGCAGCCTGCAGGAACTGCTGATTTACCGCTTCGTCCAGGGCCTGTGCGCCGGCGTCGGCCTGATCGTCGGCCGCGCGGTGATCCGCGACGTGTTCGACGGCGACCACGCCCAACGCATGATGAGCTTGGTGTCGATGATTTTCTCGATCGCGCCGGCGGTGGCGCCGATCATCGGCGGTTTCATCCTAGTCGGCAGCGACTGGCGCGGCATCTTCTGGTTCCTGGTGGCGCTGTCGGCGCTGATGCTGGCCATCGTCGGTAGCCTGTTGCCGGAATCGCATCCGGCGGCCAAGCGCACGCCGCTGCATCCGGTCACGCTGGCCAAGGCCTACGGCGGCATGCTGGCCAGCCGGCCGTTCCGCCTGCTGGCGCTGACCAGCACCAGCCTGTTCGGCTGCCTGTTCCTTTACATTGCGGCAGCGCCGGACTACGTGATGCTGCACCTGCGCCTGGACGAAACCCAGTTCGGCTGGTTCTTCGTGCCCACCATCGCCGGCATGAGCATGGGTGCCTTCCTCAGCGGCCGTCTGGCCGGCAAGGTCTCGGCCGCGCGCCTGGTGGCTTGGGGCTTCGCCATCTGCCTGCTGTCGGCCGTGGCCAATCTGTCCTATTGCCTGTCCACCGATACCCTGCGCCTACCCTGGGCGGTGCTGCCGATGACCGGCTTCGCGTTCGGCATCGCCCTGGTGTTCCCGATCGTGACCATCGCGCTGCTCGACCTGTATCCGGCCATCCGCGGCACGGCGTCCTCAATGCAGGCCTTCATCGGCCTGATGGGCAACGCGCTGATCTCCGGCCTGTTGGTGCCGTTGCTGGGCAAGCATCCGCTGCATCTGGCCATCGCCGCGCTGCTGTTCGTGGTCACCGCCATCGGCATCTGGCTGGTCTATCTGCGGCAGCCGCATGCGGCGCCGCACAGTCCGGCCGAGCCGGCGGCGTTCGAGCCGACCGACGAGTTGTAATCGCGATAGGGTGCGCCTTGGCGCACCGTTCATCGGGGTGCACCATTGATCGGGATTGCACGTCATGAAACCATTCGGCGCACCATTCATCCGGGTTGTACGTCATGCAACGATGTGGCGCACCATTCATCCGTGTTGCACGTCATGCAACGATGTGGCGCACCATTCATCCGGGTTGCAGGTCATGCAATCATGCGGCGCACCAAGGTGCGCCCTATGTGACTTCGATATGCGTCCAGGCCCCGCCGCCGGAATTCCGATACACATTGAGGCGACTTCCGATTCCGGCCGGTCACGCGTGGCGCCATGCTGGCGGCATGCCCAATTATCGACGCATCAAAACGCCGGGTGGCACGTTCTTCTTCACGGTCAATCTGTTCGATAGGCGGAAACGGCTGTTGGTCGAGCACATCGACAGCCTTCGCGAGGCGTTCCGCTTGGCAAGGCACCGTCGGCCGTTCCGGATCATCGCCATCGTGGTATTGCCGGACCATCTGCATTGCATCTGGCAGTTGCAGTATGGCGACTCGGACAACGCCCGGCGATGGGCCATCATCAAATCGGAGTTTTCCCGCCGATTGCCTTGTGCTGAATGGCGCTCCCCGGCCCGTGTCCGTCGTCGAGAGCGGGGCATTTGGCAACGCCGTTTTTGGGAGCGGGTAATCGAAGACGAGGCCGACTTGAATGCGCATATCGGCTATATCCACCGCAATCCGGTAAAGCACGGCCTGGCGGCTTCGGCAACGGATTGGCCGTATTCATCATTGAACCGCCAATGTGGTGTACATAATGCAACCGCATGCGGCACATAGGGTGCGCCTTGGCGCACCGTTCATCGGGGTGCACCATTGATCGGGATTGCACGTCATGAAACCATTCGGCGCACCAAGGTACGCCCTATGCGATTACGCGCGGCACGATCTCAGATGGAGCGGTAATCCGCCCGCAGCAGTTCCTGGAAGTGGTGCAGGGCGTTCTCGCGCAGCGGGTTCAGGCGGCCGGCGTGGTACGAACCGCTGTCCAGGCCTTTCTGCACGTCGATGCAGATGCGGATGTCTTCGTCCTGCACCACGTCGGAGAACTCCAGGTCGCGCTGGCGGCGGATGTCGTCGCTTTCGCCTTTGCTTTCCACATAGAAGAAATCGAACTCGACCCGGCAACGGTTGCCCGGCAACGGCAGCACGCGGTTGGTCTGCAGGCGGCCCGGCAGGATGTTGAGCATGGTGTTCGGGTACATGAAGTAGTACAGCGCCTCGCCCGAACCGTACAGGTCGTCGCCGCTTTCGAGCGGGCTGAACTGCATGGAATGCCAGCGCTTGGTTTCAGTCACGTAGCTGCGGTAATCCAGCAGCTTGTTCAGCTCCGGATGCACGTGCGGCACGTGGTAGCCTTCCAAGTAGTTGTCGACGTATGTCTTCCAGTTGCAGTCGATGTCGTAATGCAGGTGCTGGTGGAAGCGCAGGTCGGCCAGGCGGTGGCCGCTGACCGCCAGGCGTTCGGCGATGCCTTCGACGTATTCCTCGAACGGCGGCGCGTCGCTTGAGGAGGCGGCGAACACCAGACCCTCGAACTCGCGCACGTGTACTTGCGGCAGGCGCACGTCGGCGATGTCGAAGTCGGCCACATCCTTCATCTCGGTTGCGGTGCGCAGGCTGCCGTCCAGATTGTAGGTCCAGCCGTGGTACTTGCAGCGCAGCTGCTTGGCGCCCTTGCCGGGACAGTGCGCCAGCGGCCCGGCGCGGTGCCGGCAGACGTTGTGGTAGCCGCGCAGGCCGTCGGCGGTGCGGATCACGATCACCGGCAGGCGGCCCATGGCCGCCACCGTGTAATCGCCCTCATCACTGATCTGCGAGGCGTGGCAGATGTACTGCCAGTGGCGGTCGAACACTGCCCGCTGGTCGAGCTCGGCCGTCGCCTCGCCGGTGTAGAAGCGCGCGGGCAGGGCGGTGGCGGTGGCCAGCGGCTGCGGTGACAAATCGCGGGTGTCGATATTCATCAGGCCTCCGGCGCCTGCCAGCCGCATTGCTTGCCTTCGTTCTGCTTGGTCAGCCAGGCCTGCAGCGGCGCGAAGTATTCCAGCACAGCCGAGCCGTCCATCTCCTCCTTGCCGGTCAGTTCCTTCATGGTCTGCTGCCAGGGCTGGCTGGCGCCTTTGCCAAGCATGGCCCAATACCGACGGCCGGCTTCGGCGTTGCCGGCGAAGTTGCACTGGTACAGCGGACCCTTATGGCCGGAGGCGTCGCACAGGGCCTTGTAGAACTGGAACTGCAGGATGTGCGACAGGAAGTAGCGGGTGTACGGGGTGTTGCCCGGCACATGGTACTTGGCGCCGGCGTCGAAGAATTCCTCGCCGCGCGCCTCGGCCGGGGCCACGCCCTGGTACTTGGCCTTCAGGCTCCACCAGGCCTTGTTGTAGTTCTCCGGCGCGATCGAGCCGTCGAACACGCCCCAGCGCCAGCGGTCGATCATCAGCCCGAACGGCATGAACGCGACCTTGGCCAGCGCCATGCGCATCTGGGCGTTGATCACCGCTTCGTCGCTGACCGCCGGCTTGTCGACCAAGCCGATCGAGTTCAGGTATTCCGGCGTCATCGACAGCACGATGGTGTCGCCGATGGCCTCGTGGAAGCCGTCATGCGCGCCGTTCTGGAACAGGTAGGGCTGGTCCTTGTAGGCCAGGTAGTAATACACGTGGCCGAGCTCGTGGTAGATGGTGGTGAACTCCTCCTCGTTCGGCTTGATGCACATCTTGATGCGCACGTCGCCGGAGGTGTTCATCGGCCAGGCGCTGGCGTGGCAGACCACGTCGCGGTCGCGCGGCTGGATCAGTTGCGAGTTGGCGTAGAACGACTTCGGCAGCGCCGGCATGCCCAGACCGGTGTAGAAGCTTTCCGCCATGCGGGTCATGGCCACCGCGCTTTCCAGGTCGGCCTTGCGTTCCAGCTCGGCCAGCTGCACGGCGCTCAGTTTCTTGGCGCCGCCGACGTCGGCCACCAGCTTGTCGAGCATGGCCTTGCGTTTGGCGGCCAGCGCGCCGTTGATGTCAAGGCTGCCGACGCCCTTGTACGGCTCCAGCAGCGGCCACAGCGCGCCCCAGTCCTGCTGCCACAGGTTGCCGGTCAGGTGCGCGGGGATCATGCCGTCGATTTCGCCCTTGCTGCCGTATTTCTGCACCAGCTTGTTCTTGGCGTAGCACTGCAACTGCTCGTACAGCGGACGCACCTGGCCCCAGAGCCGGTCGCTTTCCTGCTGGAACTCGGCCGGGCTCATGTCGTAGCCGGATCGCCACTGGTCGCCGGTGTTGGCGAAGCCCATTTCGCGCGCGCCGGTGTTGGTCAGCTCCACGAAGCGCTGGTAGTCCTTGCGCATCGGCACCGAGATGGTGTGCCAGCCCTTCCAGGCGCGCTCCAGTTCCTCGTAGCTCTTGCCTTGGGTATCGGCCAGGATGTCGGAGATTTCGCCGATGTCCAGGCACGCGTCCGGTTTGGCGGCGTCCGGGCAGTATTTGCCGGCGCCGTAGGCGGCGCCCAGGCGGCTGACGATCTCGGTCAGTTCCTTGAGCTGGGCAGGGTCCTGCGGCGCCGGCATCGCGGTCGACAGCCGGATCAGCTGCAGCGCGCGCGCGGTGTCGGCGCGGTAGTCGCCGCGGTAGCGCTTGGCCTGCTCCAGGAAGCCGTTGAGCATCGTCAGGCTGCGCTGGTTGGCGGCCGACTCGACGCGCTGGCTGTCCTCGTTGATGTAGGTCGCGGCCAGCCAGGACGCCGAGGTCAACTCGTTGTAGATGTCGGTGAAGGATTTGTTGACCCGCGCCACGAACTGGTCGGCCGATTCCGGCTCCGGTTTCCTGGCGGCGGCGCTGTGGCCCGCGCCGAGGGCGAGCAGAAGGGCGAGGGCGATCGGTGTGCGGCGGTTCATGGCGGACTCCTGTTGATCAGCGTTCTAGCGTAGGGTCTGGCGCGGCTTTCGGCAAGTGCGCCAGTAGCGGAATCGTGCCGTCCGGGGCCAGCAGGCCGGCGCGCTCCAGAAACGCGCGCGCGTCCTCGGCGTCGTACTCGAACCAAGCCCTGGCCGAGCCGAGCCGGAAGCTGTAGCCCCAGGCGTCCATGTCGGCGCAGGCGCGCGAAAAGCCGAAGCCGGGCAGGTAGTCGGCCAGCCGCAGCTGCAGGTAGCAGGTGGCGTCCTCCTCCGGCACCGAATCGGTGGCGTCGGTGTGCACCGCGGCGCGGCGCTCCGGCGGCAGCACGATCAGGTGGCAGGCCTCGTGCAGTAGCGAATGCAGGGGCGTGTCGGCGCGCGCGTGCACATCGCTGCCGATCAGGCCGGCCTCGCATTCGCCCCAATAGCTGCCGGGAATCGGCTCGCCGTCGGCGATCTCGACCAGCCGCAATGAAAACAGGCCCAGCAGTTGCCGGGCCTGTCCGATGTCGGTGTCGCGCAGGCGCAACACCGGGGCGTCCGCCTCGAATCCCATGCTCAGCCCTTGTCGGGCAGGGCGATCTGGATGTCGAGCACTTCCTGGATGCCGTCGCGGTCCTTTTCGAAGTTGACCTTGACCGCCTCTTCGTTGACCTGCACGTACTTCTTGATCACTTCCAGCAGTTCGCTGCGCAGGCGCGGCATGTAGTCCGGGGCGTTGGCGTCGCGGCGGGTCTGGTTGACCAGGA
This sequence comes from Arenimonas sp., assembly GCA_041913425.1. Classification (GTDB taxonomy): domain Bacteria; phylum Pseudomonadota; class Gammaproteobacteria; order Xanthomonadales; family Xanthomonadaceae; genus Arenimonas. Next base: position 30,015 of record JAYSFF010000010.1, on the reverse strand, counting down.
TCTGCAGCCGGTTCTTGGCGGTGGCCGCCGAGGTCGGTTTGCTGTCCAGTTTCTCGAGTTGTTCGATGATGTTGCGCAGCAGTCCCATGGTTCAGCCTCCGAACATCTTGGAGAAGAAACCCTTCTTCTCGACCGTGGTGAAGCGCATCGGGCGCTCCTCGCCGAGGATGCGGGCGACGGCGTCGGTGTAGGCCTGGCCGGCCTGCGATTCTTCGTCGAGGATCACCGGATTGCCCGAGTTGGAGCTCTGCAGCACTTCCGGCGATTCCGGGATCACGCCGACCACGCTCAGGCCGAGGATCTCCTGCACGTCGGCGATCGACAGCATCTCGCCCTTCTCCACGCGCGCCGGGTTGTAGCGGGTCAGCAGTAGATGCTCGACGATGCGTTCGCCGGCTTCGGCCTTCTTGGTCTTGGAGGCCAGCAGGCCGAGGATGCGGTCGGAGTCGCGCACCGAGGACACTTCCGGATTGACCACCACCACAGCCCGGTCGGCGAAGTACATCGCCAGGAACGCGCCTTTTTCGATGCCGGCCGGGGAGTCGCACAGGATGTAGTCGAAGCCTTCGGCCTGCAGGTCGTTCAGCACCTTGCCCACGCCTTCCTTGGTCAGCGCGTCCTTGTCGCGGGTCTGCGAGGCGGCCAGCACGAACAGGTTGTCCAGGCGCTTGTCCTTGATCAGCGCCTGCTTCAGGCTGGCTTCGCCGTGCACCACGTTGACGAAGTCGTACACCACGCGGCGTTCGCAGCCCATGATAAGGTCGAGGTTGCGCAGGCCGACGTCGAAGTCGATCACCACGGTCTTCTTGCCGGCCTTGGCCAGGCCGCAGGCGATGCTGGCGCTGGAGGTGGTCTTGCCGACGCCGCCCTTGCCGGAGGTCACTACGATGATTTCTGCCAAAACTGCTCTCCTTTATGTTTTTCGTTTCCGGTTCCCCGCATCCATTATGCCTCAGGCCAGCTCTTCGATGCGCAGCTGGTCCTTGTCCAGCCAGATCTGCACGGCCTTGCCCAGCAGCTTCTTGGGAATCTCGTCGAGCACCTTGTAGGTGCCGGCGATGGCGACCAGCTCGGCGTTGAATTCGCGGCAGAAGATGCGGGCCTTGGCGTTGCCCGAGGCGCCGGCCAGGGCGCGGCCGCGCAGGGCGCCGTAGATGTGGATGGAGCCGTCGGCGATGGCCTCGGCGCCGGCGCCGACCATGGCGCACACGGTCAGGTCGCGGCCGGCGGCGTATACCTGCTGCCCCGAGCGCAACGGCTGGGTCTGCAGCATGCCGGGTTCGGCCTGGGCCGCGGGCACCGGAGTGACGGCGGCCGGTGCCGGTGGCGGCGGTGCCGCCGCGGTCATCGGCTCGGCGGCTTCGCGTTCGTAGCTGGCGCGGAACTTGGCCAGGATCGGCAGGCCGACCTGCGCGGCCAGTTGTTCGATGGCCGGGGTGCCGTAGGCGATGGCGACCGGCAGCACGCCGGCGCCGCGCAGGGCGTCGATCAGCCGGTCCACGGTATCGGCCGCCGGGCAAGCCGACAGGGCGCTGAAGTCCAGAATCATCGCGGCGTGGCGGAACAGCTTGGGCGCACGTTCGACGCGCTCGCGCATTTCCGCGGCCAAGGCCTCGATGTCGAGCGATTGGATGCGCAGGTTGGCGATGCCGACCTGGCCGAACTTGACTTCCCCGTGCTGCTCGAGAGATACGGCCTTGCCCATGTCAGGTTCCCGTGGCCCGGCGTTCGTCGGTCGCCGGCCGGCGGCGGCCCTGCAGCCAGGGCACGGCCGGCAGCTGGCCGCCGTAGGTGGCTTGCACGAACGGGTAGCTGCACATTTCCTTGTACAGCATCGCGGCGCGCAGCGGCGAATCCGGCATCTGGTGCTGCCCGACCTCGTGGAAGCCGAAGCTGCCGTGGAACAACAGGGCGGGGTGGGTGCTTTCCTCCATGAACACTTCGGCCACCAGGGCCGGGGCGCGCACTTCGGCGAAGCTCTGCACGTCCGCGTAAAACAGACGGCCGATGCCGGCGCTGCGCTGGCCCTTGGCGATCACGATGCGGTCGACGTACACGAAGGCGCCGTAACGGTCCTTGAACCAGCGGAAGTTGCTGCTCTCGTAGTCGGCGTCGCGGGTCATCGCGATCAGGAAGCCGACCAGGCAGTCGCCGGTTTCGGCGACCCGGAAATAGTCCGCGTTCTGCCAGAAGTAGCGGATCTGGGCCTGGTTCATCGGCAGAATCCCGCTACCGGCGGCGTTGTTCATGGCCAAAATGGCGTCCAGTTCGTGCTCTTGCACGTCTCGGATCGTAATCGACATCGACACTGCTCCAAAAAACTCCCGGCCCGACTGCGGCTCAGGCGCGATTATCGCATGGAGTCCTGCCGCGGGTGGGGGTTTTTGCCGGCCGGAACCCGGGCATGACTTTCGGCCGCCGCCAAGTCCTTGATATGCGGGTATGATGCGGCTATGAATGCGCGCCTGAACCACCAGCAGCTGCTCCGCTACGCCGGCCTGTTCACCTGGGTCATGGTCGGCGTGCCGCTGGCTTACGCCTGGCACCAGGGCCTGGCCGAAAGCGGCCTGTTGGCGCGCTCGTTGGCCGGCTGGGTGGTGTCGTTCGCGGCCTTCGGCCTGCTGTACGTCCGGGTCGCCGGCCGGCTCAGCATCTACCGCACCAGCTGGCGCGACGGCCTGTATCTGTTCCTGCTCAGCGCCTCGGCGATTGCGGTCAGCTATTACTCCTCGACCGGCCTAGGCAGCGTGCTGCTGATGGTCATCGCCGGCATCCTGCCTTGGCTGTTGCCGTTGCCTTTGGGGCTGGTCTGGCTGGTGCTCAGCCATCTGAGCGTGGTTCCGGTGTTCATTTTCGGGCCGATGGACCTGACCTGGTGGGAGGCGCTGATGCAGAGCCTGCTGTACGCCGGGTTCTCGACCTTCGTGTTCGTCACCGGCTACGTGGCCAAGCTACAGGCCGCGGCCCGTGAGGAGCAGCGCCGGTTGAACGCCGAATTGCGCGCGGCGCGCGCCCTGCTGGCCGAGGATTCCCGCATCGGCGAACGCCTGCGCATCTCGCGCGAACTGCACGACCTGCTCGGACACCACCTGACCGCGCTCAGCCTAAATCTGGAAGTGGCCGGCCATTTGACCGAAGGCCCGGCGCAGGAGCACGTGAAACAGAGCCATTCGTTGGCCAAACTGCTGCTGTCGGACGTGCGCGAGGCGGTTTCCGAGATGCGCCACGGCCCGGCCATCGACGTGCTGGCCGCCATCGCACCCTTGCTGGAATCGGTGCCGAACCTGGACATCGCGTTGCAGGCTGACCCCGAGCTGCGCATCGAGGACTCCGCCTGCGCCCAGGCCATCGTCCGCTGCGTGCAGGAATTGCTGACCAATACCATCAAGCACGCCAACGCCCGCAAGCTCGAATTGTCCTTGCAAAAGCTCGATAACCTGTTGATCCTGAAGTCCCAAGACGACGGCAAAGGCGGCGATCCGGGCCGGCTCGGCAACGGCCTGCGCGGCATGAAGGAACGCGTCGAGGCCGCCCAGGGCCAAATGCGCATCCAGACCGCGCCGGGGCAGGGCTTCGGCGTCACCATCACACTACCGTTGGGAGCCTGCACATGATCCGTGTCGTATTGGTCGATGACCAGACCTTGGTGCGCCAAGGCGTAAAATCCCTGCTGTCGCTGGCCGAGAACATCCAGGTCATCGCCGAGGCCGGCGACGGCCAACAGGCCATCGACACCATTCCCGGGCTCAAGCCCGACGTGGTGCTGATGGACATGCGCATGCCGGTCAAATCCGGCTTGGAGGCGGTGCAGGAGCTGTCGGCCAAGGGCCAGCTGCCGCCGACCATCATCCTGACCACCTTCGACGACGACGAGCTGGTGCTGGCCGGCATCAAAGCCGGCGCCAAGGGCTACCTGCTCAAGGACGTCAGCCTGGAGCAGCTGGTCGAGGCCATCGAGGTGGTGGCCAAGGGCGGCTCGCTGGTGCAGCCGGCCATGTCGCAGCGCCTGCTGTCCGGCCTGGAGGGCCTGAACAACCATTTCGTCAGTCTGGAACGCCCGGACCCGCTGACCGAGCGCGAGACCGAGATCCTGCGGCTGATGGCGGGCGGCTTCTCGAACAAGGAAATCGCCAATTCCCTGCACGTGGCCGAAGGCACCATCAAGAACCACGTGTCCAACATCCTGTCCAAGCTGGGCGTGCGCGACCGGACCCGGGCGGTGCTGAAGGCCTTCGAGTTGAAGATCGTCTGAACGGCGCCCGCCCGGGGCTGAAAAACGCCCCGGCGGACTGACCACGGCGGCATTAAAGTGGTATCCTTTAGGACTGATTGCCCGGTAGGGCGGTTTGTCCTTGGAGAGAGTCTTTAAATGAACCGGATTTACGAATTCCTGATTTCACTGGCCGTGGTCGTGGTGCTGTTCGCCGCCGTGGCCCTGTTCCTGCCCTCGCAGCGCACCGTGGAATACAAAACCGAAAGCAACCGCCCGATCGGCACCGTGTTCGACGTGCTCAACGGCTTCAACCGCTTCGACGAATGGAGCGTCCTGCGTTCGGACAGCATGCTGAAATCGCAGGTCAGCGACCCGGCCTCCGGCGTCGGCGCGACCATGAGCTACAGCTCGCTGAACCGCTCCACCGGTTCGGGCAAGTGGGAGCTGGTCGAGAGCATTCCGGAAGAAAAGATCAAGTTCAAGATCGAGGACAGCTCGCAGGGCAGCGACAAGACCCTGACCATCTTCTTCAAGCGCACCGGTCCGCTGAACAAGAACGTCGAAATCCGCCAGGTCTATGAAGTCGATTACGGCTGGAACCTGTTGGGCCGCTACGCCGGCATGTACGTCGAACGCAACGTCGGCGACAAGCTGAAGGCCGGCGGCAAGCGCCTGAACACCTTCCTGGCCACCGTGCCGAAGCTGAGCTACGCCGACCGCGAGAACCCGATCAGCTTCGTCGACCTGCCGGCCGCCAATGTGCTGAGCGCGACCGTGATCGCCAAGCGCGACAACAACGAAATCGCCCTGGCCATCGTCAACAAAATGGCCTGGATCAACAAGATCATCGCCGCCAACGGCCTGAAGGCCTCCGGCCCGATGCGCATCGTGACCAACGAATTCACCTCCGACAGCTACAGCTTCGACGTCGTGCAGCCGGTCAGCAAGGACGGCCAGACCGAAGGCGCCTGGGACGTGAAGACCGAAGCCGAGGTGGTGTTCGAGCAGCTGCCGGCCGGCCGCGCCGCGACCACCGACTACACCGGCTACGCCACCGGCCTGGAAAGCGAGCGCCAGGTCGTGCGCGCCTGGGCTTTGGTCAACGGCGCTTCGACCCGCGACCGCGCCTACGAAGAATATCTGGTGCCGGTGCCGCAGATGATGACCGAGGACGCCAAGTTCAAGGTCTATTGGCCGGTCAAGTAAGCATCGTCGATTCCGGGAAAAAGCGGGCATTGCCCGCTTTTTTCTTGTCCGCGGCCGGCCGCATCCGATAGACTGGCCGCTCATGGCAGAGACAGACGGATGATCGAGGCTCAAGGACTTTGCAAGGCGTTCGCCGCCATCCAGGCCGTGGACGGCTTCACGTTGCAGGTCGAGCGCGGCGAGATCGTCGCCTTGCTCGGCCCGAACGGCGCCGGCAAGACCACCGCCATGCGCATGCTGGCCGGCTTCCTGCGGCCGGACGCCGGACAGGCGGCGATCGCCGGTTTCGACAGCATGCGGCAGGGACTCGAGGCCCGGCGCAGCCTCGGCTATCTGCCCGAGCACGCCCCGATCTACCGCGAGGATACGGTGCTGGACTACCTGCGCTTCATCGCCCGCGCCCGCGGATTGCCGCGTGCCGAGGCCGTGCAGGCGCTCGAGGCCGTGTTCGCCGCACTTTCGCTCAACGCCATCGCCTATCAGCCGGTCGCGACCCTGTCCAAGGGCTCGGCCCGGCGCGTGGCGTTGGCGGCGGCGGTCGTGCACCGTCCGCCGGTCCTGCTGCTGGACGAGCCGACCGACGGTCTCGATCCGATCCAGAAGCAGCAGGTGCGCACGCTGATCCTGGAGCTTTCGAAACGGAGCGCGGTGCTGATGAGCACGCACCAGATCGACGAGGTGCTGTCGCTGTGCCCGCGCACGGTGATCATGGCCGGCGGCCGCATCCGGCTCGACAGGACCACCGACGAGCTGCTGCAGCAGTCGCGCTACCACAACGCGGTGTCGTTCGTGGCGCAGGAAAGCATCGCCGCGCGCGCCGCGCTGGAGGGGCTGTCGGGCGTCAGCGGCTTCGAGCAGAACGCGGTCGATGGCCGTCTGTACGTGTTCGTGCAGGGCAGCAAGCCGCAGACCCGGGTCATCGCCGAACGCCTGGCGCAGAAGCAGGTGCCGTATCAGGACATGCGCCTCGAATACGGCCGCCTGGACGAGGTGTTCGCCAAGACCGTGGCCGAGGCGCGCGCATGAGCGCCTTCCCGGCCCTGGTCCGGCGCGAGTGGCGGGCGTACTGGCGCACGCCGCTGGCGCTGGTGTACGTGGTGATCTTCCTGCTGCTGTCGAACAGCTTCGTGTTCTACCTCGGCGACCTGTACGAGGCCGGGCAGGCCGGCATGCAGTCCTATTTCCGGCTGTTGCCCTGGGTCTGCCTGCTGCTGGTGCCGGCGCTGTCGATGCGCGCCTGGTCCGAGGAATTCCGCTCCGGCACCATCGAACTGCTCGATGCGCTGCCGGTGCCGCCCTGGCAGACGGTGCTGGCCAAGTTCGCCGCCGCCTTGGGCGTGGCGGTCTCGGCGCTGCTGCTGTCGTTCCCGCTGTGGCTTAGCCTGTCCTGGCTCGGCGATCCCGACCATGGCGTCATCGCGCTCGGCTACGTCGGCGCCGCGGCCATGCTGGCGGCGATGCTGGCCGTCGGCCTGTGCCTGTCGGCGCTGAGCGAGAACCAGCTGGTGGTCTACATCCTCAGCGCGTTGCTGATCCTGCTGTACCTGCTGGCCGGCTATCCGTTGGCGCTGAATCCGGTGCGCGAGCTGTTTCCGCAACCGGTGGTCGACCTGATCGCCTCGCTCAGCATGCTCACCCATCTGCAGGCGGTGACCCGCGGCGTGCTCGATCTGCGCGATCTGCTGTATTTCACGGTCACCGCCGCGTTCTGGCTCGGCGCCAACGTGCTGCTGCTGCGGGCGCGCAAGGGCGGCCTGCCGCTCTGGAAGCGCGCGGCCTTGCTGCCCTTGGCGGCCGTCGCGTCGGTGCTGTGCTATCTGGCGCTGGCGTTCGCGGTGCAGAAGCTGCTGCCGCCGTTGCGCGTCGACCTGACCGAGAACCGGCTGTTCAGCCTGAGCGAAGGCAGCCGGCGCATCATCGTGGCGACGCGCGAGCCGGTGATCCTGACCCTGTACTACTCCGAAAAAGAGGCGCGTCCGTATCCGCAGTTCCGCCAGTACGCCGAGCGGGTGAGCGAGAAGATCGGCGAATACGCCGCGCAATCCGGCGGACGCATCCGTTTCGAGACCCTGGACCCCGAACCGTATTCGGCGGCCGAGGACCGCGCCATCGGCAAAGGCATCCTGGCCATTCCGCTGGAAGACGGCTCCGGACCGCTGTATTTCGGACTGACCGCCGACTCCGGCGGGCGCAACCAGTCGATCGGCTTCATCAAGCCCGAAGCCGAACAGCATCTCGAATACGAGCTGTCGAAACTGATCCAGTCGGTGCAGCGCCAGACTCGGCCGAAGGTCGTGCTGGTCAGCGACCTGCCGGTCTCGGGCGAGGGCAATCCGCTGCAAGGCGGCTCGTCGCCGGCCTGGGTCGTGTACCGCCAACTGTCCGAGCGTTACCAGCTCAGCCACCTATCGCCGCAGGGCCTGCGCATTCCCGAGGACACCGACGTGCTGTGGATCATGCATCCGCGGCAATGGCCGGCGGAGACCCTGGCGCGCATCCGCGATTTCGTCGAGTCCGGCGGGCATGCGGTGCTGCTGCTGGATCCCGATGCCGAGTCGGTACCGACCTTCCGCATCGGCAGTCCCGTGCCGGGCGACCTGTATCTTGGCTCCGATTTCGGCGGCCTGCTGCGGCGCTGGGGCATCGGCTTCGATCCCGGGCAGGTGGTGCTCGACAGCAAATACGCCTGGCTGATGCAGCTCGACGAGAACCAGTTCCCGAAGCGCAACCCGGGCTTGATCAGCCTGCCGGCCGAGGCCATGAACCAGCGCGATCCGGTCACCGCCGACCTCGACCGCATCGTGCTGTCGGGCGCCGGCGCGCTGTCGGTGCTGGACGACAGCCCGCTGCGCATCGAGCCGCTGCTGCAGAGCTCGGATTCCTCGCGGCTGATCGCCGCCGACGCCTACCGCCAGGCCGCCGCCGATCCCGAACGGTTGCTCAACCGCTTCGTCTCGGCGCAGGAGCCGTTCGTGCTGGCCGCGCGGTTCAGCCGCGACAAGCCGGCCGCCGGCGGCGCCGGCATCAACCTGATCGTGATTGCCGACACCGATTTCCTGAGCGACCGGCTGTGGGTGGTCGAGAACAACCTGTTCGGGCAACCGGTGTTCAGCGCGCAGGCCAGCAACGGCGATTTCTTCTTCAACGCCATCGACCAGCTGTCCGGTTCCGACGACCTGATCAGCATCCGCAGCCGCGGCAGCGTGTCGCGGCCGTTCGACAAGGTCGACCGCATCCGCCGCGCCGCCGAGCAGGCCTACCGCGACAGCCAGACCCGCCTGTTGGCCGAGTTGGATACCGTGCAGGCCGGCATCAACGGACTGCAGGTGGACGGCCGCATCCCCGAGAGCCGGCTGAACGACGCCGACTATCGCGCCTTGGCCGCCGACAAGGTGCGCCTGCGCCAGGAGCTGCGGCGCATCCAGCGCGAACTCAACGCCGACGTCGAGCGGCTCGGGCAGCGCGTGAAGGCCGTCAACATCTTCGGCATGCCGTTGCTGCTGTTGGCGATCGCTGCGGTGCTGGCCTGGCGCCGGCGCAGCCAGAAGGACTTCTCGAGGATCGGCCATGGCGCGCTTTAAACGCGGTTTCGACATCGAGCTGGCGCGCCGCGCCCTGCTCAAGGCCGATCCGGCGTTCGCGCCTTGGGTCCGTCGCATCGCACCCTTGGAGCACGCCGCCGGCTGGCGCAAGCCGTTCGATGTGGCCGATGCGCTGGCCCGCGCCATCCTGTACCAGCAGCTCAGCGGCAAGGCCGCGGCCACCATCGTGGCGCGGGTCGAACAGGCCATGGGCGAACCGTCCTTCCATCACCGGAATCTGGCCCGGCTGAGCGACGAGCAGCTGCGCGCCTGCGGCGTGTCCGGCAACAAGGTGCTGGCTCTGCGTGATCTGGCGCGGCGCGAGAAGGCCGGTGAAATCCCGGATTCGCGCCGGCTGCAGTATCTCGACAACGAGGCCATCATCGACGCGCTGGTGCCCACGCGCGGCATCGGCCGCTGGACCGTGGAGATGATGCTGATGTTCCGCCTGGGCCGGCCGGACGTATTGCCGGTCGACGATCTGGGCGTGCGCCAGGGCGCGATGGCGCTGGACGGCTTGGCCACGATGCCGGCGCCGAAGGCGCTGTTGGCGCGCGGCGAGGTCTGGGCGCCGTACCGGACGCTGGCCGCGTTCTACCTGTGGCGCATCGCCGATGCCAGCAAACAGCCGGCCAAGCGCTCTCAGGACTGAGCGTCTTCCGACCAGCACCAGTGCCAGGGCTCGTAGGCGATGCCGTGGCGGTTGCCGCGCGGATAGCTCATGCCGAAACCGAAGCCGGCGGCACAGATCTGCAACCAAGCGAAGGCGGCGGTGCGCTCGAAACCTTCTTCGGCCGGCGGCTGGCCCGGCGTGCCGATGTCGAGCGCGCGTCCGCTGTGGTGCTCGCTGAAGCCCGGCGCGGTGTTCACCTGCAGGATGTCGGCCAGATTCGATCCGCGGGCCAGCTTGCGGCGGAAGATGCCCATCTGGTAGTGCGCGCTGCGGAAGCCGGAAATGGCGTCCAAGGCCACGCCGTCGCCTGCGGCGGCGGCCTGCATCCGCCGCCAGGCTTTGGCGGCGTCGTAATACAGCCACAGCGGCCGCCGGTAGCGGTCGCGGCCGGCGTATTCCAGCTGCAGCGGTTCGGCCACCGGCGCCAGGCCGGTGCCTTCGGAATATTCCCCGGCGTCCAGGCCGAGTTCGGCCAAAAGCGGTTCGAGGTCGGACACCGGCCGCAGACCGGAGCCACCAGCGGCATCGAGCAGGAGTTCGGCCAATGCGTCCGTGCGCATCTGCGGTCGGCTGCTGCGCAGGAAGAAGCGCGCTCGGCCTTGATGCAGGGTGGCGACGTAACGGCCGTCGCGGCGGTCGCGGATCAGCCAATCGGCGGAGGCCAGCTGCCGTGCCTGCGCGTTGCCGCGGGCGCGGTACAGACAGGCCGGCACCGCGTCGTACACGCGGCCGTTGATCAGGCGGTATTCCGTTGGCGTCAGCATCAGGCGCTCTGCAAGGCGGCGAGGAAATCCCTCGGTCGCACCAAGCTTAATAAAATCGGGCCGCGTTGGGTAGGCAGCAACACCACCGCCTGCCGTGCCGTCAGGTACACGCGCGCGTTTCGGCCGTTGCGCAGCCGGAACAGCCCGGATTGCAGGCCGGGCAGGGCGGCGCCGAACAGTTTCCACCGCGGCTGCCAGTCGCGCTCGCTGTCCAGGTCGAGCAGGCGCGCCTGCTGCACCTGCAGATCCGCGCGCGGCCAGCGCGTGCGGATCAGGCCCAATCGCAGCGTCAAATGCGTCGCGTCCAGTTCGATGCGCGGATTGCGCGCATGCAGCAGCCCGAATCCGATCAGCACCGGGCCGAGCAGGATGATCGAGACCAAGGTCCAGGCCGGCAGCGCCTCGAACGCGGCCGGATTGCCGGCCCAGACGGCCGCCGTGATCAGCGCCGGCAGCAGGGCCGCGGCGATCAGAAGCAGATTCGCGGCCGGACCGGGCGGCGCCAGTTCGAAGGATTTCACGGCGGCCATGGCCTTAGTGCGCCCCTGATTCCGGTAATTGCCATAAGCCCGATGCACGCTTCATTCGGATTCTCCTGTTCCGGCGGTTTCCTCAGTATTCGCGTTCGGTGCCTTCAGCCGGCCGCTGCGGCGCAGCGCGTCGCGCAGCACGTACTCGATCTGCGCGTTCAGTGAGCGCAGCTCGTCATCGGCCCAGTGCTGGACGGCTTCCAGCACCTGGGCGTTGATGCGCAGCGGAAAGGCCTTCTTCTCGCTCATGGCGAGCGCTCAGTAGATCGAACCGGCGTTGACCACGGGCTGGGTGCCGCGTTCGCCGCACAGCACCACCAGCAGGTTGGAGACCATCGCGGCGCGGCGCTCGGGGTCGAGTTCGACCACGTTGCGCTTTGACAGCTCGCCCAGCGCCATCTCGACCATGCTGACCGCGCCTTCGACGATGCGGGTGCGGGCCGCGATGATGGCGCTGGCCTGCTGGCGTTGTAGCATGGCTTGGGCGATTTCCGGGGCATAGGCCAGATGGCTGATGCGCGCTTCGATCACGCGTACACCGGCTTCGGCCAGGCGTTCCTGGATCTCTTCGGTCAAATGCTTGGCGATCTCGCCGGCGTGGCTGCGCAGCGCGATCTTGCCGTCCTCGTGCTGGTCGTACGGGTAGCTGGTGGCCATCGCGCGCAATGCCGCCTCCGACTGGATGTGCACGAAGCTTTCGTAGTCGTCCACGTTGTACACCGCCTCGGCCGAGTCGACCACGCCCCAGACCACCACCGCCGCGATCTCGATCGGGCTGCCGTCCAGGTCGTTGACCTTCAGCTTGCCGGACTCGAAGTTGCGCACGCGCAGCGATACTTTCTTCTTGCCGTAGAACGGATTGTTCCAGCGCAGGCCCTGTTCCTTGACGGTGCCGACGTATTTTCCGAACAGGCTCAGCACAGCAGCCTGGTTCGGCTCCACCATGTACAGACCGGCCAAGCTGAAGGCGGCCAGCGTCAGCACCAGCAGCGAGCCGATGGCCAAAGCCGGGGCTTGGCCCTGCGCGCCGATGAAGAAGCCGTAACCGGCGACGAGCGCGATCAACAGGGCGGCGAGCAGGCTGGTGATGCCGTGATAGGACGCGAGTTGGTTTTCTTTCATGGGATTCCCCTTGGATGGTATCAAAATGATATCAAAATATATGAATGCGTCAAGAGGAAGAAAAACCATTCAAAAACAAGGAAATAAAAAAGGCGGCAGACGCCGCCCTGGGAATCGGACAGGGAGTCCGATATCGCTCAGGGCTGAACGCGGTCGAAACGGATCAGCGGGGTCGGCGCCTGTTCGCTGCCGACGAACAGGCTGTCGCCGTCGGCGGAATAGCCGATGGCTTCGGCCTGCGGCAGCCACGGCAGGGTGATGGTGGCCAACGGTTTCAGCGCCGGTACCGGACGCTCGGGCAGGGCGAAGAAATTGATCTGCTGGTAATTGAGCACCGCGAACACGCGGCCGTCCGGCGCGAGGTCGGCGCTGGTGATCTGCGCGCGGTAGCGGCCGAAGTCGCCCTTGGTGTTCATGGTCTTCGCATCCGGCTGGGCGATGCCGTCCAGCACCGACAGCAGTTCCGGCGAGCTGCCGTCGGCGGCGTCCATGGCCAGCGTGAACAGTTCCGCCGGCACGCGTTTCTTGGAGATCAGGTAGAAGCGGCCGCGTTCGCCGGACGCCATCATCGATTCGACGTCGCGGGCGCCATCGGCCCAGCGGAAGCGGATGCTGCGTACCGGCTTGAGCGTGACGTCGGCCAGTTGTTCGGGCTCCTCGAATACATGGATGAACAGTTCCGGCCGGATGCCGCCGTTGTCGCCGGTGTCGGCGATGGCCAGATAGCTGCGGCCGTTTATTTCGTAGCTGGCCACATCCTCCCAGTCGATGTTGCGCACGCCGTCGACATGGATCACCGCACGGGTCTTGGCCTGCGCGTCGATGGCGACCAGTTCGGCGGCGTTGTCGCCATCGTTCATGGCCCAGAAGATGCCGTCGTGGCGGTTGGAGCGCGCCATGCCCGACAGTTCGCCGAGTTTGCCGGCGTCGGGAATGCCGGCGAACGCCGGTTCCGACCAGCGCTGCACGGCCGGCTCGGACGTCGCCTGGCAGGCCGAAAGCAACAGGGGGCCGGTACAGAACAGGGTCAGCAGGGCGGGGCGCAGACGCGCCGGAACGAGGCGTTTCATCCTGCGTATAATGACATATCCCATCATTCGCCGACAATCGCCATGACCGTCCAAGCCACCGCCATCGGCACGCCCGAAGCCCGCAACGCCTTCCGTGTCCTGCTGCTCGGCGCCGGCGAGCTCGGCAAGGAAGTGGCCATCGAACTGCAGCGTTTCGGCGTGCAGGTGATCGCCGCCGACCGCTACGACAACGCGCCGGCGATGCAGGTGGCGCACGAATGCCATACGCTGAACATGCTCGATCCGGCCGCGTTGCGCGACCTGATCGCGCAGGTCAAGCCGCATCTGGTGGTGCCGGAAATCGAGGCCATCCACACCCAGACCCTGGTGGAACTGGAAGAGGGTGCCGGCCTGAAGGTGATCCCGACCGCGCGTGCCGCGCGCCTGACCATGGACCGCGAAGGCATCCGCCGCCTGGCCGCGGAAACGCTCGGGCTGCCGACCTCGCCGTACGGCTTCGTCGACACCGAAGCCGAATACCTGGAAGCGGTCAAGGCCATCGGCCTGCCGTGCGTGATCAAGCCGCTGATGTCCTCGTCCGGCAAAGGCCAGAGCACGGTGCGCGGCGTGGACGACATCGCGCCGGCCTGGGAAAAGGCGCAGACCGGCGGCCGCGCCGGCCAAGGCCGCTGCATCGTCGAAGGCTTCGTCGACTTCGATTATGAAATCACCCTGTTGACCGTGCGCCACCGCGATGGCACTTCGTTCTGCGCGCCGGTCGGCCATCTGCAGGTGGACGGCGACTACCGCGAGAGCTGGATGCCGCAACCGATGAGCGACGCCGCGCTGGCCGAAGCGCAACGCATCGCCCGCGCCGTCACCGACAATCTCGGCGGCTACGGCGTGTTCGGCGTCGAGCTGTTCGTGAAAGGCGACCGGGTCTGGTTCAGCGAAGTTTCGCCGCGTCCGCACGATACCGGCCTGATCACCTTGATTTCGCAGGAGCTGTCGGAATTCGCCCTGCACGCGCGCGCCATCCTCGGCCTGCCGATTCCCGAAATCGCCGACTACGGACCGTCGGCCTCGGTCGCCATCCTGGCCAAGGGCAAAGGCGTGCCGCAGTTCCGCGAGGTCGATACGGCCTTGATCGAACCCGGCACCGCCTTGCGTCTGTTCGGCAAACCCTCGGTGGACGGCTCACGCCGCGTGGCGGTCACCTTGGCCCGCGACGTCTCGATCGAGGCCGCACGCGCCAAGGCGCGCCGCGCCGCCGCCGCGCTGAAGGTCGACCTGGTTTAATCCGCCAGATCGACCCACACCATGCGATGGTCGCTGGCGTCCAGCCAGTCCGCGCCGGTTTCGCCCGGCATCGGCCAGAACACGCCCGACGCGCTGGCTCGGAAACCGGCGGACGGTAACACGTAATCCACGCGCAGATTGCCCGATTGCGGTCCGAACGCGGCGGTATCGTGCCGGTGCGCGCCGCGGTGATCGGCGTTGGCGCCGCCGTCCGCCCGCGCCGCCGCTTCCGCGCCGGCGGAATGCGGCGTGGCCATGCGCAGCACGCGCGGATGCTCCAATAATTCGACGATGGCCTCGCGCCTGCCGCCGCCGTCGGCCGGATCGGCGTTGAGGTCGCCGACGATGACGAAGCGCGTATCCGCGGGCAAGCCGCCGCGCCGGCCCTCGTCATCGAAGATCCAATCGGCGTCCTGCCTCGAGACGTATTCGCGCCAAAACCGGATCTCGTCGGCGTTGCGCCGGCCGTTGCGGTCTTCCGGGCCGTCGAACACCGGCGGCGTGGGGTGCGCGGCCAACAGATGGACCGTGCCCAGCGGCGTCCGCACCGGCACATCCCAATGCGATTTCGACGACAGCGGAAACAGCGCCCACGCCGCAGGCGAATACCAGGGCGAGCCGTCCGGGTGCACGGGCGCCAAGGCGCCGGGCATGTCCCGCCAGCGGAAGTCGCGGAACGTGCGTACCGCGGATTGCTCGATCGGAAAGCGCGACAGCACCAGCATGCCGTATTGGCCGGGATGGCGGCCGAAGCCCCAGGCATCACCGGGGCCGTCGCTGCGGCCATCGCCGTCCAGGTCGAAACCGCTCGGTACGCCGGTGTTGACCGGCGCGAAGTAACGGTAGGGATAGCTGATTTCCGCCTGGCCGAACTGCGGCACGCCCAGATAGCGCTGCTGGAACAGGTCGGCGGCGGTGCCGTCGGCGTCGTAATCGAATTCGTTCAACAGCAGGATGTCCGGCCGCTGGTGTTGGATCACCGCGGCGATCTTGCGTGCCGCCGGATCATTGTTTTGCAGGCGTTCGACCAAGCCGCCGGCGCGCTCGGAATACAGCGAGGTGTTGAACGTGGCCACGCGTACCGTGGCGGCCACGGCCGGCGACAGCAAGCCGGCGGATAACGCGAGCAGGGCGGGAATGCGCATGGCTTAGGGCTCCGATGGGATGGCGTCATTCTGCCACGGCGGGGCTATAATCGCGGCAAATCCGTCGGAGACCAGCGCCATGACCGAAACCGAAAGCCGCGTACCGCGTTCCGACGTCAGCCGCGCCACCGCCGGCACCCGCGTGCTGATCGGCCTGCTGCAGGGCTTGGCGCTGTACCTGATCTATCAAGCCGCCGAGAACGGCGTCTGGAACGCCGGCAACTCCGGCCTGTTCGCAGCGCTGCTGTTGGTCGCCGCCATCGCGCCGGGTCTGGCGATTTCCGGACTCGGGCATATTCCGGCCCGTAGCCTGCTGCGTTGGCTGGTTCCGGCGGCGTTGGCGCTGGCTCTGCTCGGCTTTTACGACATCTGGCGCAGCCTGGGCGCGCCGGATTGGCGTTACGGCGTGAAGCCGGATGATGCGCGCTATCCGTCGCCCGAGCTGTGGGTGCACGCTCTGGCCGGCTTCTTCATCGCGCACTCGATGGTCACCGCCGCCGCGCTGGACGGCCGCCGCATCGCGTCCTACCGCAGTTATTTCGAGTCTTCCTGGAAGCTGTTGATCCAGGTCGCGTTCGCGTCCGCGTTCACCGGCCTGTCCTGGCTGGTGCTGGTGCTCGGCGCGGCGCTGTTCCACCTGATCAAGCTCGATTTCCTGCGCGATATGCTGGACGAGCCCTGGTTCGCCATTCCGGTCACCACCTTCGCCTTCGCCTACGCCCTGCACATCACCGACGTACGGCCGGCCATCGTGCGCGGCATCCGCAGCCTGCTGATGGTGCTGCTGTCGTGGATCCTGCCGGTGGCGGTGCTGTTAATCGGCGGCTTCCTGTTGGCTTTGCCGTTCACCGGTCTCGAGCCGCTGTGGGCCACCAAACAGGCCACGGCCCTGCTGCTGGCCGCCGCCGCGGTATTGGTCGGCTTGGTGAACGCCGCTTTCCAGGACGGTACGGTGGCCGATGATGTGGCGCCGCCGATCCGGATCGGCGCCCGCATCGCCGCCTTGCTGCTGTTGCCGCTGGTGTCGATCGCGATTTACGCGCTCGGCCTGCGCGTGGCCCAATACGGCTGGACGGTCGACCGTCTGGTGGCGGCGTTCTGCATCGCGGTGGCGTCCTGCCATGCCGTCGGTTACTTCTGGGCGGCCCTGCGCAGTCCGTCCTGGCTGGCGCGCATCGCGCCGGTGAACGTGGCCGCGGCGTTCTTCACGCTGTTCCTGCTGTTCGCCATCTTCTCGCCGGCGCTCGATCCGGCGCGCATTTCGGTCAACAGCCAGGTCGCGCACCTGCGCGAGGGCAAGATCACCGCCGCCGCCTTCGATTACGACTACCTGCGCTTCAGCGGCAAACGCTTCGGCCAGGACGTCCTGCGCGATCTGCAGTCCGACGGCACGCTGGCCGATGCCGCCACCGTACGGCTGAAGGCCACGGCGGCCTTGGCCAAACAGACGGAATGGAACGCGCAGCCGGCGAAGATGAGCCGGGAATTGTTGGCCGCCAACATCGCCGTCTGGCCGACCGGCGCGGCGCTGCCCGCGGATTTCCTGAGCCAGGACTGGCCGGCGGCGATGGAGAAGAATGCTTGGCAGTATCCGGAGTGCCTGCGCGACAGCGGCAAGCGCTGCGACGCCTACTTGGCCGATCTGGATGTCGACGGTGTGGCGGAAGTGCTGCTGCAGCCGGATGCCGGTGCGATGGCCGTGCTCAAGCGCGGCCCGGAGGGTTGGCGCCGGATCGGCAATCTGCTGTTGCCGTTCAATTGCCCGGGCACGCGCGAGGCGTTACGGGCCGGCCGTTTTGCCGTGGTGCCGCCGGTATTGCGGGAATTGGAGATCGCCGGTACGCGTTATCGCATGGATCTGGACGACAAGCTGCCCGAATGCAGTGAAGCAAAGAAAGCCGGCGCGCCGCCGGCCTCTTGATCGGACGCGTCTTTTGGCTTAGCGCACGCGGCCCATGCGCCGGCCGAGCACGGTCGGCTGCTGGTGCGCGAACGCGTCCAGTTCGACCTTGCCTTCCGGGAACAGCAGGATTACGGTCGAACCGTAGTTGAAGCGCGCCATTTCGGCGAAGCGTTCCAGGCGGATGTTTTGGTCGCGGAAATCGACGCGTTTCGGGTGGTCGGCGTAGTCGGGGATGTTGACGCCGTTCCATACCGTCTCCACGCCCGAAACCAGCATGGCGCCGACCATCACCGCGCACATCGGCCCGAACTCAGTGTCGAAGTGGCAGACCAGACGCTCGTTGCGGGCGAACAGGCGCGGCACGTCGGCCACGGTGCCGGGCGAGACGCTGAACAGCCGCCCCGGCACGTGCAGGGTCTCCACCAGGGTGCCGGTCCAGGGCATGTGCACGCGGTGGTAGTCGCGCGGCGACAGGTAGATGTTCATGAATTCGCCGTGGCGGTAGGCTTCGGCCATGCCGGCATCGCCCAGCAGCTCGGCGGCGGTGAAGTGGTGGCCCTTGGCCTGGAAGATGCGGCCGTCCTCGATCTTGCCGCATTGGCTGACCTTGCCGTCGGCCGGCAGCAGCAGCGTGCGCGGATCCGGATCGGCCACGCGCGCGCCGGGTTTCAGCGCACGGGTGAAGAACGCGTTGAAGCTCGGATAGCTGTCCGGATCCGGATTGGCGGCTTCGGCCAGGTTGACGTCGAAGTTCGCCAGGATGGTGTGGATGAAGCGGCGCTTGATCCACGGCGTGGTCGAATGCGCCAACTTGTAGGCCAGCGACGACAGCAGACGGTGCGGCAGCAGGTATTGCGCGAGCGAACCGGGTTTCATGGCATGGCCTTGGTCAGTGCCAGCAGGTCGCGCGCGATGGCGTCCGGCTTCAGCGGCGGGCGGATCAGGCCGGCGAATTCGGCCTTCGGGTTGAGCAGCACCAGAGTCGCGGAATGGTCCATGGTGTAGCTGTCGCCTTGCGGCACTTTCATGTACACGAGGCCGAGGTCGCGGGTGAACGCGCCCAGTTGCGGCTCGGCGGCGGTGGCGGTCAGCGTGTCGGGGTGGAAGTAGGCCGCGTATTCGGCGATGCCGGCCGGGGTGTCGCGTTCGGGGTCGATGGAGACGAACAGGATGCGCGGCGCGTTCGGCAGTTTCGCCTCGGCCCAGATTTTCTGCGCCTTGGCCAATTCGGTCAGGGCGGTCGGGCAGACGTCGGGGCAATGCGTGAAGCCGACGAACACCACGGTCCAATGGCCTTTCAGGTTCTCGGCGGTCAACGGGTCGTTGGCGCTTTGCAGGGTGAACGGCGCCAAGGCACGCGGCGCGTCGATGACTTTGCTGACTTCCAGGGCCGGCATAGCCGGCGCGGCTTTGCCGGGCAGGTTGGGCGGGAACAGGCGGCTGGACAGCGCCAAGCCCAGGCCGGCGGCCAAGGCGACGATCAGGATGGTGGTGATTTTGCGGTTCATCGGCGGCAAGTGGCGGGAATTCAAGGGGAATTATAGCCCTTGCGGCCGTATAATAGGCTTCCACGCACTTGCCGGAACCGCCATGACCGCCGAATTGTCCACCATCATCGATTTCATTCGCTACGGCGCCAGCCGCTTCGGCGAAGCCGGGTTGACCTTCGGCCATAGTTTCGACAATGCCTTGGACGAATCGACCCAGCTGGTGCTGCACGCCCTGCATCTGCCGCACGATATCGGTCCGGCCTACGGCCAGGCCAGGCTGACCGCCGCCGAAAAGGACGCGGTGCTGGACCTGTTCCGCCGCCGCATCGACGAGCGCATCCCGGCCTGCTACCTGACCGGCGAAGCCTGGTTCGCCGGCCTGAGCTTCAAGTCCGATACGCGCGCCCTGGTGCCGCGTTCGCCGATCGCCGAGCTGATCGAATCCGGTTTCGAACCCTGGCTCGGCGGGCGCCTGGTCGAATCCGCGCTCGACCTGTGCACCGGTTCGGGCTGCATCGCCATCGCCATGGCGCATTACAATCCGGACTGGCGGGTCGACGGCGTCGACATCTCCGACGATGCGCTGGCGCTGGCCGCCGAGAACAAAGCCCGCCTGTACGCCGACAACTGCACCCTGATCAAGAGCGACCTGTTCGCCGGCCTGCAGGGCAAGGTCTACGACCTGATCGTGACCAACCCGCCGTACGTCACCAACGACGAGACCGACGCCTTGCCGAAGGAATACGCCTACGAGCCGGAGCTCGGCCTGCGCGCCGGCGACGACGGCCTGGACTTCGCGCTGAAGATCCTGCGCGACGCGCCGGCGCACCTGAGCGAGCACGGCCTACTGGTCTGCGAAGTGGGCGAGAGCGAGCGCCATCTGGTGGCGCTGCTGCCGGAAGTGCCGTTCCTGTGGATCGAGTTCAAGGTCGGCCAGATGGGCATCTTCGCGATTGACCGCAACGACATCCTCGCCCATCATGGACGCATCAAGGCACTCGCGGACGCGCGCTGAGGAAACCCGTGTCGGATAACCGTTTCGGAAAACTGTTCACGGTCACCACCTTCGGCGAGAGCCACGGCCCGGCCATCGGCTGCGTGATCGACGGCTGTCCGCCCGGCCTGGCCATCGACGCATCCGAGTTCGCCGCCGACCTGGCCCGACGCGCGACCGGCAAGAGCCGGCACACCTCGCAGCGCCGGGAAGAGGATGCGGTCGAGATTCTGTCCGGCGTGTACCAGGGCCTCACCACCGGCACCCCGATCGCCTTGCTGATCCGCAACACCGACGCCCGCTCCAAGGACTACGACGCCATCGCCGCGCAGTTCCGTCCCGGCCATGCCGATTACACCTATCACCACAAGTACGGCATCCGCGATCCGCGCGGCGGCGGCCGCAGCTCGGCGCGCGAGACCACGATGCGTGTGGCCGCCGGCGTCATCGCCAAAAAGTGGTTGGCCGAGAAATACGGTATCGCCGTGCACGCCTGCGTCAACCAGGTCGGCACGCTGCGTGCCGACCTGCCGGCCGCCATCGACTGGTCGGTGGTCGAAGCCAATCCGTTCTTCTGGCCGGATGCGGCGCAGGTGCCCGGACTCGAAGCCCTGCTCGACGCCACCCGCAAGTCCGGCGATTCGCTCGGTGCGCGTGTGCTGACCGTGGCCACCGGCGTGCCGGTCGGCTGGGGCCAGCCGATCTACGGCAAGCTCGACGCCGAATTGGGCGCCGCCATGTTGTCGATCAACGCGGTCAAGGGCGTCGAGTTCGGCGCCGGTTTCGCCGCGGTCGAACAGCCCGGCAGCGTGCACCGCGATCTGATCGGCGCCGACGGCTTCCACAGCAACCACGCCGGCGGCATCCTCGGCGGCATCAGCAGCGGCCAAGACATCACCTGCCAGGTCGCGTTCAAGCCGACCTCCAGCCTGCGCCTGCCGGGGGAGTCGCTGGACGCCGACGGCAATGCGGTCGAGGTGGTCACCACCGGCCGCCACGATCCCTGCGTGGGCCTGCGCGCGCCGCCGATCTGCGAGGCGATGATGGCGCTGACCCTGATGGACTTGGCGCTGCGCCACCGCGCGCAATGCGGCGATGTGCCGGCGCAGACGCCGCGCGTGCCCGCCGGCCGCAACTGAAATTCCCGAATGAGCGACGAAACCATGCGCAAGACCTTCACCGTAGCCGTCGTCGGCGCCACCGGCGCCGTCGGCCAGACCATGCTCAGCATCCTGGAGGAGCGCGACTTCCCGGTCGGTAGCCTGATCCCGTTGGCGTCTGAGCGTTCCGCCGGCGAACGGGTCGAATTCAAGGGCAACAAGCTCACCGTACGCGACCTGGCCACCTTCGATCCGAGCGGCGTCGATTTCGCGCTGTTCTCAGCCGGCGGCGGCATCTCGAAGGAATACGCACCGAAATTCGCCGCGGCCGGCGCCGTCGTGATCGACAACAGCTCGGCGTTCCGCATGGACGCCGATGTGCCGCTGGTGGTCTCGGAAGTGAACCCCGAGGCGCTGGATTCGATTCCGCGCGGCATCGTGGCCAATCCCAACTGCTCGACCATGCAGATGCTGGTGGCGCTGGCGCCGATCCACCGCGCCGCCGGCATCCGCCGCATCAACGTCGCCACCTACCAGTCGGTGTCCGGCGCCGGCCGTTCGGCGCTGGAAGAGCTCGGCCGGCAGACCGCCGGCATCCTCGGCTTCAAGCAGCCCGAGCCGCAGCGTTTCCCGGTGCAGATCGCGTTCAACCTGATTCCGCACATCGACGAGTTCCTCGACAACGGCTACACCAAGGAGGAGATGAAGCTGGTCTGGGAGACGCGCAAGATTCTCGGCGACGAGAGCATCCAAGTCAACCCGACCGCCGTGCGCGTGCCGGTGTTCTACGGCCATTCCGAGGCTGTACACGTCGAAACCGAGCGCAAGCTCTCTGCCTCCGAAGCGCGTACCCTGCTGGAGAAGGCGCCGGGCGTGACCGTGGTCGACGAGCGCGTGCCGGGCGGCTATCCGACGCCGGTGACCCACGCCTCCGGCACCGATGCGGTCTACGTCGGCCGCATCCGCGAAGACATCTCCTGCCCGAACGGCTTGAACTTGTGGGTGGTTTCCGACAATATCCGCAAAGGCGCCGCGTTGAACGCGGTGCAGATCGCCGAACTGCTGGCGGCGAAACGCTGATTCGACGACCAGGGATACCGCGCACCCATGACACTCCGCCCCCACGCACTGGCACTGGCCGCGGCACTGGCCGCGTCGCCGGCGTATGCCGTGAGCCTCGGTCAGGTGCAGATGCAGTCCGGACTGGGGCAGCCGCTGCTGGCGACGGTGCCGGTGTATGACGCCGACGCCGAGGATCTGCGCAGCCTGGACGTGCGCCTGGCCTCCGACGACGCTTTCCGCCGTCTGGGTCTCGAGCGCGGCCAATATCAGGACATCCAGATCCGCCTGCTGTTCGACGACGGCGGCCGGCCCTTGCTGCAATTGAGTTCCGAACGCCCGTTCAACGAGCCGGTGTTCAACCTGCTGCTGGACGCCAACTGGCGCGACGGCGGCCGCTTGGTGAAGGAAGTCACCGCCTTGGTCGATCCGCCGTTCATCGCCAGGACCGCGGTGCAGACCATCGACGCGCCGACCGTGGAGCTGACGCCGGTGGTGGCGGCGCCGGTTCCGTCAGCGCCGCCGCGTACGCCCGCGATTCCGACCGGCAGCCGGCCGGAGGCGCGTGAGCCAGCGCCGGCAACGCCGGAAAAACCGCCGGTAGCCGCCAAACCGAGGCCGCGTCCGGCGCAATCGGCGGCGTCTGCGCCGCCGCGCATATCGGCCATTCCGGCCACCGCCGACAACCAACGCGAAGTGCGCACCGGCGAGACACTGTATGCCATCGCGGCGGAACGGCGCGGGCAGCTGGCCGACAGCCGCATCAGCCTGAACCAGATGATGGCGGCGATCCAGCGCGCCAATCCCGAGGCTTTCATCCGCGGCGACGCCAACCGGCTCAAGCGCGGCAGCGTGCTGCGCCTGCCCGATGAACGCCAGACCCGCGCGCTGCTGCCCGAAGACAGCGCCAATCTGCTCAACAGCCAATGGGCGCGCAAGGTGCAGGCGCAGCCGGCGCCGGTGCTCGACGCCGCCAACCGGCTCGGCCGCGGCGCGGATTCCGCCCCGGCGCGCAAGCAGGCCGGCGCGGCACCAAACAATCAAGGACGGCTGAAAATCGTGCCGACGGTGGGGAACATGAATACTGCGGGAAGCCAATCCGGTGCCAGCCGTTCCGGCCAAGGCAATGAACTGCGTTCCGAGAACGCCGCCGGCGCCGAGGAAATCGCCGCGCGTCAGGTCGAGATCGCCAACCTGCGCAAGCAGCTGGACGAGGCCGCGAAACTGCAGACGGAGAGCAAGCGCCTGATCGAGCTGCAGAACAGCCAGATCAAGCAGCTGACCGAACGCATGCAGCAGATCGAGAAAGGCGCTCCGGCCGCGCCGGTGGCCGCCACCGGGCAAGCGGCCGCGGAAACGGCCGCGCCCTGGTACGCCAGTCCGTTCGTGTCGATCGCGGGGCTGCTGCTGATTGCCGGCTTGGCCGGCGCGTTGCTTATCCGTCGCCGGCGCTGAGCCGGCGCTTTCAGGCCGCCATCAGGCGGATGCCCTGGATCACGATCGCGGCGATCACCAGCACCAGCAGCAGCATGCGCGCCTTGTTCAGCCGGTCGGCCGGTTTGACGGCGCGCTTGGGCGCCTGCCGGTAGCTTTCCGGCAGGTATGAAGGCTCCGGCGATTTGCTTTCCAGCAGGCCCTGCTGCTTGAGGATCTCGCGCGCGGCGCGGTAGTCGTCGGCGCGCGACACCCACAGCTGCGGCTGCGGCTCGTCGAGCACGGCCTGCTTCTCGTTGTAGCTGAAGCCGCGGCGCGAGTAGGTCTTGTAACTGCGGCCGCCGATGATGCGGCATTCGATGCCGGCGGCGTCGAACAGCGCTTTCACCTGCTCGACGTTCTCCAGCCGGGCCGAGCTGAACATCATCCTCATGCCTTGTTCTCCGGTTCCTGCGGCAATACGCGGATCAGGCCTTCCTGCGCCACCGAGGCCACCAGCACGCCGTCGCGGGTGTAGATGCTGCCGCGCGCCAGGCCGCGCGCGCCCGAGGCCGACGGGCTGTCCAGCGAATACAGCAGCCAGTCGTCGATGCGGAACGGGCGGTGGAACCACAGTGCGTGGTCGAGCGAGGCCATCTGCACGGTCGGCTGGTAATAGCTGATGCCGTGCGGGAAGGTGCTGGTGCCGAGCAGGTAGAAATCCGAGGCGTAGGCCAGCATGGCGCGGTGCAGGTTGACGTCGTCGCCGATCGGGCCGCTGAGCCGGAACCAGACCTGCTGGTAGGGCGGCCGCTTGTTGGGCTTGAGCTCGTCGCGCGGATACACCGGGCGCATCTCGAACGGCCCCATGCGCGACAGCCAGCGCTGCATCTTGGCCGACAGGTGCGACAGCACTTCCGGACTGGGCGGCGCGGGCGGCTCGACGTCCTCGGGCTGCGGCACTTCCGGGATGTGGAACTGGTGGCTGACGCCGTCCTCGTGCTTCTGGAACGAGGACGCGAACACCAGGATCGGCTTGCCGTGCTGGATCGCGGTCACCCGCCGCACCGAGAAGCTGTGGCCGTCGCGGCCGCGGTCGACGTCGAATACGATCGGCGCGTTGATGTCGCCGGCGCGCAGGAAGTAGGCGTGCAGCGAATGCACCGCGCGCTCGTCGTCCACCGTCTGTTGCGCCGCGCTCAGCGCCTGCCCGAGCACCTGGCCGCCGAACACGTATTTGGTGCCGATGTCGCGGCTCTGGCCGCGGAACAGGTTCTCCTCGAGGCGTTCGAGGGTCAGCAGTTCGATCAGTTCGTCGACGACGCGGTTGCTCATGCGGGATTGTCCGGTTGCAGGCGGGTGAGACCGCAGGCGTCCAGCACCTGCGCCCAGGGGAAATGCGGGCCGGGATCGCGCTTGCGCCAGACCGTCCGCTCCGGGTCGTCGCTGGCCGGCACGCGCGCGGTGTCCAGGTCTTCGTGGCCGGCAATGAAGCGCAGCGCCGGCAGTTCCTGCCGCAAGCGCCGCAACAGGGCGATCACGGCGGTGATCTGCGCCGGCGTGTAGGGTTCATGCATGGCCTGATGCCGGCTGTCGTACCAGTCCGGGTAACGGCCGGTGTTGACGATCTCGATGCCGACCGAGCGCGGGTTGTAGCCGCGGGTGTGGTGGGCGATGCGCAGCGGATCGACGTAGCGCAGCACGCTGCCGTCGCGGTCGATGTAGTAATGGCCGCTGTTGCCGGTGCCGGATTCGTGCAGGATGCGCTCGCCGTATTCGCGCGCCATGGCCAGGTCCGGCAGCTCGGTGCAGTGCATCACCACCAGGTCGATGGCCGCCGCATCGCGCGTCGGCAGCCGGTCCGCATACGGCAGGGGCTGGTCGGCAATCGGGCAGGGCGCAGCGGAATCGCTCATAATACGCACAGTTTACCATTCCCCGGCGGCCGCCTCCCGGCCGAACCGCCCCATCCCGGAGCCTCCATGAGCGGACACGTCATCATCTCGCACGGCCTGAACAGCGGCCCCGACGCCACCAAGGCCACGGCCCTGGCGCAGGCCTGCGACCTGCTCGGCTGGCGCTGCGAGATCCCCGATTACCGCGACCTGGACGCCGTGATGCCGCCGATGGGCGACGTGCGCGCGCGCATCGCGCGCCTGCAGGCGCGGGTCGATGCCGCCGAGGGACCGGTGGTGTTGGCCGGTTCCAGCATGGGCGCCTTCATTTCCTGCCGGGTGGCGTTGGCGCGGCCGGTGCAGGGACTGTTCCTGATGGCGCCGCCGATCGCGCTGGACGGTTTCGACGACCTGCCGCTGGAGGCGCCGGCGGTGCCGCTGTCGATCGTGCACGGCTGGCATGACGAACTGATTCCAGCCGCGCATGTGGTGGCTTGGGCCGAGAAGCGTTCGGCGCGCCTGAGCCTGGTGAACGACTCGCACCGTCTGGCCGAGCATGTCGATTACTGCGCGCAGCAGTTCGCGCTCCTGCTCGGCGCGCTGTCGTGAAGTTCTTCCTGTCCTGCGCCAAGGGACTTGAATACCTGCTGGTCGACGAGCTCAAGGCTCTGGGCGTGCCCGCCACCGCCACCGTGGCCGGCGTCAACGCCGAGGGCACGTTGGCCGACGCGCAACGCGCGGTCATGCATTCGCGCCTGGCCTCGCGCGTGCTGTGGCCGGTCGCGCATTTCGACTGCCGCGACGAGAACGACCTGTACCAAGGCATGCACGCCGTGCCGTGGGAAATGCACATCCCGGCAGGCGCCACGCTGGCGATCGACGCGCGCATCTCCGGCCAGGGCCTGACCCACGAGCGTTACGCCGCGCAGCGCGCCAAGGACGCCATCGTCGACCGCCTGCGCGCCCGCACCGGCGCGCGCCCGGACATCGACGTCGAGAACCCCGACGTGCGCGTCAACCTGCACGTGCGCAAGGACCGCGCCGACATCGCCATCGACCTCGGCGGCGGCTCTTTGCACAAGCGCGGCTGGCGCCAGGACCAGGGCGAGGCGCCGATCAAGGAGAATCTGGCCGCGGCCATGCTGTACCGCGGCAAATGGCCGGAGATCTATCGCGCCGGCGGCGCCGTGCTCGATCCCATGTGCGGCAGCGGCACCTTGCTGGTGGAGGCCGCGCTGATGGCCGCCGATGAGGCGCCGGGCCTGTACCGTCATGGCGATCGCCTGCCGACGCGCTGGTCGGGTTTCGATGCCGCGGCCTGGCAACGGATCCGCGCCGAGGCCAAGGCCCGTGCCGAGGCCGGCCGCGCCGCGCTCAAGCCGGTGTTCTACGGCTACGACGAGCAGGCCGAGGTGCTGCGCAAGGCGGTGGCCAACTGCGACCGCGCCGGGCTGGCCGAGCTGGTGCGTTTCGAGCGCCGCCCGGTGTCGGCGCTGCAGGCGCCGCGCGAGGCGCACGGCCTGGTGGTCTGCAATATGCCGTACAACCAGCGCCTGCAGGCCGACCCGGCGCTGTACCGCGAAACCGGCGATGCGCTGCGCACGCAGGTGCCTGGCTGGCGCGCGGTGCTGCTGTGCGGCAACGACGACCTGGCCTTCGCTAGCGGCCTGCGCGCCAAGAAGAAATACGAATTCCACAACGGCTCCTTGGCCTGCACCCTGCTGGTCTGCGATCCGATCCATGTCCCGCGTCCGGAGCGCGAAGGCTCCAGGCCTCTGTCCGAGGGCGCGCAGATGGTGGCCAACCGCCTGCACAAGAACCTGAAGAATCTCGGCCGTTGGGCCGCGCGCGAGGGCGTGGACTGCTACCGGGTGTACGACGCCGACCTGCCGGAGTACGCCGCCGCCATCGACCGCTACCCGGAAGCCGGCGGCCAAGGCCGGCTGTTCCTGCATGTGCAGGAGTACGAGGCGCCGGCCGAGATTCCCGAGCAGACCACCCAGCGCCGCTTCAACGAGCTGCTGCAGGCGGTCGAGTCGGTGTTCGCGCTGCCGCGCGCGCAGGTCTCGGTGAAGAAGCGCCGGCGCGGCAAGGGCGGCAGCAAGTACGGGCGCATGGACGAAACCCACGATTTCCTGCAGGTCGCCGAAGGCCGCGCCCGGCTGTGGGTCAATCTGTTCGATTACCTCGACACCGGCCTGTTCCTCGACCATCGGCCGATGCGCCTGCGGCTGGGGCAGGAAGCGCGCGGCAAGCGCTTCCTCAACCTGTTCTGCTATACCGGCACCGCCAGCGTGCACGCCATCCTCGGCGGCGCGTCGGCGTCGACCTCGGTCGACCTGTCGGCCACCTATCTGGATTGGGCCGACGCCAATTTCGAGCTCAACGGCATCACCGGCGGCAGCCACCAGCTGGTGAAGGCCGACGTGATGGAATGGCTGGGCAACTGCCGTCAATCCTACGATCTGGTGTTCTGCGATCCGCCGACCTTCTCCAACTCGGCCAGCGCCGAGGACTTCGACGTGCAGAAGGACCATGTCGCGCTGCTGCGCGCCATCGTCGGCCTGTTGGCGCCGGGCGGCGTCTGCTACTTCTCCAACAACTTCCGCAAGTTCCGCTTCGACCTGGCGGCGGTGTCGGAATTCGCCGCGGTCGAGGACATCTCGGCGCAGACCATCGCGCCGGATTTCGAGCGCAATCCGAAGATCCACCGCTGCTGGAAACTGGGCAAAAAATAAACCCGCCGGAGCGGGTTTATTTTCAGGCATCTCGACCGCGTCACTTGCCGGTCTTGATGGTGGTCCACAGGCGCACGCGTTCGCGCTGCACGTCCATCGGGAACGTGGCCGGATCGACCAGCTTGGCCGCGACCCCGGGCTTGGGATAGATCGAGCCGTCGGCCTGCACCTCGGCCGGCAGCAGGGCCTTGGCGGCGGTGTTCGGCGTGGCGTAGGACACGTACTCGGCGACGCCGGCGGCGACTTCGGCCTTCATCAGGAAGTCGATGAACTTCATCGCGTTGGCCTTGTTCGGCGCGTCGGCCGGCACCGCCATCACGTCGATCCAGCGCGCGGCGCCTTCCTTCGGGATGACGAAGGCGATTTCCACGCCGTTGCCGGCCTCCTCGGCGCGGTCGCGGGCCTGGAACACGTCGCCGGAATAGCCCATCGCCACGCAGACATCGCCGTTGGCCAGGTCGGTGATGTATTTCGAGGAGTGGAAGTAGGTGATGTTCGGACGGGTGCCCAGGAACGCGGCCTTGATCGCGTCCAGGGTCTTGGCGTCGGACACCTTCGGGTCCAAGCCCTTCCACAGCGCGGCCGAGGTGAAGGCGTCTTCGGGGTCGTCCAGCACCGCGATGCCGCACTGCGCCAGCTTGCCGGCCACGGCCGGATCGAAGATCAGCGACCAGCTGTCGAGCGCGGCGTCTTCGCCGAGGATCTCGCGCACTTTCTTGACGTTGATGCCGATGCCGGTGGTGCCCCACAGGTAAGGCATCAGCTTGGCGTTGCCCGGATCGATGCCGGCCAGCGCGGCCATCACCGCAGGGTCGTTGTTCTTGGCGTTCGGTAGCGCGGCCTTGTCGAGGTCGGCGTAGATGCCGGCGGCGATGTGCTTCTCGGCGAACGGACGGGCCGAGGGGAACACCACGTCATAGCCCGAGGCGCCGGCCAGCAGCTTGGCTTCCAGGGTTTCGTTGCCGTCGTAGACGTCGTACACCACCTTGATGCCGGTTTCCTTCTCGAACGCGGCCACGGTGTCTTCGGCGATGTAATCGCTCCAGTTGTAGACGTACAGGTTCTTCGAGGCCACGTCATCGGCTTTCGGCGCTTCGTCCTTGCCGCCGCAGGCGCTCAGCAGGCCGCAGGCGGCCAGGGCAAACAACATCCGTTTCATCGCAGATCCTCCAAGTGGGTATCGGACGGCATTCTAACGCACCGAGGCTGAGGCGTGACTTAATAGCGCAGCACGCTGACGCCCGCGATGCGGCAGCGGTCCAGCCGGACCACATAAATCCGGCCATAGTCGCCGTCGGCGATGGCTTCGGCCGGTTCGCCGCTCCAGGCCTGCACCAGTGCCGGCACGGTGTTGCTGTGGCCGACCACCGCCGCTGTCGACCCATCCGGCAACGCGCACAGGCGCGCGAGCAGGTCCTGGGGTGCGGTCGCTGCCGGCAGCATGCGGATCGGCACGCCGGCGGCCATGGCCAGCGGCCGCGCGGTCTGCTGCGTGCGCCGGTACTCGGTGGCGTACACCGCCGCCGGCAGGGCGTTGGCCAGCAATGCCGGCAGGCGTTCGGCGCGCGCTGCGCCCATCGCGCTGAGGCCCGGATCGCGACCGGGCATCACCGCCTTCTCGCCGTGGCGCACCAGGATTACCGTCTGCTTGGCAGCGTCGGCCGCCGGGCCGAAAGCCATCAGAAGGCCAAGCAGGACAATCGGCCAACGGCGCGTCATGGCGCAGCGCCCAGTTGCGCGAGCAGGGCGCGCAGGAACATCACGCGTTGCTCGCCGTTTTCGGTTTTGTTGCTGATCTTCAGGCGTTCCGGCCCCTGCATGGCGTAGGTCTTCGGGTTGCGCTGGATCAGGCGGATCACCGCCATCGGATCGACCGCCGG
>JAYSFF010000009.1:0-46937 GCA_041913425.1 Arenimonas sp. | reverse complement strand
CGGTGCTGCCGGTGACCGCCACGCGGATGGCCGGACCGACCTTGCCCATGGCCAGATCGAGCTCGGCCAGGGTGTCGGCGAAGGCTTGGTGCACGCCGGCCAGGGTCCATTCCGGCAAGGCCCGCAGCTTGGCGGTGAACAGCGCCAACGGCGCACGCACGGCGGCGGTCAGCTGCTTGGCGGCGGCGGCCGGATCGATGTCGGCATCGGTCAACGGCACATACCAGCAACGCGCCTTCTCGGCCATCTCCTTCAGGGTCTGCACACGGTCGCGCAGGGCCACCACCACATCGGCCGGCTGGGGGCCGTCGGCCAGATCATAGCCGGCCTTTTCCAGATGCCAGACCAGGTGCTTGGCCACGTCCTGCGGCGCATCGGTCTTCAGATAATGCTGGTTGATCCAGTTCAGCTTGGCCGGATCCAGGCGCGAGGCCTTGGAATTGACGTCCTCGATGCGGAACAGCGCGAACATCTCGTCCTTGCTGAAGATCTCCTGGTCGCCGTGCGACCAGCCCAACCGCACCAGGTAGTTCAGCAGCGCGTGCGGCAGATAGCCGTCGTCGCGGTACTGCATCACGTTGGCGGCGCCATGGCGCTTGGACAGCTTGGCGCCCTCGGGATCGAGGATCATCGGCATGTGCCCGAAGCGCGGCAGGAAATCGCCGAGCGCCTTGTAGATGTTGATCTGGCGCGGCGTGTTGTTGACGTGGTCGTCGCCGCGGATCACGTCGGTGATGCCCATGTCCAGGTCGTCCACCACCACCGCGAAGTTGTAGGTGGCGTAGCCGTCGGAGCGGAAGATCACCAGATCGTCGAGCTCGCTGTTGCTGAATTCGATGCGGCCCTTGATGCTGTCGTCCCAGGCCACCGTGCCTTCGAGCGGGTTCCTGAAGCGGATCACGCGGTTCGGGTCGTCGCGGTACGGGGCGTTGGCGTCGCGGTATACGCCGCTGTAGCGTGGCTTGTCGTTGCGGGCCAGGGCCTCGTTACGCATGGCCTCGAGCTCGTCCTTGGTTTCGTAGGCGTAATAGGCCTTGCCCTCGGCCACCAGGCGCTCGGCGACCTCGCGGTAACGGTCCAGGCGCGCGGTCTGGTAGATCGGGCCTTCGTCGTACTCCAGGCCCAGCCAGTCCATCGCGTCCAGGATGGCGTCCACCGCGGCCTGGGTCGAGCGCTCGCGATCGGTGTCCTCGATGCGCAGCACGAAGGTGCCGTTGCGGCGACGGGCCTCGAGATAGCAATACAGGGCGGTGCGGGCGCCGCCGATGTGCAGGAATCCGGTGGGGCTGGGGGCGAAACGGGTACGGCAGGCGGTCATGGCGGAACCTATCGGAAAACTGCCGTAATTTTAGCGGATTTGGCCGGTGGCGTCTGGAAAAACAGGCGTTTGCGGCCGGTTGCCGCACAGCGGCGCGGGGCTTTATGGCATAGTGTGGCAATCCCCATCGGCACGGAACGGCACATGCACCCGACTTCAAGCCCGCACGGCGCGGCATCGGCGACCCACCCATGAACCGCCCGGTCGGCATCCGCATGGCCTCGCCCTCGGACCTGGGCGAGCTGGCGCCGCTGTTCGACGCCTACCGCCGCTTCTACGGGCAACCCGCCGACCTCGAGCGCGCCCGCGACTTCCTCGGCGAGCGCCTGAACCGGCACGACTCCTGGATTTTGGTGGCGCAACGCGGGGAAACCCTGGTCGGCTTTACGCAGCTGTACCCCAGCTTCAGCTCGACCCGCACCAGCCGCATCGCCATCCTCAACGACCTGTTCGTGGCCGAATCCGAACGTGGACGCGGCACCGGCCGCGCCCTGCTGTCGGCCGCCGAAGACCTGGCACGCAAGCTCGGTCTGGACGCGCTGGAGCTGGCCACCGCCACCGACAACACCACCGCGCAAGCGCTGTACGAAGCCCAAGGCTGGACGCGCGACACCGGCTTCTTCACGTACGGCAAATCCCTGCGGTAAGTAGGCCAGGCGGCCGCGGCGTGGCATGCCGCCGCGGGTGTTAAACTAGCGGCATGCATGTCTTTTCCAAACTCCTGACGACACTGGCTTTGGCCGCGGCGCTGGGCGCCTGCGGCGGCAACGACGACGGCCTCGCGGTCAGCGAGGTGGCGATCGACCCGGACGCGGCCCGGGCCGCGCACGAAGCCGCCCTCGCCGACTATCCGAAAGCCCGTCTGCGCACCGACGCCGGCGACATCGTCATCGCGCTGTACGCCGACAAGGCGCCGGAGACCGTGCGCAATTTCCGCGCCTACGCCGAATCCGGCCATTACGACGGCACCGTGTTCCACCGCGTGGACCGCGACCTGCTGATCCAGGGTGGCGCCTACACCGCGGATTACCGCATCAAGCCCGAGCGCGGCGTCATCCGCAGCGAATCCGACAACAGCCTGCGCAACCTGCGCGGCACCGTCGCCGCCGCCCGCCGCGGCAACGACGCCGATTCCGCCGGCGCCCAGTTCTTCATCAACGTGGTCGACAACCCGCAGTTCGATTTCGTCTCCGCCGCCGATGCCGCCGGCCGCGGCTATACCGTGTTCGGCGAGGTGGTCGAGGGCATGGCGGTGGTCGACGCCCTGCGCAAGGCGCCGGTGTCAAGCCGCCCCGGCATCGGCGCGCAGGTGCCGAAGACGCCGATCGTGGTCACCCGCGTCAGCATCGAGGATTGAGTGAGCCGGATATTCATCTCCGACCTGCATCTGGACGCCGGACGGCCGCGGACCACCGCGCAGTTCCTCGACTTCCTGACGGCCGAATGCCGCGGCGCCGAGGCGCTGTACATCCTGGGCGACCTGTTCGAGGCTTGGATCGGCGACGACGATGACAGCGCGCTGGCGCAGACCGTGCAGGACGCCCTCGCCGCCTGCAGCGCCGCCGGCACGCGGATTTTCGTGCAGCGCGGCAACCGCGACTTCCTGCTCGGCCCCGCCTTCGCCGCGCGCATCGGCGCGCAGTTGCTGCCCGATTTCGCGGTGATCACCTGCGCCGGCGAACCGGCGCTGCTGATGCACGGCGACCTGCTGTGCACGCAGGACACCGAATACCTGGCGTTCCGCGCCCAGGTGCGCGATCCGGCCTGGCAGTCGGCGTTCCTGGCCCAGCCGCTGGCCGCGCGGCACGCCTTCGCCGAACGCGCGCGGCAGGCCAGCCAAAGCCGGCAACAGGGATTGAAGGATGCCAGCCGACTGGAAACCATCACCGACGTGACGCCGTCAGAAGTGGTTTCGGTGATGCGCCATTACGGCGTGCGCCGGCTGATCCACGGCCATACCCACCGCCCTGCCCGACATGCGCTGGAGATCGACGGCCAATCGGCCGAACGCATCGTGCTGGGCGACTGGTACACGCAGGAATCACGCCTGCGCGATGACGGCGGCAGGCTCGAACTCAGCGCGGCGCCAGCCGGCTGATCGCCTGCATCTCGGACGCGCTGAAGCCGGCCTGGCTGCGGGCGTCGAGGTTGAACGGCCCGCCCAGGGCCGCGCCGCCGACCGATTCCAGCAAGGCCAGGAAAGTCGGCTCCGGATCACGGCCCGCCTGCGCGCAGCAGTAATGGAACCAGCGCGTGCCGATGGCGACATGCACCACCTCCTCGCGCAGGATCACCTCCAGCACCGCCACCGAGGCTTCGTCGCCAACCTGGCGCAGGCGCGCGATCATGCCCGGCGTCACGTCCAAGCCGCGCGCCTCGAGCAGGCGCGGCACCAGCGCCATGCGCGACAGGCAATCGTGCCGGGTCTTTTCCGCCATCGCCCACAGGCCGTCATGGGCCGGATGGTCCCCGTATCCGCAGCCGAGCTCGGCCATGCGCGCGCGCAACAGGCGGAAATGGCGGGCTTCGTCCACCGCCACGCCGGCCCAATCGCGATAGAACGCATCCGGCATGCCGGCGAAGCGCTGCACGGCGTCGCAGGCCAGGTTGATGGCGTTGAATTCGATGTGCGCGATGGCGTGCAACAGGGCGGCCCGGCCCTCGGAGCTGCCGAGGCCGCGTCTGGGCAGGTCTTTCGGTTCAACCAATGGCGGCTTGCCCGGACGGCCCGGGCGTTCGATGTCGGCGAATGCCGCCGCGGCATCGACTTCGGCGGCGGCGGATAACGCGGAAGCCAAGGCATCGACCGCCGTCAGCTTGGCCTCGACCGCCCGCTCGCACAGGGCGACATAGGCCAACGCACGCAACTCGGCGGTCACAGCGGACTCAGACCGCCTTGGCTTTGGCGGCGTCGTTGCGGGCGCGTTCCAGCGCCTCGAAATAACCCGGTTCGATGCCGGTGACGTATTCGCCGGTGAAGCAGGAGGAGTCGAAGCGCGCGACCTTCTGCTTCGGACCGGCCACCGCCTCCTCCAGGTCGCGGATGTCCTGGTAGATCAGCCAATCGCAGCCGAGCAGCGTCTGGATCTCCTCCTCGCTGCGGCCGTGCGCAACCAGCTCGGAGGCGGCCGGCATGTCGATGCCGTACACGTTCGGATAGCGCACCGGCGGCGCCGCCGAGGCCAGATAGACCTTGCGCGCGCCGGCTTCGCGCGCCATCTGCACGATCTGCTGGCTGGTGGTGCCGCGCACGATGGAATCGTCGACCAGCAGCACCACGCGGCCATCGAACTCGAGCGGGATCGGGTTCAGCTTGCGCTTGACCGAGCGCACGCGCTGGCTCTGGCCGGGCATGATGAAGGTGCGGCCGATGTAGCGGTTCTTGATGAAGCCCTCGCGGTACTTGACTCCGAGCAGGTTGGCGATCTCCAGCGCGGCGTCGCGCGAGGTGTCGGGAATCGGGATCACGGTGTCGATGTCGTGGTCGGGCCGCAGGCGCAGGATCTTCTCGCCGAGCTTGACGCCCATGCGCATGCGCGCCTTGTGCACCGAGATGTCGTCCATCATCGAGTCGGGACGCGCGAAGTACACGTATTCGAAGATGCACGGCGTGTGCGGATGGCCGGGCGCGGCCTGATGCGTGAACAGGCGGCCGTCGTCGGTGACCACCACCGCCTCGCCCGGCGCCACGTCGCGCAGGCGGGTGAAGCCGAGGATGTCGAGCGCGACCGATTCCGAGGCGATGGCGTATTCGTCGCCGGCCTCGGTCTGGCGCTTGCCCAGCACCAGCGGGCGGATGCCGTTCGGGTCGCGGAACGCCAGCAGGCCGAGGCCGAACACGGTGGCGACCACCGAGTAGCCGCCACGCACGCGCCGGTGCACGCCCTCGACCGCCTTCAACGCGGCTTCCGGCGTCAACGCGCCCTGCTCCAGCAGCTCGTGCGCCAACACGTTCAGCAGCACTTCGGAATCGGATTCGGTGTTGATGTGGCGATGGTCCTGGCCCACCACTTCGCGGCGCAGGCTTTCGGTATTGGTCAGGTTGCCGTTGTGCGCCAGCGAGATGCCGTAGGGCGCGTTGGCGTAGAACGGCTGGGCCTCGTCGCTGCCGGAGGAGCCGGCGGTCGGGTAACGGCAGTGCGCGATGCCGACGCGGCCGCGCAGGAGCGCCATCTGCTGCGGACCGAACACGTCGCTGACCAGGCCGTTGCCCTTGTGCAGGTTGATGCGGCGGCCCGAGACCGTGGCGATGCCGGCCGCGTCCTGGCCGCGGTGCTGCAGCACGGTCAGGCCGTCATACAGCAGCGCCGCGACATCCGTGGTTCCGACGATTCCGAGAATTCCGCACATACGCTGCTCTGGCCTGGTTGCTTAGGGATGGGCGACGACGATGCCGTCGATGCCGGTGCTCTGCTTGACGCGCGCCAACAATGCGCCGGCCGACTCGCGGCTGGCTTCCGGCCCGATGCGCACGCGGTAACGGCGGCCGGATTCGGTGTCGATCGGCTGGATGAAGCAGGCGAAGCCGGCGGCGCGCGCCTTGTCGCGCAGGCCGATGGCGGCCTGCTCGCTGGCCGGCGCGCCGATCTGTACGGCGAAGCCTTTGGCGGCGGGAGCCGATTCGGGTTTGGCCGGCGCCGGCGCGGGTTTGGTCTGAGCCGGTTTCGCCGCGACCGGAACCGTTTGGCTCGGCGTAGCGGCCGGCGATGCCGGTTTGGCGGCGGCGGCGGTATCGGTCGGCGCGCTTGCCGGCGCAACGGCGGCGTCCATCGCCACCACGACCCCGCCCGGGGCCGCGGCGGCCAGACGCAGACGCGCCTGCTCGGCGCTTTCACGCGCGTTGAACGGGCCGACCCGGACACGGAAGCGTTGGCCGTTACCCTGCACCACGCCGTTCAGCCCGGCTTTGCGCACCGCCGCCAACAACGTCTTGGCCTCGGCGTCGCCTGCAGCGGAAAGCACCAGCGCGTACTGGCCGGCGGCTTGCGCCGGACCCGCGTCGACCGGCGTGGCGGCGTCGGGCGCCGGAGCGGCGCTCGCGGCCGTCTGCGGCACGGGTACGTCAACGCTCGGGGCCTTGGCGGCTGCCGCCGGGGCGTCGAGCGAGATGTCGATGGTGGTGATGCCGTCGTCGTCGGGTTCGTCGGGGATGCTCAGCGGCACGTCGGCGCTGTCCGGATCCTTGACGTCGGGGCTTTTCAGCAGCATCGGCACGAAAATCAGGGCCAGGGCGGCCAGAACGACGGCGCCGATCAGGCGTTGCTTCAACGGTGCTTCCATGGAACCCTCCCGGTGGGAGCGCCAATTATACCCCCAGCGCCCTCAGCGCGGGAGCCGCATCACCGCTTCCAGCGTATGGAAAGAGCCGAACACCAGGATGCGTTCGCCGCGGTTTTCCGCCAAGGCGGCCGCGTACGCCGCGGGCACGCTGGCATGCAGGCTGAAGGCCGTTTCCGGCAAGCCGGCGGATAATGCCGCCATCCAATCGGCCGCATCCGGCACCCGGTCCGCCGGCTCGGCCAGACAGCCCACATGCCAATGCGCGATGTGCGGCGCCATCGCCGCCAGCATGCCGGCGATGTCCTTGTCCTTCAGCGCGCTGAACACCGCCACCGTCGGCGCCGGATGTTCGGCCAGCCACTGCGCCAATTGCGCCACCGACTGCGGATTGTGCGCGACGTCCAGCGCCACCTCGGGCACCTCGCGCCAACGCTGCAGGCGTCCGGTGATCTTGGCCTCGGCCACGCCCGCGGCCCAGGCCGCATCCGCGATATCCAGCGGCGAAGCGCGCAAGGCCGCGATGGCGCAGGCGGCGTTCTGCAGCTGCGCCGGCGCCTGCAGACCCGGATACGGCAACTCCAGGCTGAAGCCCGGCTCGCGCCAGACCCAATGGTCGTCGAAACGGTCGATCAGGTAATCGCTGAAGCCGCGTATGCAGTACACGCCGTGCTCATAGGCGTGGCGCAGCACGGAAGACGGCGGATCCTTCTCGCCCAGGACGCAGGGTTTGCCCGGGCGCAGGATGCCGGCCTTTTCCAAACCGATGGTTTCACGGTCCTCGCCCAGATAGGCCTGGTGGTCGAGGTCGACGGTGGTGATCACCGCGACGTCGGCATCGAGGATGTTGACCGCATCCAGACGCCCGCCCAGACCGACCTCGAGCACGGCCAGGTCGAGATCGGCCTCGGCGAACAGCAGCAGCGCCGCCAAGGTGCCGAACTCGAAATAGGTCAGCGGGATGTCGGCGCGCGCGGCCTCGATGGTCTCGAACGCGCGCACCAGAGCGGCGTCGGAAACCTCCGCGCCGCCGATGCGGATGCGCTCGTTGTAGCGCAGGAAATGCGGCGAGGTGAACGCGCCGACCTTATGCCCCGAGGCGGCGGCGATGGCCTCGATGAAGGCCACGGTCGAGCCCTTGCCGTTGGTGCCGGCCACGGTGACGACCGGGCACGGCAGGGTCAGCAGATCCATGCGCCGCGCCACCTCGCGCACGCGCTCCAGACCCATGGCGATGCCCTGGGGGTGCGTGTGCAGCTGGTATTCCAGCCATTGCTCGAGCGTACGTTTGTTCACAGGGCGCGGTGCAGGGCTTCACCGAACAGCGGCGTATGGTGTTGGCAGTCATTCAAGCGCACCACGGCCAGATTGTCCACCGAGTCGCCTTCGAGCAGGTTGAGCGTGGTCGGCGCCTGCCGGAACGCCCACAGGCGGGACAGGTCGAGGCCGAGGATCCGGCACAGCAGCACGCGGTTGACCGCGTCGTGCGCCACCAACAGCAGGATGTCGTCTGCGCCGAGGCCTTCGCAGGCGGCGCGGAAGCCGTCCCAGGCGCGGTCCAGCACCTGCTGCAGGTTCTCGCCGCCCGGCATCTGCACGGTCTGCGGCGCCTCGCGCCAGGCACGGAAGGTGTCCGGATCGCGCGCGGCGATTTCGCCGGCGAGCAGCCCTTCCCACTCGCCGTGGGCGATTTCCTGCAGGCGCGGATCGATCGCCAGCATGTCTTTACGCGCGTCGCCCAAGGCCGCTTCGGCGGTGGCCTTGGCGCGCGCCAGCTGCGAGCTGACCGCGCGGCTGATCGGCACGTCGCGCAGGCGCTGGCCGAGCTTGTCGGCCTGCGCCTGGCCGACCTCCGAGAGCGGGATGTCGATCTGCCCCTGGTAACGGCCGGCGGCGTTCCACGGGGTTTCACCATGACGGGCGAGGATGATCTTCATCGTGCGCGCCTCAGATCATGTCCAAGGATACGATGCCCGGGATGGTACGCAGGCCCGAGAGCTGCGTGGCCGAGACCTCGCGGTCGACGGTGATCGCCGCCAGCGCGTGGCCGTCGCCGGTGGCGCCGAGCGAGAAATTGACGATGTTGATGCCGGCCGCGCCCAGATTGGAACCGAGCAGGCCGATCACGCCCGGCTTGTCCTCGTTCTTCATCAACAGGATATGCGCGCCGGGATCGAAATCGAGTTCGACGCCGTCCAGCCGCACCACGCGCGGACCGCGGTGCAGCGTGGCTTCGATGCGCCGGCCGCCCTGCTCGCCGGCGACCTCGATGCGCAGCAGCCGGTCGAAACCGTCGCCGTCGCCGCCGAGCGTCTCCGACACCGCCAGACCGCGTGCGGCCGCTTCGCCCAAGGCGTTGACCGGCGTGACCCGGCCGGAGGCGCTGCCCAGCATCGCCGCCACCAGCAGGCGGCTGAGCGGCCGGGTGTCGAGCGCATCGGTACGGCCGGCATAGGTGATATGCAGCTTGCTGGCGGCCGGCACCAACCGGTTGGCCAGCTTGCCGAGCTCGGTCATCAGCGGAATCCACGGACCGACTTCCTTGGCGGCTTCGGCGCTGAGCGGCGGCAGGTTGACGCAGCCGGCGACCGCGCCGGTCTTCAGGAAATCGGTCATCTGACGCGCTAGGATGGTGCTGACCGCCTGCTGCGCTTCCGAGGTCGAGGCGCCCAGATGCGGGGTCAGGATCAGCTTGGGATGCGCGCGCAGCGGCGAGTCCTTCGGCAGCGGTTCGGTCACGAAGGTGTCGAGCGCGGCACCGGCCAGATGGCCTTCGTCGAGCAATTTGAGCAGAGCCGCTTCGTCCACTAGGCCGCCGCGCGCGGCGTTGATCAGATACGCGCCCTTGCGCATCCGGCGCATCTGCGCCTCGCCGATCAGGTTGGTGGTGTCCTTGGTGCGCGGGATATGCAGGGTGACGATGTCGGCCCAGGCCAGCAACTCGTCCAGCGTCTTCATCGGCACGCTCAGGCGGTCGGAGGCGGCGGCCGGCAGGAACGGATCGAACGCGGCCACTTCCATGCCGATGCCGGCGGCTTTGCGCGCCACCGTGGCGCCGATGCGGCCCAGGCCGATCACGCCCAGTCGTTTGCCTTCCAGCTCGAAGCCAGTCAGGCCGTTCTTCGGCCACTCGCCGGCCTTCATGCCGGCGTCGGCCTTGGGCACATGGCGCGCCATCGAGAACAGCAGCGACACCGCGTGCTCGGCGGCGGCCAGGGTGTTGCCGTCGGGCGCGTTCATCACCGCGATGCCGCGCGCGGTCGCCGCCTCCACGTCGATGGTGTCGACGCCGGCGCCGGCGCGGCCGATCACCTTCAGGTGCGCGGCCTGCTTCAGGGCCTCGGCCGTGATCAGTGTGGCCGAACGCACCACAACGGCGTCGAAATCCTTGAGCTTTTCGGCCAACACGGCCGCGTCCTTGATGGGATCGCTGGTTTCGACCGAGAAACCGGCTTGTTCGAACAGGGTCAGACCGTCGGCGTGGATGCCGTCGCAGGCGAGGATTTTCATGGGAGCTCCAGGTGGGGAAGATTCAAGGCGGGAAACCGCGCGCCAGAACCCCATGCGTGGAGTCGGAAGGAAGCTAACGATGTATACGGGCTACGGCGGTCGCGCGCGGCGACCGCAGAGGCCAGGAGACGGGGCGTCATACGCATGGGAGTCCTGAACCAGATTTCCCCGCCAGAGTAGCACCGGTGAGGGCGCCTGCCAAGTGGCTCCTCTTGAAATCCCGCGCTTCCGGGCGTATATAGGCCTTGGGACGGGCGTCGGGCGCCCGCTCCACTCGACATAGGAGCATCCTCATGAACAATCTGATTTCACGGTCCGGTTTGTTTGATGATTTCTTCAAGGACGTCGCACCCGGCTTTTTCGTCAAACCCCTGCACGGCGATCCGCTACCGGGGCAGATCAAGATCGACATCACTGAAACCGACGATGCCTATACGGTACATGCCGAGATTCCGGGCGTGCCCCGCGAGGACATCCATGTCACCATCGATGGCGGCGTCATCACCGTCAGCGCCGAAGTCAAGCAGCTGGACCGTCGCGGCGGCGACGAGAAGACACTGCGCAGCGAACGCTATTACGGCTCGGTGTCGCGCGCTTTCCGGCTGCCGACCGACATCGACGGCGGTAAATCCAAGGCCAAATACGAGAACGGGGTACTGTGCCTGACGCTTCCGAAGAAGTCGCCGGCGTCCGGACACCGCCTGACGGTCGAGTAAGCCGCCGCACCGTCCGGAGCGATAAGCCCCACCACGGACGGGGCCATGACTTCCGGCCTATGCCGGAAACCGGCAGAACGGGTATGCTCGGAGATGCTTTTACCGACATCCACCCGTTCGCCGGAGCCTCACGTGAACAAGTCCCTGAAATTGCTGTCCTTGAGCGCCGCCATCGCGCTCGGCCTTTCCGCCTGCAAGAAAGAAGACGCCGTCGCGGCCGAGCCCGCGAAGCTGAGCATCGACCTCGCCAAACTGCCGCCGCTGCCGGCGTTCGCGGTCGGCGACCTCGACACCGGCGTGTCGGCCTGTACCGACCTGAACCAGTTCGTCAACGGCAAGTGGCTGGCCGCCAATCCGGTGCCGGGTGACCGTACCAGCTGGGGCAGCTTCGAGATGCTGGCCGAGCGCTCGCTGGCCACCCAGCGCCAGATCGTGGAAGCCGCCGCCGGCATGAAGGGCGCCAAGGGCACGCAT
Organism: Arenimonas sp.; assembly: GCA_041913425.1. Lineage (GTDB taxonomy): Bacteria > Pseudomonadota > Gammaproteobacteria > Xanthomonadales > Xanthomonadaceae > Arenimonas. The sequence goes on along the minus strand of JAYSFF010000009.1, from coordinate 35,642 downwards.
AAACTGATCGGCGACCTGTGGGCCACCGGCATGGACGAGGCCGCGATCGAAGCCGCCGGCATCAAACCGATCCAGCCGTTCCTGGATGAAATCGCCGCGTTGAAAACCCCGGCCGACCTGCCGGCCTACCTGCGCAAGACCGCCGCCGAAGGCCGCATGAGCCTGTTCGGCCTGGGCGGCGAATCCGACTTCAAGGACTCTAGCCAAGTCATCGCCTACGCAACGCCGGGCGGCTTGGGCCTGCCGGACAAGACCTACTACAGCGGCGACGCCCACAAGGCCGAACGCGAAGCCTATCAGGCCCACATCTCCGCCACCCTGAAGCTGGCCGGCGCCAGCGACGCCGACGCCGCCAAGCAGGCCGCCGCCATCCTGGCCATCGAAACCGCGCTGGCCAAGGTCAGCTACTCGAACGAGGAACTGTCGCGCGACGTCTCCAAGTACTACAACCCGGTCTCGATCGATGCCGCCAACAAGATCACCCCGGCCTTCGAATGGGGCGCCTACTTCGACGCCAACGGCATCCAGCGCCCGGCGCAGTTCTCGCTGTCGAACCCGGCCTTCTTCAAGACCCTGGACGGCATGTTCGCTTCGGTGCCGATGGCGGACTGGCAGGCCTACCTGCGCTTCCACACCATCGACGGCCTGGCGCCGTACCTGAGCAAGGCCTTCGCCGACCAGAACTTCGCGTTCTACGGCAAGACCCTGCGCGGCCAGCAGGAGCAGAAAGAGCGCTGGAAGCGCGTGCTCGACACCGTCAACGGCAGCGCCGGCGAAGCGCTCGGCCAGCTGTACGTCGAGGTCGCGTTCCCGGCCGAGAGCAAGGCGCAGATGGAGAAGCTGGTCGGCAACCTGTCGGCCGCGCTCAAGACCCGTCTGGAAAAACTGGAATGGATGAGCCCGGAAACCCGCGCCAAGGCGGTCGAGAAATGGGCCGGCTTCACGCCCAAGATCGGCTACCCCGACAAGTGGCGCGACTGGGCGGGCCTGAGCACCGGCCGCGACAGCTATGTCGGCAACATCCTGGCCGCCGCCGAGTTCAACCACGCCTACGAGATGGCCAAGATCGGTAAGCCCAAGGACCGCAAGGACTGGGGCATGACGCCGCAGACGGTGAACGCCTACTACAACCCGCTGATGAACGAAATCGTGTTCCCGGCCGCCATCCTGCAGCCGCCGTTCTTCGACGCCAAAGCCGACCCGGCGCTGAACTACGGCGGCATCGGCGCCGTCATCGGCCACGAGATGCTGCACGGCTACGACGACCAGGGCTCGCGCTTCGACGCCAAGGGCAGCTTCGCCAACTGGTGGCAGCCGAGCGACGCCGAAGGCTTCAAGGCCAAGACCAACCAGCTGGTCGCGCAGTTCGACGGCTACGAGGCCCTGCCCGGCAAGAGGGTCAACGGCAACCTGACCTTGGGCGAGAACATCGCCGACCTCGGCGGCCTGACCGTGGCGCTGGACGCGTTGCGCATCGAGCTGGCCGACAAGAAGGTGGCCGAGATCGACGGTTACACCCAGGAGCAGCGCTTCTTCATGAACTGGGCCACCGTCTGGCGCCGCAACTTCACCGAGAAGGAGCTGGCGGTGCGTCTGGTCACCGATCCGCACGCGCCCGCCAAGTTCCGCGCCAACGGCACGCCGTCCAACATGGACGCGTTCGCGGCGGCTTTCCAATGCAAGTCCGGCGACCCGATGGTGCGTAGCGGCGCGCAGAAGATCGCCATCTGGTGATCGGGCCTGCGGCCGTAACGAAAACCCCGGCGATGCCGGGGTTTTCGTTTTGCGCGCGCCGGCCGATGCCGGTACAATGCGCCGCATGCTGACGATCCGCCCCGGCCAACGCTGGTCTTCCACCGCCGAACCCGAGCTGGGCCTGGGCACCATCCTCCGGGCCGACAACCGCCAAGCCGACATCGTGTTCACCGGCTGCGGCGAACTCAAGCGCTTCACCCATGCCGCCTCGCCGCTGGTCCGCGTGCGCTTCGCCGCCGGCGACCGCGTCACGGTCGACGGCCGCGCGCTCGAGGTCGAGGAGATCGGGGAAACCGACGGCATGCTGCGCTACCGTTGCGGCGGCGAATGGCGCCTGGAAGGCGCGCTCGACCCCGAGCAGGCCGCGTTGCCGATCGATGTGCGGTTGCCGCTGAACGCCTGCGACCCGAGCCATCTGTTCGATCTGCGCAGCGCGGCGCTGGCCGCCGCGCAACTCGACCAGTCCGGCTTCGAGCAGCTGGCGCTCGACCTGTTGGCACATTTCGGCGGGCGCATCGCACCGCTGACGCCGCACCGGTTCCTGCTCGATACCCGCGGGCTGTCGGTGCCGGATTTCGAACACGCCCTGCCGGCATCCCTGCCCTGCCGGTTTCCATCCGAACACGCCGGCGACGAAGACGCCGGCGCCCTGCTGGACGCCGCGCATCCTCTGTACACGGCGGCCCGCCAGGCTTTCCTCGCCAGTGGTGCAGGCGGCGCCAGCTTCATGATCGACGACAGCCTGCCGGCGCGCAGCGCGGTGCTGCAGACGGTGTTCGGCGCCGATGGCGGCGCGCTGACGGCGCTTGCCGTGGACGCCAAGTTCAACCGGCTCGCCAGCTTCCAGCCGAACGCGCAGTCGCTGTACCGCGCCCGCCATGCGCTGATCGACATGAAACCGTACCGGCGCAGCCTGGAGGCGATCTACCCCAGCCTGCTGCAGGCGGCGCGCGACGAAGCCGGCAACCACGGCATGCAGCGCCTGCTGGCCCTGCGTCTGGTGGTCGGTTCGGAGTTCGCGCTGTTCGGCAAGAGCGGGCGTTAAACGCCCCAAGGGCCGCGGCGCTTGGCCTTGAACGGCGGCTGCCCGCGCCAGTAGCGGATCAGCAGCCAACCGAACAGCATGCCGCCCAGATGCGCGAAGTGCGCGATGCCGCCGCCGGTGCCGGTGACGCCCATGAACAGCGACAGCGCGCCGAAGGCGATCACCAGCGTGCGTGCCGACATCGGGATCGGCGGAATCAACAGCATCACGCGTTCGCGCGGGAACAGCAGGCCGTAGGCCAGCAACAGGCCGTACACGCCACCGGAGGCACCGAGCGTAGGCCCGGCCGACTGCGGCACCAAGGCCGTGAACAGCAGCTGGCACAGGCCGGCGCCGGCCACGCAGACCAGGAAGAAGGTCAGGTATTTTTTCGGACCCCAGAGGTATTCCAGGCGCGCGCCGAACTGGTACAGCGCGATGCCGTTGAACAGCAGATGGGTGAAGTTGCCGTGCAGGAACCCGTAAGTGAGCAGCTGCCAGGGCTGGAAGCCGAGGCTCACCGGCAGGCCGTCGGCGCCGATGCCGACCGGATGCTCGCCGAACGGCCAGAGCATCAGCGGCAGCACGGCATCGCCGAGGAATTGCTGCGCCAGGAACGCGATGGCGAGTATCCAGAGCAGGTTGCGGGTCATCGGCGGCAGATGCATGCGGGAGTTCCGTGATTGGCTGTGGATAGGATACCCGATTGCCTCAGTCCCGCGCCCATAGCAAGGCATCGAGATCGGGCGCGCCGAGCTGCAATTTTACCCGGCCGTTCTCGACCCGCACGCCTTCGGCGCGCAGGCGCTGCATCTGCTCGGCGAACAGCGGCGAATCGGGCGGGAACGCGATCTGCCCCGAGGCTCGCAGCACGCGGTGCCAGGGCAGATCGCCGTCGGATTCGGACAGGATGCGCGCGACCAATCGCGCGCGGCCGGGGAATCCGGCCGCCGCGGCGACGTCGCCGTAGGCCATCACCGTGCCGCGCGGAATCGCGCGGATGCGCCGGATGATCGCCTGCTTAATGTTTTTTTCACCCATCGCGGCGTAGCATAGCGGAAAAGGGGGTGTCCGATGCGCAGCTTCGAGCAAGTCGCCGATTGGGTGGCGCAACGCTACACGGTCACGCACATGGAGCCGTTCCTGCTGGCGCTCGAGCTCTCGCTCGACCAGGGCCGACGGCGGCAGAGCGTGTTCCTGTCGGAGCTGATCGATGAGGACGGCGGCCGCGTGCTGCGCATCAGCACCGCAGTGGCCGACCCGGAGCACAGCCGGGACGCGCTGGCCAAGGCCTTGGCATTCAACTGGCGGAGCCGCACGGGCTACCTGGCGCTCGGCGAGATGGGCCGACGCAGCTACCTGCACCTGTGCGAGAACCGGGCCTACGCCGGATTGGACGCGATTGAACTGGAGCGCGCCCTGCTGCGCGTCGGCGGTCTGGGGGACGGCATCGAACGCCAGCTACAAGGCGGCGACGCGTTCTAGAAACCGACGCCGTAGTGCTTGAGCAGGCGCACCAGGCCCCAGGCGATGCCGCCGGCGGCCGGGATGGTGAGGATCCACGCCCACAGGATGCGCTCGATCACCGAGAACTTCAGCGCGCGCGGGTTCTTGGCGAAGCCGACGCCCATGATCGCGGTCGAGATGCTGTGCGTGGTGGACACCGGCATGCCGAAATGCGCGGCGACCGACAGGATGGTGGCGGAACTGGTCTCGGCCGCGAAGCCGTTGATCGGATGCAGCTTGACCATCTTGTGGCCGAGCGTCTTGATGATGCGCCAGCCGCCCATCGCGGTGCCGGCCGCCATCACCAGCGCGCAGGTCACCACGATCCACGTGTCGATATCCTTCTCGCCGCCGCCGGGGTGGATGAAGGCCAGCCAGGACGGCAGGTCGTTCAGCGTGCCCGAGGCCTCCGCGCCGAACACCGCCAGCGCGATGATGCCCATGGTCTTCTGCGCGTCGTTGGTGCCGTGCGCGAAACCCATGTAGGCCGCCGAACCGATCTGCGCCTTGCCGAACACGGCGTTGATCCAGCGCGGCCGTGAAGCGCGCGCCAGCCAGCCGCCGGCCGAGTTCATCGAGCTGATCAGCGCCATCAGCAGCGCCATGATCAGCACGCCGAGCAGGAAGCCGGCCAGGGGCGAGGTCACCATCGGGATGACCACCTTCCACAGCAGGCCGGCGTTCTTGGTCCAGTTCTCGCCGGCATGCGACCAGACCAGCGCGCCGAAATCGTTGTCGGCGGCGGCCACCGCCGCGCCGCACAGGCCGCCGATCAGCGCGTGGCTGGACGAGGACGGCAAGCCGCGCCACCAGGTGATCAGGTTCCAGATGATGCCGCCGGCCAGGGCGCAGATCAGCACCTGCGAGCCGACGTGCACGACGTCGGTGTCGACCAGGCCGGAAGCGATGGTCTTGGCCACCGCGGTGCCCCAGAACGCGCCGATCAGGTTGGTGGCCGCCGCCAGCATCACCGCCTGGGTCGGGGTCAGCACCTTGGTCGCCACCACCGTGGCGATGGAGTTGGCGGTGTCGTGGAAGCCGTTGATGAACTCGAACACCAGGGCGGTGACGATCACCAGCAGCAGCAGGACCAGGGCGAAGTCCATGGCCGGATCCTCAGGAGTTCTTCAGGATGATGTGATGCACCACGTTGCCGGCGTCCCGGCACTTGTCGATGGCCTTCTCCAGCATCTCGAACAGGTCCTTCAGGATCATGTAGCGCATCGGGTCGGTTTCGTTCTGGTAGGTGTCGCGGTACAGCTCCAGAATCAGCCGGTCGGCCTCGGCCTCGATGGCCTGCATGCGGTCGTTCAGCGCCTTGCTGGTCTCGATGTTCATGCCCTTGCGCAGCTGGCCGACCATCTGCTCGAGCACTTCGGTGCTCTGTTCCAGCATCTTGGCACGCGGCACGAAATCGACGTCGCCCAGGCGGTGCGCCGACAGGGTGAAGCGTTCGGCGAACTTCTCGACCACCTTGGGGATCTTGTACAGCACGTTCGACAGCGCCTCGATGTCCTCGCGCTCGAGCGCGGTCACGAAGGTGTTGATCAGCTCCTGGCTGATCTGCGCGGCCAAGTCCTTCTCGCGCTGGCGGGCGGCCTTGAACTTCTCCAGCGAACGCTGCTGCGGAGGCGTGGCCAGCAGGTCGGCCAGGGCGGCCGTGCTTTCCCGTGCGGCGGCAGCGCTGGCCTCCAGCAGGCCGTAGAATTTATCGCCTTTGCCGAAGATGGTTTGCAGAGAGAACATGGCGGGCTCCTGAACGGGCGGTTAATCGGGCTGACGCTATTGTAGGCGATATATGACGGAATTGTGACAGCCTGCCATATCGCCCGGACGCCCCCCGCCGGCATCGGGTATCCTATCGGCTGTGAACGGAAAAGCCCGCCGCCTCGATGCTTGAGCTCGCCATCGTCCTTGTTTTGATTCTGCTGAACGGGTTCTTCGCCCTGTCGGAAATGGCGGTGGTGACCTCCCGCAAGTCGCGACTGAAACAGTTGGCGCAGGGCTCGTCCCGCGCGAAAGCGGCCTTGGAGCTGTCGGAACATCCGGAAAGCTTCCTGTCGGCGGTCCAGGTCTGGATCACCCTGCTCGGCCTGCTGACCGGTTATTTCGGCGGCGAATCGCTGGCCGAGCGCATCCAGCCGGTGTTCGCCGCCCTGCCGGCCTTGGCGGATTACGCCCACATCATCGCCTATGCGCTCAGTTTCGGCGGCATCCTGTTCGTCTCGGTGGTGCTGGGCGAACTGCTGCCCAAACGCCTGGGCACCCTGCGGCCGGAGCAGCTGGCGGTGGCGGTGGCCCTGCCGATGCGCTTTTTGGCCACGGCCGCGCGCCCGGTGGTGGTGGTCCTGGCCGGCAGCACCCGCTTCCTGATGCGCCTGCTCGGCCTGAGCAACGTGTCCGAAGAGAAAGTCACCGACGAGGAGATCCGCCATCTGGTGGCGGAAAGCCATGAACAGGGCATGATCGACGCCGACGAACGCAACATGCTCAACCGCGTGCTGCGCCTGGGCGACCGCAGCGCCGAATCGCTGATGACGCCGCGCACCCTAATCACCTGGCTGGACGCCGACGCGCCGCTGGAGGAGAACCAGGCGGTGCTGCGCGGCCAGCCGTTCACCCGCTATCCGGTGTACCGCGGCGACGACAGCAACGTGCTCGGCGTGCTTGAATCCAAGACCCTGGTCGGCCGCGAATGCCGCGGCAGCGACGAGCTGTTCGGCAGCCTGCGCCCGGCGCTGTTCGTGTCCGAATCGACCAACGCCCTCAAGCTGCTGGAGATCTTCCGCGAGGAGCAGCAGACGCTGGCCCTGGTGGTCGACGAATACGGCGACATCCAAGGCATGGTGACCCTGAACGACCTGCTCGGCGCCATCCTCGGCCGCATCCAGAGCCTGGAAAGCGACGAGACCGAACCGCTGGTGATCGAGCGCGACGACGGCAGCTGGCTGGTGGACGGCCGCCTGGCGGTCGAGGAGCTGCACGAACTGCTCAACCTGCAAAGCCTGCCAGGCGAGGATGACGGCGATTTCACCACCGTCGCCGGCATGGTCATCGCCCACTTCGGCCGCATCCCGCACACCGGCGAGATCTTCGAATTCGGCGATTGGCGCGTGGAAGTGGTCGACCTCGACGGCGCCCGCATCGACAAGCTGCTGATCGGTCCGCGGCCGCAGACCGACGCGGCCTTCGACGAGTAAGCCATGAGCCATGAGATCAGCACCCGCATCCTGCTGCAGCAGCTGGCCACCGGCCGGCCTGACGACGACCTGAGCTTCGAGCTGGTGCTGGACAGCTTCCGCCACCGCAGCTACGGCCTGTTCCTGCTGATCGTGCTGATTCCGGTGTTCATCCCGATTCCGGCCGGACAAGGCGCGTTCAGCGGATTGCTGACCACGCTGATCGGCGCCCAGCTGCTGTGGCAGCTGGAGCACCCGTGGGTGCCGGCGTTCATCGGCCGCAAGACCTTCAAGCGCGCGCATGTGATCAACTTCCAGCGCCGCTTCGACCGCTGGCTCGGCTTTGTGGAGAAACTGTGCAAGCCCCGCTTCGAATACGTCTTCGACCACGCCTGGGCGCGCGCCTTCAGCGGCCTGCTGCTGATTTTGCTGGGCGTACTGCTGGCGCTGCCGATTCCGTTCACCAACTACCCGTTCGGGCTGATCGTGCTGGCCTTCAGCCTCGGCTTCATCGAGCGCGACGGCATCCTGCTCGCCATCGGCTGGATCCTGGGGCTGGTGGAGATCGTGCTGTTGGCCGAGTTCTCCGGCCTGATCATCGGCCATCTGGCCGACCTGCTGCGCTACTTCGGCTGACGCAACAGGCGCTGCGCGTCGGACAGGATTCCGCGCAGGATCTTGATTTCGCGCTCGTCCATGCCGGCGCGCAGGAACAGCCGGCGCAGGCGCTGGGTCACCATGTCCGGTGAACGGCCTTTGTGGAAATCGATCTCGTCCATGAACTCGCCCAGATGCCCGAACAGACGCTCCATCTGGTCCAGGCTGGCCGGCGCTTCCTCGGCCGGCGACGGCGCGCGCCCCGCCTGCAGTCCGGCCTCCAGGCGCCGGAGCCGGATCTCGTAACTGAGCACCTGCACCGCCGCCGCCAGATTGAGCGAGGCGTAGTCCGGGTTGCAGGGGATGAACACGCGGCCGTGGCAGCGCTGCAGCTCTTCGTTGTCCAAGCCGGTGCGCTCGCGCCCGAACAGCAGGGCGACGTCGCCCTGCGCCGTGCGCGCCACCAGTTCGGCGGCGGCCTCGCGCGGCGACAGCTCGGGCAGGCTGACCGTGCGGTCGCGCGCGGTGCTGCCGAGCGCGTAACGGCAGCCGTCGAGCGCCTCGTCGAGCGTGGCCACGACCCGCGCGCCGGCCAACACGTCGTCGGCGCCGGCGGCCAAGGCCGACGCCTCCGGATCGGGAAAGCGCGACGGCGACACCAGCACCAGGTTCGACAAGCCCATGGTCTTCATCGCGCGCGCGGCCGAGCCGATGTTGCCCGGGTGCGAGGTGCCGACGAGGATGATGCGGATGGGGTCGGCTTGGCTCATGATCGGGCGTTTCCGGCTCGGGAATGAATGGTGGCGGGCGTCATCGGTTCAGGACGGCGACGCTTTCGGGTATCATACGCGGGTGCCGCTGGACGGCATCGCGTTCTCATACCAACTCAGCCCAAGGGTAATCCCATGCAGAACCCCGTCGTCACCGTGATGGTGAAGGCCGCGCGTCAGGCCGGCACCGTCATTCTACGCCATATGAACAAGCTCGACAGCCTGAGCGTGTTCGAGAAATCCAAGCAGGATTACGCCAGCGAAGTCGACTCGCTCGCCGAGGCCGAGATCATCAAGGAACTCAAGCGCGCCTATCCGCAGGCCGCCTTCCTGTGCGAGGAATCCGGCGCCATGGGCAAGGGCAAGCAGACCTTCGTCATCGACCCTCTCGACGGCACCTCCAACTTCCTGCACGGCATCCCGCACTACTGCGTGTCAATCGCGCTGGTGGAGAACGGCGAACCGGTCGAGGCGGTCGTCTACGATCCGATCAAGAACGAGCTGTTCACCGCCAGCAAGGGCAAGGGTGCGCTGCTGAACGACCGCAAGATCCGCGTCACCGACCGCCGGGACCTGTCCGGCGCGATGGTGATCACCGGCACCCCGCCCCGCGACCGCGGCCGCGTCGGCCCGCATCTGGATTTCTGCAAGGCGCTGCTGGGCACCGCCGAGGACATCCGCCGCACCGGTTCGGCCGCGCTCGATCTGGCCTATGTCGCCTGCGGCCGGGCCGACGCCTATTTCGAATCCGGCATCAAGGCCTGGGACGTGGCGGCCGGCATGCTGCTGGTGCGCGAAGCCGGCGGCCGGGTCTGCGACGTCAAGGGCCGCGGCGAGAAGATCCTCGACGCCGGCAACATCGTGGCCGGCAACGTGCGCATCAATCCGCTGCTGCAGGCCGCCATCGCGCAATCGGAGTACGGCAGGAGTTTCTGAGGCCGCGTATGGGCGCAGCGGGCGACGGCGACAGGTTGCAGGATTGTTACAGAATGTTGCGCCGGCGTCTGGAGTTTTGTTAATCGAATCGGTACAATCCCGACCAGACCTATTAAAAAAAGCCATGGTCTGCCGGGGAAGCTGATACCGCATCGCGACGATGCGGCCTGTTTTCGACCGGTCCGACACCGGTTTCATGTGGGCGAATCCTCCAACAACCCAAACCACAAAGGTGCATCCATGTCCGAGCAAAAACCGGCGCAATCCAAAATCCTCATGTTCATCGTCTGCTGGTTCCTCGGCGTGCTGGGCATCCACCGCCTGATGATGGGCCACTCCAACTGGTGGCTGCAGCTGATCACCTTCGGCGGCTGCGGCTTCTGGGCCCTGATCGACCTGATCCGCATCCTGACCGGCAGCCTGAAGATGGCCGACGGCCGCGACCTGACCTGATCCGCGCCGCGCGGGCCGCGCTCCGACGCGGCCCGCCCCCCTTCGTCCGCCGCGGCGGAACGGAATTCCATGAAAAACGACAACGAAAAATACTGCACCGAATGCGGTGAGTTGATCAACATCAAGGCGGAAATCTGCCCGAAATGCGGCGTCCGCCAGGAGCCCGCGGCCAAGCCGGCGCCGGCCAACGACAACAGCCGCTGGATCGTGGCCCTGCTGCTGTGCTGGTTCCTCGGCGTGTTCGGCATCCACCGTTTCTACACCGGCCACATCGCCATCGGCATCGTGCAGCTGCTGACCTTCGGTGCCTGCGGCATCTGGACCCTGGTCGATTTCATCATCCTGGTCTCCGGCAACTTCCGCGATGCCGACGGCAATCCGGTCAAGAACGGCTGATTCCCTACGCCTGGGCGCCGCCTACCTGCGGCGCAACCGGGTGATGGCGGCAGCGGTCGCCTACTTCGGCGGCGGACTGGTGCTGATGCGCTTCGCCGGCATCGACCTGCTGCCGCCCTGCGTCTGGAAGCTGCTGACCGGCGCCGACTGCCCGGGCTGCGGGCTGACCACTGCCATGCTGCACCTGCTCCGGCTCGACCCGGCCGCCGCCTACGCCAGCAATCCGCTGGTGTTCCTGGTGCTGCCGGCGGTCGCCGCCTATCTGCTGCAGGATTTCCTGCGCTTCAGCCGCGGGCAAGCGGAACCGGCCTGAGCGCCGCCCCGACGGGCTTTTTGCCCGCCGGCCGCCGCGGTGCCATAATCGGGGCGTCCACCGCAAGGAAACGCCCATGTTCGAAAAAGACGCCGTCGCATTGGTGACCGGAGCCGCCACCGGCATCGGTCTGGAGACCGCTTTGGCTTTCGCCCAGGCCGGATGCCGCGTGGTGCTGTCCGACCGCGACGCGGCACGCGGCGCCGAAGCCGCCGAGCGCCTGCATACCGCAGGCCATGACACGCAGTTCATCGCCTGCGACGTGGCGGACGCCGAGCAGGTCGCCGCCCTGCACCGCCGGATCGCGGAGACTTGGGGGCGTCTGGATGCCGCCTGCAACAACGCCGGCATCGAAGGCGAGACCGCCCCCACCGGCGAAGCCAGCCTGGCCAACTTCGACCGCGTCATCAACGTCAACCTGCGCGGCGTGTTCGCCTGCATGCACGAGCAGATCCGGCTGATGCTGCCGCGCCGCAACGGCGCCATCGTCAACATCGCCTCGGTGGCCGGACTGGTCGGTTTCGCCGGACTGCCGGCGTATTGCGCCTCGAAAGGCGGCGTGGTGCAGCTGACCCGCGCCGCGGCGGTGGAATACGGCGAACACGGCATCCGCGTCAACGCGGTCTGCCCGGGCGTGATCAAGACCGAGATGGTCGACCGCATCACCCGCCAAGATCCCGCGGTCGAGGCGCAGTACGCGGCCATGCATCCGATGAACCGCATGGGTACGCCGCGCGAAATCGCCGATACCGTGGTCTGGCTATGCTCGCCGCAGGCCGGCTTCGTCACCGGGCAGACCCTGGCCGTGGACGGCGGACTGGTCGCACGCTGAGCAGCGGCCTCCCGCCTGAAACGGAAAACCCCGCCGAGGCGGGGTTTTCCATGGGCCGAAGCGGCGCTTACGGACGGGCGTTGAGCTCTTCCTCGTCGCGCGCCTTCGGCATCAGGTCCTGCTTGGTGACGCCCATCATCAGCAGCAATGGGCTGGCCACGAAGATGGAGGACAGGGTGCCGATGATGATGCCCAGCACCTGCGAGATGGCCATGCCCTGCAGCGAATCGCCGCCGTAGAAATACAGGGCCAGCACGGTCAGCAGCGCCACGAACGAGGTGATGATGGTGCGCGACAGGGTCTGGTTGACCGAGCGGTTGAGCACTTCGGCCGGCGACAGCTTGTGCAGGTTGCGGAAGTTCTCGCGCACGCGGTCGAACACCACGATGGTGTCGTTGATCGAGTAACCCATCACCGACAGCACGCCGGCCAGCACCGCCAGGTCGAACTCGATGCCGAACAGCGCGAACCAGCCGCACACCAGCAGCATGTCGTGCAGGGTGGCGATGATGGCGGCGACGGCGAACTTCAGCTCGAAGCGCATCCAGACGTAGGCCAGGAAGCCGAGCACCACGAACAGCACGGCCAGGAAGCCGTTCTCGGCCAGTTCCTTGCCGACCTGCGGGCCGACGTAGTAGCTGTCGCGCAGGACGCCCGGGTTCTCCGCGCTCTGCACCGCGTTCAGGATGTCGGTGCCGCTCTGGCGCGCGCCGTCCTTCTGCAGCTGCATGCGCACCACCACGTCGGTGGCCGAGCCGAAGGTGCGCACCTGCGCGCCGTGGTAGCCGGCGGCCTCGAGCTTCTGGCGCACGGCCTCGACGTCGGCCGGCTTGCTGAAGTGGATCTCGGTCTCGGTGCCGCCGGTGAAGTCGAGCGCGAAGTTGAAGCCCTTGACCGCCATGGCGCCGATGGCCACGACCATCAACAGGCCGGCCAGGCCCAGGGAGACCCAGCGCAGACGCATGAAATCGAATTTGCTATTGGAAGGAAACAGTTCCACGTCGGACTCCGTGCGTCAGATCGAAAGCTTGGCCAGCTTGCGCCGGCCGCCGTAAATCAGGGTGGCGACCCCGCGCGACACCGACACCGCGGTGTACATCGAGGTCAGGATGCCGATGATCAGGGTGATGCCGAAGCCGCGGATCGGGCCGGAGCCGAAAGCCGCCATGGCGATGCCGCCCAGCAGCGCGGTGACGTTGGCGTCGGCGATGGTGCCGCTGGCCTTGTCGTAACCGGCCGCGATGCTGGCCAGCGGCGTGTTGCCCAGGCGCAGCTCCTCGCGGATGCGTTCGTTGATCAGCACGTTGGCGTCCACCGACATGCCGACGGTGAGCGCGATGCCGGCGAAGCCCGGCAGGGTCAGCGTGGCGCCGAACAGCGACATCACCGCCACCACCAACAGCAGGTTGAGCAGCAGCGCGACGTTGGTGATCAGGCCGAACATGCGGTAATACAGCACGAAGAACACCATCACGAACACGAACGAGTACAGCACCGCCTGCACGCCGCGCTTGACGTTCTCGGCGCCCAGGCTGGGGCCGACCACGCGCTCCTGCACGAAGTCCATCGGCGCGGCCAGCGCGCCGGCCTTCAGCTGCTTGGACAGGCGCTCGGCTTCCTGCGGGTCCAGGCCGGTGGTCTGGAAGTCCTTGCCGAACACGCCCTGGATGGTGGCCGAGTTGATCACGTCCTCGTTGATGCGCACGGTCTTGACCGTCTGCCCGCCGACGGTCTTGGTCTCCGGCACGCGTTCGACGTACACCACGGCCATGTTCTTGCCGACGTTCTCGAGCGTGTGGTTGAACATGCGCTTGCCGCCGGAGGCGTCGAGCTTGATGCTGACCGCCGGGCGTCCGGTCTGCGGATCGCTAATCGGGGTGGCGTCGACCAGCTGGTCGCCGGATACGATCACGCGGCGCGACAGCAGGATCGGGATGCGGCTGCCGTCCGGGTTGGTCTCGCGCATGAAGTACAAACGCGCTTCCGGCGGCACGATGCCGGAGGAAAGGGCTTCGGCGGCCTGGGCCATGTCGCCGATCTGGGCGCGGTATTCCAGCGTGGCGGTGGCGCCGATGCTGTCCTTGGCCTCGGCGGTGTCCTGCACGCCCGGCAGCTGCACGATGATGCGGTTGCCGCCCTGGCGCTGGATCACCGGCTCGGACACGCCGAGCGCGTCGATGCGGTTGCGCAGGATGGTGATGTTCTGGTCCACGGCGCCGTCGGCGATGCGCTTGGCCTCGGCCGGCGTGGCCTGGGCCTTCAGCAGCAGGCCGTTGCCGCCGTCGGGCTGGCTGAACTGCAGGGCCGGGAAGCTTTTCATCAGCAGGCTTTCGGCGCGCAGCAGCTCCTGCGGGTTCTTGAAGCGGATGACGATGCCGTCCACGCCGCGGCTGGCGTCGTAATCGCCGAGCTTGGCTTCGCGCAGGGCGCCGCGGATTTCATCCAGATAGGCGTTCTCGCGCTTTTCCAGCGCGGCTTTCTGGTCGACCTCCATCAGGAAGTGCACGCCGCCCTGCAGGTCGAGGCCCAGGGTCATCGGCTTGCCGCCCAGGCCCGACAGCCAGGCCGGCACGCTCGAGGCCAGGTTCAACGCCACGGTGTAGCGGCTGCCCAGCTCCTGCTTCAGCGCTTCGGCGGCCTTGGTCTGCGCGTCGGTGCCCGGCAGGCGCACGATCAGGCCGTCGCCGTCCGGACCGACGGACGCGCCGGCGATGCCTTCGGCCTTCAGGCGTTGCTCGATGCGCGCGGCCAGACCGTCCTCGAGCGTGCCGCGGGTGACGCTGATCTGCACCGCCGGCTGTTTCGGGTACAGGTTGGGCAAGGAATACAAGGCGCTGGCGAACAGCACCAGGAACATCACGGCGTACTTCCACTTCGGAAATTCAAGCATGGCGAAAACCCGGGCCGCAGCCCCTAGAGATGGATCAGGCGGACTTCAGGCTGCCCTTCGGCAGCACGGCGGTGATGGCGTTCTTCTGCACCTTGATCTTGACGCCGTCGGCGATTTCGACGCCGACGAAGCTCTCGCCGAGCTCTTCCACGCGTCCGGCGATGCCGCCGGCCATGATCACTTCGTCGCCCTTCGACAGGCCGGCCAGCAGGGCGCGGTGTTCCTTGGCGCGCTTCATCTGCGGGCGGATGGCCATGAAGTAGAACACGGCGAAGAACAGCACCATCATGATCAGCAGCGACATCGGGCTGCCTTGCTGGGCGGGGGCGGCCTGGGCGGCGGCCGGGGAAATGATCAGGTCAAGCAGGGACATGGTCGGAAATCCTTGATTTGGTCGGGAAAACTGAGGGTCGATTATGACATAAGTGGGGCCGGGGCTGGCCTTATCAAGGCTGGCTGCGGGCCCGGTAGAACTCCGCGCGGAAGGCCTCGAACGATTGGTTTTCAATGGCTTGCCGGATTTCGCGCATCAGCTGCTGGTAGTAATGCAGGTTGTGGATGGTGGCCAGCATCGAGGCCAGGATCTCATTGCAGCGGTCCAGATGGCGCAGGTAGGCGCGGGTGAACCCGTGCGTGCAGGTGTAGCAGGCGCAGCCCGGTTCGATCGGCGACAGGTCCTTCTCGTAGCGGGCGTTGCGGATGCGCACTTGGCCCTGGCGCGTGAAGTAATGGCCGTTGCGCGCGTTGCGGGTCGGCATCACGCAGTCGAACATGTCGATGCCGCGCGCGACCGCCTCGACGATGTCCTCCGGCTTGCCGACGCCCATCAGGTATCGCGGCTTGTCGTCCGGCAGCTGCGGGCAGATCGCCGACAGCGTCTGCTCGCGCTCGTGCGCCGGCTCGCCGACCGCCAGGCCGCCGACCGCATAACCGTCGAAGCCGATCGCCTGCAGGCCCTCGGCCGAGGCCGTGCGCAGGTGCGGATACACCCCGCCCTGCACGATGCCGAACAGCGCAGCGTCGTTGCCTTCGTGCGCGCGCTTGGAACGCTCGGCCCAGCGCAGGCTGAGCTGCATGGATTTGCGCGCCACGATTTCGGTGGCCGGATACGGCGTGCACTCATCGAAGATCATCACGATGTCGGAGCCGAGCACGCGCTGGATATGCATGCTTTCCTCGGGCCCGATGAAGACCTTGGCGCCGTCCACCGGCGAAGCGAAGGTGACGCCCTGCTCGGTGATCTTGCGGCGTTTGGCCAGCGACCAGACCTGGAAACCGCCGGAGTCGGTCAGGATCGGCTTCTGCCATCGGGTGAAATCGTGCAGGCCGCGGTGCGCTTCGATGACCTCCAGCCCGGGGCGCAGGTACAGATGGAAGGTGTTACCGAGGATGATCTCGGCGCCGGTGTCCAGGATGTCCTGCGGCTTCATGGCCTTGACCGAGCCGTAGGTGCCGACCGGCATGAACGCCGGCGTCTGCACGCTGCCGCGCGGGAATGTCAGCTCGCCGCGGCGGGCGTTGCCGTCCTGGGCGGATTTACGGAACTGCATGCGGCTCATGGCGCGCCTCCGGGGAACAGCAACATGGCGTCGCCATAGGAAAAGAAGCGGTAGCGCTGCGCCACCGCGTGCCGGTAGGCGGCGAAGATGCGCTCTTTGCCGGCGAAGGCCGACACCAGCATCAACAGGGTGCTTTCCGGCAGGTGGAAATTGGTGATCAGCGCGTCGATGCTGCGGATGCGGTAACCGGGGAAAATGAAGATCTGCGTGTCGCCGGCGAACGGCCGGACCTCGCCGTCCACCATCGCGCTTTCCAGCGCGCGCAGCACCGTGGTGCCGACCGCGATCACGCGGCCGCCGGCGGCGCGGGTGGCCTGGATGCGGGCGCACAGCTCGGCGCCCACGTTCAGCCATTCGCTGTGCATGACATGGTCTTTCACGTGCTCGGCGCGCATCGGCTGGAAAGTGCCGGCGCCGACATGCAGGGTCACATGCCCGGATTGCACGCCGTTGGCCGCCAGTTCCGCCAGCAGGGCCTGGTCGAAATGCAGGCCGGCGGTGGGTGCCGCCACCGCCCCGGCGTGCCGGGCGAACAGGGTCTGGTAGCGGCTATCGTCGTCCGCGTCGGCGGCGCGCTGGATGTAGGGCGGCAGAGGCAGTTTGCCGATCCGGTTGAGCACGGTCTCGACCGGTTCGTCGGTGTCGAAGCGCAGGTGGTAGAAGCCGCCGTCGCGGCCGAGCACGGTGATGCGCGTGCCGTCCTGCAGGGTGATGCCGCTGCCGGGCTTGGGCGATTTGGAGGCGCCGATCTGGGCGCGCGCCTCCTGCCCCGGCAGCAGGCGTTCGATCAAAATCTCGACTTCGCCGCCGGTCTGCTTGCGCCCGTACAGCCGTGCCGGAATCACCCGGGTGTCGTTGAACACCAGCAGGTCGCCCGGGCGCAGCAGGTCGGTCAGGTCGCGGAAACGGCGGTCTTCGAACGCGGCGTCGCCCGGCGGCACCAGCAGCAGGCGGGAATCGCTGCGGTTGGGCAAAGGCGCCTGGGCGATCAGCTCGGGCGGCAGGTCGAAATGGAAGTCGGACTTCTTCATGGGGCTCCGGAATAAGCCGCATATTGTAGCCTAAGTGGTTGATTCCGCCCGCCGGGGGTTACGGCGCGAAAACCCGCATGGTAAAATCGCGCTTTGCGTCACCATAACCATAAAGCGGCCCAGCCGCCGGAGTCGACACATGAGCATCCTGGATATCCTGAAACCCCTGCGCGCGCGCGCCGGCGCCGTCCGCACCCAAGGCCTGGACGACGCCAGCCTGGTCCGTCTGGCCGGCCGCTTCCCGGAGCTGACCGTGGCCGCCGAACGCGCCGCCGCGGCCTTTCCGGCGCTGATTGCGGAATTCCCGGAGCTGGCCGACGCCGACGAACAGGCCCAGATCGACGCCGTGCAGGCCGGTTTCGTCAACTTCTACCCCGATGACGCGGTCAATCCGTACGTGGCTATCGCCGCCGCCGGCCCGTGGATCGTCACCCTGAAAGGCCGCGTGCTGCACGACTCGGGCGGCTACGGCATGCTCGGCTTCGGCCACACCCCGGAATCGGTGTTGGCCGCCATGGCCAAGCCGCAGGTGATGGCCAACATCATGTCGCCGAGCCTGTCGCAACTGCGCGTGATCCGCGCCCTGCGCGCCGAAATCGGCCATAGCCGCGGCGGCTGCCCGTACGCCCGCTTCCTGACCCTGAACTCCGGTTCGGAGTCGGTGTCGCTGGCCGGCCGCATCGCCGACACCAACACCAAGCTGATGACCGACCCGGGCGCCCGCCACGCCGGCAAGCGCGTCAAGCGCATCGCCGTGCAAGGCGCGTTCCACGGCCGCACCGAACTGCCGGCGCTGTATTCGGACTCCTCGCGCAAGGCCTATCTGGCCAACCTGGCCAGCTACAAGCACCACAACGACCAGCTGATCACCATCGAACCGTACTCGATCGACGGCCTGAAAAAGGCCTTCGCCGATGCCGATGCCAACGGCTGGTACATCGAAGCCATGTTCCTGGAGCCGGTGATGGGCGAAGGCGATCCGGGCCGCGCCGTGCCGCCGGAATTCTACGCCGTGGCGCGCGAGCTGACCAAGGCCCATGGCACCTTCCTGCTGGTCGATTCCATTCAGGCCGGCATCCGCGCCCAAGGCACGCTGTCGATCGTCGACTACCCGGGCTTCGAAAACCTGGAGGCGCCGGACATGGAAACCTACTCCAAGGCCCTGAACGGCGGCCAGTACCCGCTGTCGGTGCTGGCGGTGAACGAACGCGCGGCCAAGACCTACGCCAAGGGCACCTACGGCAACACCATGACCACCAACCCGCGCGCGATGGATATCGCCGCGACCGTGCTGGGCCAGCTGACGCCCGACGTGCGCGCCAACATCCGCGAACGCGGCCAGGAAGCGGTGGCCAAGCTGAACGCGCTGAAGGACGAACTCGGCGGCCTGATCACCAAGGTCCAGGGCACCGGCCTGCTGTTCAGCTGCGAGCTCGACCCGCGCTTCAAGTGCTACGGCGCCGGCTCGACCGAGGAATACATGCGCGAGCGCGGCATCGGCGTGATCCACGGCGGCACCAACTCGTTGCGCTTCACCCCGCACTTCAACATCACCAGCGAGGAACTCGACCTGGTGATCGAGCACGTGCGCCACGCGCTGCTGCACGGCCCGCGCAAGGCCGAAGCCGAAGCGGCCTGAACCGCGCTCCGCGCGTGAACGGAAAACCCGCCGCTTGGCGTGTTTTTCATGCCCGCTGCAGGACACGGCGTTGCCGATGCCGGCGCTTTGGTATTTAATCGACATACGCCATCCGCCAGGAGAACCGCCATGGATCCGTTCCTGCTCGCCGCCATCGAGGAAGCCGAGCTCGGCCTGGCCGAAGGCGGCATTCCGATCGGTTCGGTGTTGGTGCACGACGGCGTGATCATCGGCCGCGGCCACAACCGGCGCGTGCAGAAAGGCAGCACGGTGCTGCATGCCGAGATGGACGCGCTGGAGAACGCCGGCCGCCGCAGCGCCGGCTTCTACCGCGAATGCACGCTGTACACCACGCTGTCGCCCTGCCCGATGTGCAGCGGCGCCGTCGTACTGTACGGCATCCCGACCGTGGTCATCGGCGAGAACCGCTCGTTCATGGGCGAGGAGCAATGGCTGTGCGGCCACGGCGTGGCGCTAGACGTGCGCCAGGATGAACGCTGCATCGGGCTGATGCGCGACTTCATGCGCGACAAGCCGACGCTCTGGGCCGAAGACATAGGCGAATGACGCCGGCCGGCAAATGAAAAAGGCCGCTTGTGAGCGGCCTTTCCTCTGCGCTTACTGGAAGCGCGGCACCTGCGCGCTGAGCGAGCCGACGATGGCGAACACCGCCATCACGATCATCGGCAGCCAGGTCAGGGTCATGCCCCAGAAGCGGCCGAGCGAACGGCCCTCGCTGCGGCTGACGCCCCAGGCATGCAGCAGGCGCGAGAACAGGAACACGCCGCCGAAGGCGTGGATCACCGCCGGCGGATAGCCGGTCAGTTCGAGCGAACTCAGCAGGATCAGCGCCAGCGGCATGTTCTCGGTGGCGTTGGCGTGCGCGCGCGTGGCCTGCAGCAGCTGCATGTTGCCGCCATGGCCGAGACCGACGCCGTGCTCGCGGCGCAGCTTGACCACGCGCAGGGCCAGGACGATGACCAACAGCGTGCACAGGCCGGCGTACATCATCGAAATCATGGCATGCTCCTTTACAGGGGATGCGCGGCCCACACGGCCCGGGCATCGGTGGTGGAATAGCGGCCCTTGTCGTCCTGCACCAGCCGCGCGGCGGCGGTTTCGGCGTCATGGGTGAAGAACAGGGTAACACCGCGCGCCAGCATGTCGGCCAGGAACGCGCGCTTTTCGTCGATCACCAGCTCGGCGTTGCGGTCGTAGCCCATGGTGATCGGCAGATGCACCCAGGCCCGGCCGGGAATCAGATCGGCGCAGAACACCACCGATTCGGCCGCGCCGCGGATCTCGGCCAACAGCAGACCGGGCGTATGGCCGTCGGAATGGTGGAAGCGCACGGCCTCGCCCAGGCTCGGCGCATGGTCGCCGTCGACCAGCTCGAGCCGGCCGCTGGCCGCCAACAACGCGTTGAGCTCCGGCACGAAGCTGGCGCGGTCGCGCGGGTGCGGCGCCTGCGCGCGCCGCCAGTGTTCGGCACCGACCACGAATCTGGCGTTCGGGAACAGCAGGCGCGCCGGCTGGCCTTCGGCCCAGGGCGCCAGCAAGCCGCCGGCGTGGTCGAAGTGCAGGTGCGAGAGCACCACCACGTCGATATCCTCGTGGCGGAAGCCGGCCCTGGCCAGCTCGGCCAGCAACACGTGCTCGGCCTCCTGGATGCCGTAGCGTTCGCGCAGCTTGGGTTCGAAAAAGGCGCCGACGCCGGTCTCGAACAGCACGCGCTTGCCGTTCAGACCGTCCACCAGCAGCGCGCGGCAGGCCAGGTCGATGCGGTTCAGGGCATCGACCGTGACCCAGTTTTCCCACATCGCCTTGGGCGCGTTGCCGAACATGGCGCCGCCGTCGAGTTTCTGCGAATTGCCGAGCAAGGACCAAGCTTTCATGGCTTCACCTTCGTCTTCTTGCCGGCCTCGACGGTTTTGCCGAGGCCGACCGGATTGCGGGGATCGCTGCCGGTATGCAGCGTATTGGTCTTCAGATCCCATTCCACCGTCTGCAGGTTGCCCCAGCTGTCGCTGGAGCGTCGTCCGCCGGCGGCGTCTTCGGGGGTATCCACGTTGTGGCCCATGGCGCGCAGCGCGGCCGCCACGTCGGCCGGCAGAGCGCCGCGTTCGGCCGACAGCACGTCCGGCAGCCACTGGTGGTGGTAGCGCGGCAACGCCGCGACCTGCTGCGCGTCCAGACCGTCGGCATAACCGAGCACGCCCAGCAGCACCATGGTGATGATGCGGCTGCCGCCGGGCGTGCCGAGCACCGCCACGCGGCCGGGCGATTCCATGAAGGTCGGCGTCATCGAGCTCAGCATGCGCTTGCCGGGCTTGGGCGCGTTGGCCTCGAAACCCATCACGCCGAAGGCGTTGGGCTCGCCGGGCTTGAGCGCGAAATCGTCCATCTCGTTGTTGAGCAGCACGCCGGTACCCGGCGCCACCAGTCCCGAACCGAACAGCAGGTTGACGGTCTGGGTGCCGGCCACGCGGTTGCCGTCGGCGTCGATGATCGAGAAGTGGGTGGTGTCCTCGTCCTCCAACGGCGTCTGCTGGCCCGAGAGCAGATCGCTCGGCGTGGCCTTGCCGGGATGGATGGTGGCGCGCAGGCCGGCGGCGTATTCGCGGCTGGTCAGCGTGCGCTGGGGTATGCGCACGAAATCCGGGTCGCCGAGGTAGAAGGTGCGGTCGCGGAAGGCGCGGCGCATGGCCTCGGTGACCAGATGCACGCGCTGCGCCGGCGCCATCGCAGACAGATCCCAGGGATCGAGGATCTGCAGCATCTGCGCCAGCGCGATGCCACCCGAGGACGGCGGCGGCGCGGTCACCACGGTCCAGCCGTCGTAGCTGAAGCGCAGCGGCTCACGTTCGCGCACACGGTATGCGGCCAGCTCATCGGCCTGCCACTGCCCGCCTTCGGCGGCGACGCCGGCCAGCAGTTTGCCGGCCACCTCGCCGCGGTAGAAGCCGTCGTGGCCTTTGGCCGCCAGCAATTCCAACGTGCGCGCCAGATCCTGCTGGCGCAGGATCTCGCCGACCTCCGGCGGATCGCCATCGGCCAGGAACACCGCGCGAGTGCCGGGATAGCGCTCCATCACCTCGCGGCGGGCGGCGTAGCCCTTGGCCAGGCGTTCGTACACCGGAAAGCCCTCGCGCGCGATACGGATGGCCGGCGCCAGCGATTGCGACAACGGCAAGCGCCCGTGTTCACGCGCCAGATGCACCAGACCGGCGGGCAGGCCGGGAATGCCGGCCGACCACGGGCCGTTGACCGCGCGGTCGCGGTCGAAGCCGCCGGCGGCGTCCAGGTATCTGTCGGGCGTGGCCGCGGCCGGCGCGGTCTCGCGCGCGTCGATGAAGCGGTCGCGCCCGGTTTTGCCTTCGTGCAGCAGGAAGAAACCGCCGCCGCCGAGGCCCGAGCTGATCGGCTCGACCACCGACAACGTGCTCGACACCGCCACCGCGGCGTCGAAGGCGTTGCCGCCCTGGGCCAGCACCTCCAACCCGGCTTCGGTGGCCAGGGCATGCGCCGAGGCGACGGCATGCTGGCGCGGCTTGGCCGCGGCGGCGTCCGCTGCCGTCGGCAGCGACAGCAGGATGAGCAGCAAGACGAGGCGGATGTTCATGGTTGTTCCTCCTGCAGGCGCCGCAGCTTCTGCAGCAGCTGCGCTTCGGTTTCCGGATGCGCCGGATCCTTTTCGATGCACTCGACCGGGCAGACCACCACGCATTGCGGCTCGTCGAAATGGCCGACGCATTCGGTGCAGCGGTCGGGATCGATGATGTAGATGTCCTCGCCCTGGCGGATGGCCTGGTTCGGACAGGCCGGTTCGCAGACGTCGCAGTTGATGCAGACGGAATGGATGATCAGGGCCATGGGCTTAAACCAAAGCGGCCCGGCAAAGCCGAGCCGCCGGAAGGGACTGCGTGGACGCTTACTGGACTTCTTCGAACAGGAAACCGCCGCCGGCGGCTTCCACCACGGCCTTCACGCGCTCGGCGTCTTCCGACTTGCCGATGAACAGCACGTGCGAGCCCTTCAGCGCGGTCGGCACGGCGCCGTCGAAGGCTTCGACGATGAAATCGGCCATGGTCTTGCTGTCCGGCGAACCGAACACCAGCAGGTTGCCCTTGGTCACGGTGCGCTGGATGGCAGGCTGGACCACTTCCATCTGGCGGCTGTACGGGCTGGACTCTTCGGTGTTCGGCAGGTTGTCCGGGGTCTTGCTGTTGGACGGCAGGAAGTACGGGATGGTGCGGTCGGTGACCACTTCCTGGTATTCCGGCTTGGCGGCGACGCTGCCGAGGTACTGCTTCCAGGCGTTGCTGTCGTCGGTGGTCGGCACGGTGACCACGGCCGGCGCGGCGGCGTCCTTGTTTTCTTCCTCTTTCTTGCCGCAGGCCGAAACGGCGACGGCGAGCAGGACGGACAGGGCGATGAGTTTGCGTGACATAGTGAACCTCGTTATGGGTGTGTTGTTGACTGCTTCCACTTGGCCGCCAACGCCGAACGTACGTTGCCGGGGACGAACTCGGAGACGTCGCCGCCCAGGCGCGCGACTTCGCGCACCAGCGAGGACGAGATGAAGCTGAACTGCTCGGACGGGGTCAGGAACATGGTCTCCACGTCCGGAATCAGGTGCCGGTTCATGCTGGCGAGCTGGAATTCGTATTCGAAATCGGACACCGCGCGCAGGCCGCGCAGCAGCACGCCGGCCTTCATCTCGTGCACGAAATGCGCCAGCAGGCCGCTGAAGCCGGTGACGCGCACGTTCGGGCAGGCGCGCAGCGCCTCCTCGGCCATCGCCACGCGCTCGTCCAGGCCGAACACCGGCTGTTTGTTCGGGCTCTGCGCCACCGCCAGCACCACCTCGTCGAACAGCAGGGACGCCCGGGCGACCAGATCCACATGACCGTTGGTGATGGGGTCGAAGGTGCCGGGATAGACCGCTGTCCGGTACGGGTTTTGGCTCATGTTCGGGCTCGAACGGAAAGTGCCGATAGTGTATCAGCCGCCCGCCGGTTTTTGCCATTGCGCCAGCAAATAGCGGGACTCGCGGGTTTTGCCCTCTTTCAGCGCCGTCAGTCCGGCCGGCAGGGCCAAAGCGGCGGAAGCAGAGGTCTCGACATAAACCAGGGCGCCGTCATTCAGCAGCGGCAACAACAGCGGCCAGAGCCGAGGCCAGAGATCGCTGGCGAACGGCGGATCCAGGAACACCAGATCGAAACGCTCGCCGGCGTTGCCGGCCAACCACGCCAGCGCATCGGCCTGCAGCACCTGCAGACGATCGGTCTTCAGGCGCTCCCGGCTAGCGCGCAGCGAAGCCGCGGCCGGCGCATGGTTTTCCACCAACAACACCTCGGCGGCGCCGCGCGAAGCCGCCTCGAAACCGAGCGCGCCGGAGCCGGCGAACAGATCGAGCACGCGCCGGCCTGCGATCCGGTTCTGCAGCCAGTTGAACAGGGTCTCGCGTACGCGGTCGCCGGTCGGCCGCAGGCCGTCGGCGTCCGGCACCGGCAATTTCGAGCCCCTGAGGCTACCGGCTATAATACGGACGTGGCCAAGCCCTGTTTTTCGCACGCTTCGCCTCCATATCCTCCGCATGTCCCGCCTATTGTGACGCAGAACCGCCCTATGTTCGATTTCCTCAAGAAAAAACCCAAGCCCGAGGCCGAAAAACCGGCAAGCCCGGCGATGGCGGAGCCGTCGGCGCAGAAGGCCGATGCGGACGCGGCCGGCGACGCCGTCGAGGTGATGGACACCCGCGAGGCGGTCAAGCAGACGGTCGGCAAGAGCTTCTTCGCCCGCACCTTCGGCGGCCTGTTCTCGCGCCACCCGAAGCTCGATCCGGAACTGCTCGACGAACTGGAGACGGCGCTGATCAGCGCCGACGTCGGCGTGCGGGTCAGCGCCGAAATCATGACCGAGCTGCGCAAGCGCCTGAAGGCGCGCGAATTCGCCGATTCCGGGCAACTGCTCGAGGCCCTGCGCGCGCAGCTGCGCGCGATCCTGGAACCAATCGCCAAGCCGCTGACGATCGACGGCGGCCATAAGCCGTTCGTGCTGCTGACCGTCGGCGTCAACGGCGTCGGCAAGACCACCACCATCGGCAAACTGGCGCGCCGCTTCCAGAAGGACGGCCACAGCCTGATGCTGGCCGCCGGCGACACCTTCCGCGCCGCCGCCGTGCAACAGCTGCAGATCTGGGGCGAGCGCAACAACGTCGCGGTCGTGGCCCAAGGCCAGGACGCCGATCCGGCCTCGGTCGCCTTCGACGCCCTGCAGGCCGCGAAATCGCGCGGCTTCGACATCCTGATCGCCGACACCGCCGGCCGCCTGCACACCCAGAACCACCTGATGGCGGAGCTGGCCAAGATCAAGCGCGTGCTGGCCAAGCTCGATCCGCAGGCGCCGCACGAGGTGCTGCTGGTGATCGACGGCACCACCGGCCAGAACGCCATCAACCAATGCCGCGCCTTCCATGACGCGGTCGGCGTCACCGGCCTGGTGGTGACCAAGCTCGACGGCACCGCCAAAGGCGGCGTATTGTTCGCCTTGGCGCGCGAATTCGGCATCCCGATCCGCTTCATCGGCTTGGGCGAGAAGCCGGAAGACCTGCGCGAATTCGACGCCCAGGCCTACGTGGACGCCCTGCTGCCGGCGCGCGCTTGAGTCCCGCCGCTGACTTCGCCGACACCCTGCTGGCCTGGCATACCCGCCACGGCCGGCACGACCTGCCTTGGCAGCATCCGCGCACGCCTTACCGGGTCTGGGTCTCGGAAATCATGCTGCAGCAGACCCAGGTCAAGACCGTCATCCCGTATTTCAACGCCTTCATGCAGCGCTTTCCCACGCTTGCGGCCCTGGCTGAAGTGCCGGAAGCGGCGGTGATGCAGCACTGGGCGGGACTGGGCTATTACGCCCGGGCGCGCAACCTGCACCGCGCGGCGCAGCAGTGCCTGGCCGCGTACGGCGGCGAACTGCCGGAAGACTTCGATGCCCTGCTCGCCCTGCCAGGCATCGGGCGCTCGACCGCCGGCGCCATCCTCAGCCAGGCGCATGGCCGCCGCCACGCCATCCTGGACGGCAACGTGAAGCGGGTGCTGACCCGCTTCTTCGCCATCGACGGCGATCCGGCCAACGCCGCGGTTTCGGCGCGTCTGTGGCGCACCGCCGAATCGCTGCTGCCGGCCACGCGCATGGCCGACTACACCCAGGCGTTGATGGATCTGGGCGCCACGCTGTGCACACGCGCCAAGCCCGGCTGCGGCATCTGCCCACTGGCACCGCAATGCCAGGCGCAGCGCAGCGGCACCGTCGCGCAATACCCCGGGCGCAAGACGCGCAAGCCGGTGCCGGAACGGGAGATCCACATGCTGGTGCTGCAGCGCAAGGACGGCGCGGTGCTGCTCGAACGCCGGCCGGGCAGCGGCATCTGGGGCGGCCTGCATTCGCTGCCGGAAGCGGCCGATGAAACCGAGGCCCGGCTGCTGGCCAAGCGTCTGGCACGTGGCGCGGGCGGCGACCCCGATTCCCTGCCGCCGTTCACGCACGTGTTCAGCCATTTCCGGCTGAACGTCCGCGCCCTGCATTGGCGCGGCTGCGCGCCGAAGGCGGCAATCGCCGATAATGACGCGCTATGCTGGCTGGCGCCGCACGAGTGGCCGAGCATCGGCCTGCCCGCCCCGATCAAAACCCTGCTTCAGGACCTGCCATGAGCCGAACCGTATTCTGCGAAAAGACCCGAACCGAAACCGAAGGCCTGGATTTCGCGCCTTGGCCGGGCGAGCTCGGCAAGCGCGTGTTCAACCACATCGGCAAAGCCGCCTGGGCCGAGTGGCTGGCGCATCAGACCATGCTGATCAACGAGAACCGGCTGTCGCCGCTGGACCCGAAGCACCGCGCCTTCCTGCAGACGGAAATGGAGAAGTTCCTGTTCGGCGCGGGCTCGGACAAGCCCGAGGGCTATACCCCGGCCTGATCAGGCCGGCTTGGCGGCCGCTTTGGCCGCTTCGCGCTTGGCCTTCTGCGCCGCTTTCATGGCCTTGACGTCGACCGGGCGGATTTCGATGATCCGGCAACGGTTGCCGCGCACGACGATCGCGTCCAGGCGTACGTTCAGACTGGAAGAGGAATTGTCGACGCCGAGCTTGAACGCACTCGGCATGTCCGGACAGAAGTCCTCGATCTTCACCAGATAGGCCCGGTTGAGCGATTCGTACAGCAGCAAGGTATCGGTGCCCAGCGGCTCGAAATCGTAGAAGCGGCTGAAGCGCACCGAAGATTGGGCCTCGCCGGCGAAGCCGGTGACGAATTCACGGCGTTCGTCCATGCGCGTCTGGCGGTCGGTCTTGGTGGTGGCGGCCGATGCGGCGGTGGCGATCAGGATAGACAACAGCACGGCGGCGGATTGGCGGATCATGGCACGGCCTCTGGGTTCGGTTTGCTCCAAGCTAGCAAAGGCCGCGCGAACGCGCCAGAGCCGGCACGAAGCCGTTCAGTCGGGCGTCAGCCGGCAAAGGCTTGCATGTCCCCGTCCAAACACATACAATAGAACGCCTGAATGGCCAATTAGCTCAGTTGGTAGAGCAAGGGATTGAAAATCCCTGTGTCCTTGGTTCGATTCCGAGATTGGCCACCACTATTCAGAAAAAACCCCGCCTCGGCGGGGTTTTTACTTGCCCGATTAAGGGAATCCGCCGACTCAGGGCGACTCGGCCGGCAGCACCACCTCGCCGTACCAGCCCTTGATCTCGATGCGGGTGCCGTACGGCGCCGACAGGCGCTGCACGGTGGCCAGGATCTCGGCGCCGCGGCGGTCGTTGGCCAGCTTCGGCACGCCGTACAGCGGGCCCTCGTCGTCGATGGTGACCGGAATCAGCTGCAGCTTCTTCAGCCGGCCGTCGTTCATCACCATGCGCGCCATCACCGCCTCCATCACTTCCGGCGAATCGCGGCGGTCGAACACCGAGACATTGGTCGGGCGCGGCATCTCGCTGTCGCGCTGGTGCACGATGTCGACCGGGATGGCTTCCGGCGTGCGGTACTGGTAGACGAAGTTCGACAGGCTGTACAGGATCGGCTTGCCCTTGTAGAACTCGATGCCGCGCAGCACGTGCGGACCGTGGCCGAGCACCATGTCGGCGCCGCTGTCGACGGCGCGCCGGAACAGCATCTCCTCGGTCGGCGGCGTCTTGTTCTGGATGCCGTTGATGCGCGCGTGGCTGACGTCGTGCACGTGCAGGGCGACGATGACCTTGTCGTTCTTGCGCTTGGCCAGGATGATGTCGTCGTCCATCGCGGTCAGGTCCGAAGTCAGCAGGCCCTCCACCGATTCGACCTGGCCCGTGCCGCGGCTGAGGGTGACCTTGGCCGGATCGATGGTCGCCAGCGAAGGCGCGTCCGGATCGCGGCTGCGGTAGCGGTCGTGCCAGAAGCGCATGTACGACAGCATGGCGAAGCGGGTCCGGTCGTGCAGCGGCGAGATCACCGCCGGCTTATGCGCCTCGGCCAGGGTATCGCCGGCGCCGGCATAGCTGATGCCGCTGTGGTCGAGCACGTGCAGGTGCTCGCGCAGGCCTTCCTGGCCGAAGTCGAGCGTGTGGTTGTTGGCCAGGCTGACCAGGTTGATGCCGGTGCGCGCGACCTCCCAGACGAATTCCGGCGGCGCGCGGAAGTTGTAGAACGGCTTCAGCAGCTCGGGCTTGGAGTTGATCGGGAACTCCATGTTGCCGTAGGCGATGTCGGCCTCCTGCATCAGGCGCAGCAGCTGCCTGTGCTCCGGGTCCTGCAGATGGGTGATCGGTTCGTTGAAGATCATGTCGCCGACCGCGGTCAGGATGACGTCACCCGGCTCTTCCACCAGCAAGGCGTCGATGCGCTTCTTCCAGTCGATGCGCGAGCGCGGCTCGGCCTGCCGCACGCGGTGGTTGTAGACCGAAGTGGCCTCCTGCCGGGTCGAGGTGATGGTGCCCGGTAGGTTGCGGGCCGCCTCCGCGGCGCAGGACTGGCGGGAAACGGCGGACAGGGCCAGCAGGCAGCAGGCGGCGAAGGCGTGTCGGAGCAGCGGCGAAGTGGTCGGCATGGCGGAATCCCGTGTGTTATGAATTTTTATCGTTCCGGAAAAAAGCCCCGCTGCGCGGGGCTTCGATCTTCTCCATCCTAGAGGCCAAGGCTTTCCGCCGTCAATGGCGCCAACCCACCCGGCCCGGCTTTGCGCGGCACCGGCGTGATCGTGCGGCTGTCCGGCAAGGGCTTGGACTCGGCGATCGCGGCCCAGACCGCATCCAGACCGCGGTAGGCGTACGGCATCAGCGGCACGTATTGCGTGGCCAGCACCGGCTGCGCCAGGAAGGCGTCGAAGTGCTGGGCGTGTTGCACCTGCCAATGGCGCACCGACGGCCGCGACTTGCCGGCCCAGGCGGCATAGGCGCCGCCGCTGAAGGCTTCCGGAATCAAACCATCGTCCGCGCCATGGATGACCAGCACCGGCAGACCCTTGGCCGGCAGCTTGGCCTGGGTGGCCGCCACCGAGCGGCGCAGGGCTTGGGCCTGGGCGTCGTTGCCGGTCCATAGCGCGCGCAGGCACTTCAGGCCGGCGAAGGCGGCGTCGCTGCCGGCGGCCCGGCCGTCGACGATGCCGACGCCGACCGACGGCGGAATGCCGGTGCTGTCGCTCCACCACAGCGCGCGTTCGGCCTCTGCGGCCACGCGCGGCTTGCCGGCGGCGTCAAGCGTGTCGAAGCGGTAGCCGCAGGGCATCTCGCCCGGACCGCTGCGCAGGTAGGCCGAGGCGTAGGTCACCGATACCGCGCGCCAGAGATCGAACGCGGTGCTGACCGCACCGGCCGCCACCGCCTCACGCCGCCAACCGGCGGCGCGTAGCATCGCCCAAGCCTCTTCGGCCTGCGCCTGCGGCGCGTCGGCGGCAAGCATGCCATCGGTTTTCAGCGAAGCGCAACGCAGTGCGCCGACCGGGGATTTGGCGCCGCCGGGCCGGGCATAGGCCACGGCGTCGAAATCGGCGGCATTCAAGGCACAGGGCATCAGCAGCGCGGCTTCGGTGCTGTAGTCGTACAGCGGACGGCTGCCCGGCGCATGGATGTTCGGCGACACCGCCACCACGCCGTCCAGCCAACCGCCCGGCAACTCGGCAGCGCGCAGCACCGCACCGGCGCCGTTGGAGACGCCGACCGCCAGCGTACGCGTGTTCTTGGGCGTGAACGGCGCCGCCTGCGGGAAGCGGCTGTCGAGCGTGGCCAGCGCGTACTCGCTGGCCTGCTGCACATAGCGGCCCCAATCGGCTTCCGGGTTGTCGCCCGAATGCGCGTGCTTGACCGCGATGCCCTTGGCGCCGGCAGGATAGCGGAACTCCTTCGGCGTTCCGTCACGGCTCAGATGACCGTCCACGGTGTAGCCTTCGCCCTCGGCGGCCAGAAACCCGGTGCCGGCGCCCTTATCGGTATAAGCCACGGCGCAGCCGTGGTTCAGGCCCCAGGCGCCGGCCAGTGCGATGGCGCCGTAGATGCCGCGCGAACCACTGGACGCGGTGACCACCACGCAGCGTTTTTCCAGGTCGAAATCGTCGGGAATCTGCACCATCACCCGGTGCGGCTGCGCGTTGCCTTTGAAGCGCAGCAGCGCGCTGTATTCACGGCCCGGCACCGGCGCGATGCGGCCGTACCAATCACCGTAACCGCCGCCGGGGGCGAGATCGGCGATGCCGCGCCAATTGGCCCACAATGCGCGCTTGCGCAGCAGCTCCGGCGAGGTTTCGCCGGCGGGCGGCACCGGATTACGCAAACCGTCCAGGCCAAGGCCGGCCGACAGCAGGTCGGTATGCGTGCGCAGACTTTGGGCCACAGGAACCGGAGCGCGCGCAGAGGCCGGTGATGCAATGCCGGCAAGCAGGATGCCGGCGATGAGCGTGTGCAATCGGGACATGGAAATCTCCGGTATCGGGAATGGGCTGAGCATACCGTAGCAAAGCGCGGAACGGCGGTCATGGTACCTTGGTACAGCTGAATGCCGCGGGCATCCGGCGTATCGTAATAAGCAGAAAATCACCGTATGGCGGCTCCATGAACGACACCTTCCTCGCCGGACGCACGGCCTTGGTCACCGGCGGCACCTCCGGCATCGGTTTGGCCATCGCCGAGGCCTTGGCCGCGGCCGGCTGCCGCGTCAGCATCAACGGCCTGGGCGATGCGGCGCAGATCGCCGCCGCGCTGTCGGGCATCGAAGCGCGCGGCGCGCAACCGGCCCGCCACGATCCGGCCGACCTGCGCGACCCGGAGGCCATCGACGTGATGATGGCGCGCTGCGCCGCCGACGGCGGCATCGACATCCTGGTCAACTGCGCCGGCATGCAGATCGCCAAGCCGCTGGAAGCGCTGCCGGACGGCGCCTGGGAGGCGATCATCGCGGTCAACCTGAGCGCCGCCTACCACAGCATGCGCCGCGCCCTGCCGGCGATGGCGGCCAAAGGCTTCGGCCGCGTGATCAACATCGCCTCGGTGCACGGCCTGGTGGCTTCGGCCGGCAAGGCGCCCTACGTGGCCAGCAAGTTCGGCCTGGTCGGCCTGAGCAAGGCCGTGGCGCTGGAATATGCCGCGGCCGGCACGCGCGAAAGCGGCGGCGTCACCGTCAACTGCATCTGTCCGGGCTGGGTGGAGACGCCGCTGATCGAACCGCAGATCGAGGCGCGCATGTCCGGCGGCAGCCGCGACGACGGCGTGCGCGCGCTGCTGCGCGAGAAGCAGCCGAGCCTGCGCATGTCGCGCCCGGAGGAGATCGCCGACTCGGTGCTCTGGCTGTGCCGGCGCGAGGCGCACAACATCACCGGCGCCACGATTGCCATCGACGGGGCGTGGACGGCACAATAAGGCCATGAACCATCTGCTGGTCGCCGACGACCATCCGCTGTACCGCATGGCGCTGACCCAGGCGATCCGCGGCTTCATGCCCGAGGCGCGCATCGGCGAAGCCGAAGACCACGACTCGGTGATGGCCTATCTGCAGGCCAACCCGGATACCGACATCGTGCTGCTCGACCTGCACATGCCGGGCTGCCACGGCCTGATGGGCCTGGCCTCGATCCGCGCCGAGCATCCCGGCGTGGCGGTGATCGTCATCTCCGCGCATGAGAATCCGGCCACCATCCGGCGCTCGCTCGATTACGGCGCGGTCGGTTACCTGACCAAGCGCACCGGGCTGGCCGACCTCAAGAACAGCCTGACCGCGGTGCTGTCATGCCAGGAATGGCTGCCGGCCTCGGTGCGCAAGTCGGTGGCGCAGGCCGAGCTCAGCGCCGACGACCACAGCCTCGATGAAAAACTGGCTTCGCTCAGCCCGCAGCAGTTCAAAGTGCTGACCCGGGTCACCCGCGGGCTGTTGAACAAGCAGATCGCCGATGAGCTCGGCATCCAGGAACGCACGGTCAAGGCGCACATGAGCGCCATCTTCGAGAAGCTCGGTGTCAAGAACCGGACCCAGGCCGGCGTGCTGCTGCGCTCGCTGGAACTGGCCGACCCGAACAGCGCCCTGCCCTAGGCGCGGCGTTTCGGCAACAGCGCGGCCAAGGCGGTCTTCAGCGCCAAGGGCTTGACCGGCTTGTGCAGGATCTGGCAACCGGCGTTGAGGATTTCGTTGCGCACCGTTTCACTGCGGTCGGCGGTGACCACGATGCATGGCACCGGGCCAAGCAACGCCTCGATGCGCGCGTGCAGGGCAACCCCGGTGGCGCCGGCATCCAGATGGTAGTCGAGCACCAGCACGTCCGGACGCTGCGACCGGCACAGCGCGACGGCCTGCTCGGGATCGGCCGCCGTCATCACTTCGCAGCCCCACTGCAGCAGCAACTCCTGCATCGCGCGCAGCACGTCCGGGTCGTTGTCGACCGTGAGCACGCGCGCGGCCGGTGCCGGCACCGGTTGCGCCGTCGCCGGTTTGGGCATTGACGGCACGGCATCCGCCACCGGCACCGCCACCGCGAACATCGAGCCGGCGCCGATACGCGAATGCAGGCGGATCGGATGACCGAGCAGGCGCGCCATGCGGTCGGCGATGGCCAGGCCCAAACCCATGCCTTGTCCGGCGCGGTCGAGCCGGCGGAACTCCTCGAAAATCATGCCGCGGTCGGCATCGGCGATGCCCGGGCCGGTGTCCCAGACCTGGATCCACAGGCGTCCGCCTTCGCGCCGGCAACCGAACAGGATGCGGCCGTGCGCGGTGTAGCGGATGGCGTTGGACAGGAAGTTCTGCAGGATGCGGCGCAGCAGCTGCGCGTCGCTCTCGACCCACAGCCGGCACGGCACCGCATGCAACGCCAGCCCTTTCTCGTGCGCCAGCACCGAGAACTCGCTGGCCAGGCCCGACAACAGTTCGTCGACCGCAAAGGCGTTGACATCCGGCTTCATGCCGCCGGCGTCCAGCCGCGAGATGTCCAGCACGCTGGCCAGCAGGCTCTCGGCGGAATTCAGCGCGCCGTCGATGTTGGCCAGCGACGGCCGGTATTCGGCATGCTGCAGCTTCTGCTCCAGCGCGTGGCTGAACAGGCGGGCGGCGTGCAGGGGCTGGGCCAGGTCGTGGCTGACCGCGGCCAGGAACCGCGATTTGGCGCGATTGGCGCGCTCGGCCTCGGCGCTGGCCGCCTGCAGCTGCGCGGTGCGTTCCGACACCCGCGCCTCCAAGGTCTCGGCGATCGACTTGAGCTTGCGCTCGCTCTCGCGGAATTCGGTGACGTCGGTGAAGGTGGCCACGAAGCCGCCGCCGGGCATCGGGTTGCCGCGGATCTCGACGATGCTGTCGCCGAAGCGGCGCTCGGTGATGTAGGCGGTGCCCGCTTTCATGTAGGCGATGCGCTTCTCGATGTCGGATGTGCCGCGGCTGCCGCCGAGCAGGCCGCGCTCGACGTTGTAGGCGACCAGCTTCTCGACCGGCACGCCGACCTGCAGCAGGTTCTTCGGGTACTGGAACAGCGACGCGTAACGCCGGTTCCAGGCCACCAGCCGCAGCTGGGCGTCGACCACGCTGATGCCCTGGCTCATGTTCTCCAGCGCCGCCTCCAGCACCTGCTGGTTGAAGCGCAGCGCCTGCGAGGCTTCGCCGACGATGGCGGCGACGGTGTCCAGGTCGGCGCCCTGTTCGCGCCGGGCGGCATCGAACAGCAGGCGTGCCGAGGCCGCACCCAGCACCGAGGACAGCTCGCGTTCGATGCGCTTTTGCAGCACCGGCAACAGCTCGCCGTGCTCGTCGAGCAGGCGCCGGACGCGCGCCGCCGGCAGGAAACGGCCGGCGATGTTGAGCAGGCTGTCGCGGTTCAATCCGGCGGCCGGATTGGCGGCCTGGCCCGGTTTGAAATAGGCCGCATGCAGATACGGCAATACCGCGCCGGCCAGCAGGCTCAAGGTCACCGCACGGCCGAGCCGGCTCCAGCCCTGCAGCGAAAACAGCGAATCCGGCGCCAGCCAATGCAATCCGAACGGCCCGTGCGTCAACCAGCCGGGATGCCAGCCGAAGCCGTCGGCCAAGGCCGGCAGCAGCAGGACCCACAGCCACAGCAGCACCGAACCCGCCAAGCCGAACAGCACCGAGCGCGCCGGCATCTGCGGACGCCAGACCGCGAAGGCCAGGGCCGGCGCCAGGGTGCCGAGCGCGGAGAAGGATACCGCGCCGATGTCGGCCAAGGCCTCGTTGTCGCCGCCGGCGCGGCTGTAGCCCCAGGCCAGCAGCACCAGCACCAGGATGCCGGCGCGGCGCGCCCACAGCAGCGGCCGGCTCAGATCGCCGCCGGCGCGCGTGGCCGCGTGCGACCAGGCCGTCTTCAGCCAGAGCGGCGTCAACCAGTGGTTGGAGACCATCACCGACAGCGCCAGGGTAGCGAAGATGACCATGCCGGTGGCCGCGCTCAAGCCGCCGATGAAGGCCAGCAAGGCCATGCCGCCGTCACCCTGCGACAGCGGCAGGGCCAGCACGAACAGGTCGGAGTCGATGCCGGCCGGCGCCAGCACCTGCTGTCCGGCCAACGCGATCGGCAGGATCGGAATCGCGATCAGCAGCATGTACAGCGGAAACAGCCAACGCGCGGTCTGCGGGTCGCGGCCGTCGCGCGATTCGATGAAGCCGACATGGAACTGGTGCGGCAGGGTGACCATGGCGAACACGCCGAGCAGGATCAGGGCCGGAAAGCCCTCGGCGCCGCCCTGGCGGATGGCGTCGGGCACCTCGGCCGCGAGATCGAAATTCAGCCAGACGTACAGCCCGAGCGCGAGCATGGCGCCGAGCTTCAACAACGACTCCACCGCCATGGCCAGCACCAGTCCGCGGTTGCGCTCGCTGACCGAGGCGCGCCGGGTGCCGAACAGCATCGCGAACGCCGCCATCACCAGCGCCACGTACAGCGCGCTGTCCTTCCAGGCTTCGGTGGCCGGCTGGTAGGCGCCGCGCAGCATGCCGTAGCTCATGGTCACCGCTTTCAGCTGCAGCGCGATGTAGGGCACGATGCCGACCACCGCCACCGCGGTGATGGCGGCGGCGAGGGTCGAATCGCGGCCGAGCCGACTGGCGATCAGGTCGGCGATGGAGGTGGCGTTGTTCTCCTGCGCCAGCTGCTGCAGTTTGCGCACGAAATCGAAGGCCAGCAGGTAGAACAGCATGCTGCCGATGAAGGTCGGCGGCACCGGCCAACCCGAGCGCAGGGCCTGGGTCACCGTGCCGTAGAAGGTCCAGGACGTGCAGTACACCGCCAGCGACAGGCTGTAGACGT
>JAYSFF010000008.1:0-50153 GCA_041913425.1 Arenimonas sp. | reverse complement strand
CGGCGCGCGAACCGGCGCGCAAGCGCTGGCTGGAATACAAGCAGCTCGGTTACGAGCTCAAGCGCAACGAGATGTAAAAAATCCCCGCTGAGGCGGGGATTTTTCATGGGCCGGCGAGACCGCTGCACTTACGCTTCGGCCAACACCGCTTCGATGGCGTCGATATCTTTCGGCACACCCGCAGTCAGATTTTCCGGCCCGGACTTGGTCATCAGGATGTCGTCCTCGATGCGGATGCCGATACCTTGGTATTTGGCCGGCACGCCCGGCGTGCCCGGCGCGATGTACAGGCCCGGCTCGATGGTGAACACCATGCCCGGCTCGAGCAGGCGCGATTTGCCGCCGAGCTTGTATTCGCCCACGTCGTGCACGTCCAGCCCGAGCCAATGCCCGGTCTTGTGCATGTAGAACTTTTTATAGGCTTCGCTTTCGATATTCCTCTTCAGCGTCCCTTTCAGCAGGCCGAGCGACAGCATGCCGTCGGTCAGCACCCGCACCGCGGTGTCGTGAATGGTTTCATACGGCACGCCGACGCGCGCGGCCTTGATGCATTCGGTCTGCGCCGCCAGCACCGCATCGTACAGCGCGCGCTGCGGTTTGCTGAACTCGCCGGACACCGGCCAGGTGCGGGTGATGTCGGAGGCGTAGAACGCGTATTCGGCGCCGGCATCGCACAGCAGCAGGTCGCCCTTTCGCACCGGCGCGTTGTTGGCGCGGTAATGCAGCACGCAGGCGTTCGGTCCGCTGCCGACGATCGGCTCGTACGACGGCACGGCATTATTCCGCCGGTACACGTGCTGCAGCGCGGCTTCGACCTCGTATTCGAAACGGGCGTGGCGGCTGGCCTTCATCGCGGCGATCTGCGCCTCGACCGCGATGTCGGCGCTGCGCCGCATCAGCGCGATCTCGCCGGCGCTCTTGAACAGGCGCAGCTCGTCGAGCAGATGGCCGAGCTCGAGGAATTCGTGCGGCGGCTCGGCGCCCAGGCGCTTGCGCGCGCGCACGCGGTTCAGCCAGCCCATCAGCGTCAGGTCGAAGCCGGCGTCGCGGCCGTAGTGGTAGTACACGCGCGAGCGGCCTTCCAGCAGGCCGGGCAGGATGTCGTCCAGATCCGCGATCGGATAGGCGTCATCCATCTTCAGCGCCTCGACCGCGCCTTCCGGGCCCAGACGCGGTCCGTCCCAGGCCTCCTTCTCGGCGTCGCGTTCGCGGCAGAACAGCAGGCATTCGCCTTGCCGGCGGCCGGGCACCAGCACCAGCACGGCCTCGGGCTCGTCGAAGCCGGTCAGGTACCAGAAGTCGGAATCCTGCCGGAACGGATAGGCGGTGTTCTTGTTGCGCAGACGCTCGGGCGCGGCCGGCATGATCAGGATGGCGCCCTCGCCGGCCATGGCCATCAGCCGGCGGCGGCGCTTGGCGAATTCGGCGCGCGGCACCATCAGTTCAACCGCTGGCGCTTACGCGGATTGACCACGCGCTCGTTGTACAGCAGCACGGCGGCGACGCGGATGTATTCGCAGACCTCGACCAGCGCGTCCTCGTCGGACTCGGTGTCGTCGTAGTTGAGGTCCGAGGCGGCGATCTTGGCCAGGTCCTGCAGGGCCTCGTCGGCCTCTTCCGAGAGCGCCTGGCCGGACGCGGGCACTAGGCCGAAGCCGCCGAGGAAGCCCTGGCACCAGTCGACCATGGCCGGACCACGCTCGGAAACCGGCTTGCCGTCATCCGGCAGCAACAGATCGAATTCAAAATCCATCACGTCGCCGGCCAGCTGCGCGTCGACCGCGAGGTAGAGATCGGACAGGGCGGAACCGTCCTCGACGGCGCCGTCCAGGTCGGCGTCGGACAACACGAACGCCAGCCAGCCGCGCGGCGTCAGCTCGGCGCCGGCGCATAGGCTGCCGGACAGCGCGCCGTGCAGCTCCGCCGCCGACAGCGGCAGGCGCAGCGCGTCAAGGCTGCCTTGGATGGCGTCGTAATCGGGCATCGGTCGGGACATCGGCACGCTCCGTGTTTGCCGGTATTGTAGCAAACGCGACGGCGCCGGATTCCGCTTGTCGAATCGGGAAAAGGCTCCTAAACTGGAAACCGAAGCAGTGAGTGAATCAGGGGATATGGATAACGCGTACGCCAGCTCGGCCGGCCGCCCGGCGGCCACCGAAATCCCGCGCGTCCTCGATGTGGCCGGAGCCGCGTCATGGCCCTGCTGATCGTCTGCATCGGCTTCACCCTGGTCCTTTTGGCCTTCACCTGGCTGATCAAACGCCGCGCCGCGGCCATCCTCGAGCGCGTCGACGGCCAGCGCGCCGAACTGCGCCTGGCCCTGCGCGGCACCGGTGAGGCGGCCTGGGTCTGGCATCTGGACACCCAGGAGATGAGCCAGATCGGCTTCGAGCCGCTGGTCGAAGGCAGCTTCCCGGCCCGGCTCAACGCCATCGAATTCATCCAGGTCTACATCCATCCCGAAGACGCGCCGGAGTTCCAGGCCGCGGTCGAAAACCACCTGCGCGGCGAGACCTCCGACATCGACGTCGATTACCGGCTGCGCCATTACCGCGCCGGCTGGGTCCGGGTGCATGCGCGCGGCCGGGTGGTCGAACACGACGGCCTCGGCAATCCGCTGCGCCTGGCCGGCGTCTGCCGCGACGTGGCGGCCAGCCGCGAGGCCGACGACGACAGCCGCATCGCGCGCGAGGTGGTGCGCAGCATGGCCGAAGCGGTGGCGGTGCTCGACCTCGACTTCCAGTTCGTGTCGGTGAACCCGGCGTTCTCGAAGATCACCGGCTACACCCGCGAGGAGATCGTCGGCAAGGGCCGCAGCCTGATGAATTCGGAGCAGCACAGCGGCGAGTTCCTGGAACGCGTACGCCGGCAGCTGGAGGAGAGCGGCCGCTGGTCGGGCGAACTCTGGCAGAAGCGCAAGGACCGCGGCGAGTTCCTGTCGATGGTCGAGGTCTCCGAAGTGCTCGACGGCAAGGGCCAACGCAGGCATTTCGTGGCCGTACTCAGCGACATCACCGACCGCAAGCGCATCGAGCAGGAGCTGGTGCACCTGGCCAACTACGACGCGCTGACCGGCCTGCCCAGCCGCGCCATGCTGATCGAGCGCCTGGGCAAGGCCATCATCAACGCGCGCCGAAACCAGCGCCGGGTCGCCCTGCTGTTCCTCGACCTGGACAACTTCAAGAACATCAACGACTCGCTCGGGCACACCGCCGGCGACCGCCTGCTGGTGGTGGTCGCCCAGCGCCTGCTGGCCGCGGCCCGCGACCAGGGCATGGTGGCGCGCCTGTCCGGCGACGAATTCGTGGTGCTGGTCGAATCGGCCGAGGACGACCGGCAGATCCGCGACTGCGCCACGCGCGTGCTGGCGCAGTTCGCCAACCCGATCCTGCTCAGCGAGAGCCACGCCGCCAACCTGACCGGCTCGATCGGCGTCAGCATCTTCCCCGACCACGCGCAGACGCCGTCCGACCTGCTCAAGTACGCCGACATCGCGATGTACCAGGCCAAGACCGAGGGCCGCAACACCGTGCAGTACTTCAGCGAGGAGATGGACGCGCGTTCGCGCCACCGCGCGCAGCTGCTCGGCGCGCTGAAGATGGCGCTGGCGCGCGACGAATTCGCGCTGCATTTCCAGCCGCGCATGAACCTGGCCACCGGCCAGATCGTCAGCGTCGAGGCCCTGCTGCGCTGGGACAGCCGCGAGATGGGCAAGGTCGCGCCGGACGTGTTCATCCCGCTGGCCGAGGAATCCGGCCAGATCATCGAAATCGGCGAGTGGGTGCTGCGCGAGGCCATCGCCACGCTCGGCCGCTGGCACGCGCTCGGCCTGAACCACCTGAGCATGTCGATCAACGTCTCGGCGCTGCAGCTGCTGCGCTCGCGTCTGGCCGGGCAGATCCGCGCCCTGGTCGACCAGTTCGGCATCCCCGAATACTGCGTCGAGCTGGAGATCACCGAGTCGATGGTGCTCAGCCAGAACAGCCAGCCGCTGTCCAACCTGTGGGCGCTGAAGGACCTCGGCGTCGCGCTGTCGCTGGACGACTTCGGCACCGGCTATTCCTCGCTGTCCTACCTCAAGCAGCTGCCGATCGACGCGCTGAAGATCGACAAGAGCTTCGTGCGCGAAATCGGCCCGAACGCCAACGACAACACCCTGGTGCAGACCATCATCGCGCTCGGCCATTCGCTGGGCATGACCATGATCGCCGAAGGCGTGGAGAGCGAAGAGCACCTGCAGACCCTGCGCCAGTTCGGCTGCGACGAGATCCAGGGCTACTGGCTGAGCCGTCCGTTGCCGGCCAAGGAATGCCTGGAGTTCATCCAGGCGCACGAACAGGGCGTCCGCCTGGCCGCATCGCCGACGCCTGCGGCTTGACGCCGCCGGCGATGCCGTCTACGGTAATCCGATGACCGGACCCGACCATGCCCAACAGATCCAGGCGCTCGCGCAGCGGCTCGACCGCCTGCTCGAGGCCACCGGCCGGCTGGCGGCCGAAAACCGCGAGCTGAAGCGGCAGCTGCTGGAGCTCGGCGCCGAACGCGACCGCCTGCAGGGCAGGAACGAGCTGGCGCGCGGGCGCGTCGAGGCCATGCTGGGCCGGCTGGACCTACTGGAGCGCAACGATGACTAACGTGGTGACCATCACGGTGCTCGAACGCGAATACACCGTCGGCTGTCCGCCGGAGCGCGTGGACAGCCTGCAGGCCGCGGCCAAGCTGCTCGACGCCCAGATGCGCGAGATCCAGGGCGGCAACAAGACCGTCGGCCTAGACCGGGTGGCGGTGCTGGCCGCGCTCAACATCGCGCACGAACTGCAGATGCTGAAGGACGGCCGCGTGCAGTCCGATGCCGTCATCGGCCGCAGCCTCGGCGAGATGAACCGCAAGCTCGACGACCTGTTCGACAACCTGCCGCGTTGAGCCCGCCGTCACGGCGAAGCGGTATAATGCCGGTGTGTCCTCTGCTGTGTACGACAGCCTGCCCAACATTAGCCCTTGACCCATAACCACGACCCGGGAGTCGTTCGAGCCGTCGGTGTGCATGTCCGCCTGTGTCGCGGAAAGCCTGAAGACGGCAAGCCGACACCCACTTGATCCCAGGGATCAAGGTCGTTAGGCAGGCATCGGCACGGTGGAGGACCTTACATTTCTTCGGGACGGGGCATGCGCCAAGCACTGCGAGCGGAACTCAAGGCCAGACGCCTGCGGCACACGCCCGCGGCGCGCATGGCGGCCGCCGACGCCGTGGCCGAACGCATCCTGTCCCGCCTGCCCGCCGACGGCGGCTACCTGGCCGGGTACTGGGCCAGCGGCGGCGAGCTGCCGTTGCACGTGCTGCAGATGCGTCTGCCGTCGGCCTGGATCTGGTGCCTGCCGGTGGTCGGTGCGGCGCGGCAACTGCGCTTCGCGCCCTGGCGCAGCGGCGACGAACTCGGCACCAACCGCTACGGCATCCCCGAACCGATGCTGGCGCCCGAATCCTGCCTGGCGCCGGCGCAGATGCATGCCGTGGTGCTGCCCCTGCTCGGCTTCACCCGCGACGGCTGGCGCCTGGGCATGGGCGGCGGCTACTACGACGCCAGCTTCGCGTTCCGTCAGGGCAAACGTCCGCCGCCGCTGTTGATCGGCGCCGGATACGCCGCGCAGCAGCTGGAGAGCCTGGAAGCCGCCGACTGGGACGTGCGCCTGGACGCGGTGGCCACCGAACACGAATGGATCGACTGCACGGAGAACCGCACCTGATGCGTTACTGGCTGATGAAATCCGAACCCGACGCGTTTTCGATCGACGACCTGGCGCGCGTCGGCACCGAGCCCTGGACCGGCGTGCGCAACTACCAGGCACGCAACTTCATGTGGAAGGAGATGGCGGTCGGCGACGGCGTGCTGTTCTACCACTCCAACGCCAAGGTGCCCGGCGTGGTCGGCGTGGCGCGCGT
Source organism: Arenimonas sp. (assembly GCA_041913425.1). Taxonomy (GTDB): domain Bacteria; phylum Pseudomonadota; class Gammaproteobacteria; order Xanthomonadales; family Xanthomonadaceae; genus Arenimonas. The sequence goes on along the minus strand of JAYSFF010000008.1, from coordinate 44,212 downwards.
GGCCTCGGAAGCCTACCCGGACCCGACCCAGTTCGATCCGGAGTCGGACTACTGGGACCCGAAGGCAGGCATCGACGCGCCGCGCTGGTTCCTGGTCGACGTCGCCTTCGAACGCAAGCTCAAGGACGTGATCTCCCTCGATGTGCTGCGCGCCAACGCCGCCCGCCTCGGCGATTTCGTCCTGCTCAACCGCGGCACCCGCCTCTCGGTACTGCCCGTCACTCCCGCGCAATGGCGCACCATCCTGGCATTGGAACCGAAATGACTCCCGAACAAGGCAAACAGGCTTCGGCCGAACGCGCACTCGAATTCGTGCAGGACGACAGCGTCGTCGGCGTGGGCACCGGCTCCACGGTGGCGTACTTCATCCAAGGCCTGGGCCGCATGAAGGACCGCATCCAGGGCGCGGTATCCAGCTCCGAACAGAGCACCAGGCTGCTGAAGGAGCTCGGCATCCCGGTGTTCGACCTGAACGCCACCGGCCCGCTGGAGCTGTACGTAGACGGCGCCGACGAATGCGATCCGCACAACCGCCTGATCAAGGGCGGCGGCGCGGCGCTGACGCGCGAGAAGATCATCGCGGCCGCCAGCCGTCAGTTCGTCTGCATCGTCGACCCGAGCAAGCTGGTGCCGGTGCTCGGCCGCTTCCCGGTGCCGGTGGAGGTGATCCCGATGGCGCGCTCGCACGTGGCCCGCCAGATCGTGAAGCTGGGCGGCGATCCGGTCTGGCGCGAAGGCACGGTGACCGACAACGGTAACTGGATCCTGGACGTGCACAACTGGTCGATCACCGATCCGGTGGCGTTGGAAAGCCGGCTCAACGCCATCGTCGGCGTGGTCACCAACGGCCTGTTCGCCGCGCGCCCGGCCGACCTGGTCATCACCGGCGGGGAGATCCGCGCATGATCGCCGCATTGCTGATGCTGGCGGCGCTCCAGCAGGAGGCCGAACCGGCCGCGCCGCCGGCCGTGGCGAAGTTCCAGATCGTCGATCCGGGCGAAATGAACCGGCGTTGCGCCTCCGAGGCGCTGGTCAAATGCCTGAAGATGGACAAAACCGCATGCGAAACCGCCGCGAACGAATCCGCCGCGGCCGCCAATGCTGAAATCGACAAGGCCACCGGCGGCAAAACGCTGTCGGCCTTCGATGCCGGGTTCTATCAAGGCCAGGCCATCGGCACATTCATGGCGGAAATGCAGAAACGCACCGGCGACCGTTTCGTGAAATGCGTGCGCGGCCGCTGAAACCGGCCCCACTTCAGGGCAACAAAAAACCCGCCGAAAGGCGGGTTTTTCGCAAATCGATGAAGCCGATCAGCGCTTCGAGAACTGGGTGGCGCGGCGGGCTTTGCGCAGGCCGACCTTCTTACGTTCCACTTCACGGGCGTCGCGGGTCATCAGACCGGCTTTGCGCAGCTCGGGTTTCAGGGTGTCGTTGTACTCCACCAGGGCGCGGGCGATGCCCAGACGGATGGCGCCGGCCTGGCCGGTGATGCCGCCGCCTTCGACGGTCACGGAGACGTCGAACTGTTCGGAAGTCTGGGTCAGCTCCAGCGGCTGGCGCACGATCATGCGCGAGGTCTCACGGCCGAAGAATTCGTCGATGCCGCGGCCGTTGATTACGATGTTGCCCGAACCCTTGCGCAGGAACACGCGGGCGGTGGAGGATTTGCGGCGACCGGTGCCGTAGTTTTGCTGTGCAGCCATGGTGGTGTCCTATCTGCCTTAGATGTCCAGCACTTGCGGCTGCTGGGCGGTGTGGGGGTGCTCGGAGCCTTTGTAGACCTTGAGCTTCTTGAACATGGCGCGGCCCAGCGGGTTCTTCGGCAGCATGCCCTTGACCGCGGTTTCGATCACGCGTTCCGGGTGCGCGGCCAGGGCCTGCGACAGGTTTTCCGACTTCATGTTGCCGACGTAGCCGGTGAAGCGGTAGTACATCTTGTCCTGCAGCTTCTTGCCGGTCACGGCGATCTTGTCGGCGTTGATGACGACCAGGTAATCGCCGGTGTCCACGTGCGGGGTGTACACGGGCTTGTGCTTGCCGCGCAGGCGGCGGGCGAGTTCCGAGGACAAACGACCGAGGGTCTTGCCGCTGGCATCGATCAGATACCAGTCCTGCTGGACGGTTTCGGGTTTGGCGCTGACGGTCATGGCTTTCATGACGGGCTCCAACAAAATCAAGTGAATAAGAAGCGGAATGATAACCCGCTTTCCGGCCCCGCGCAAGCCCCCAAGCCGGCCATGTTAGGATTCGGTCATGGAAACCGCCCGAACCGCCGACCGCGCCGCACTGGCCCGGCAGTGCGTCAAATGCGGGCTGTGCCTGCCGCACTGCCCGACCTACCGCCTGGCCCGCACCGAGGCCGAATCGCCGCGCGGCCGCATCGCGCTGATGGCGGCGATGGCGGCCGATTCCGGCCTATCCGGCCCGCACCCGGCGCTGGACGCCTGCCTGGGCTGCCGGCGCTGCGAAAGCGCCTGTCCGGCCGGGGTCGAATACGAGAACCTGCTGCTGCAGACCCGGCGCGCGGCGACGCCGCGCCTGCCGTGGCGCGCGGCCGCCGCGCTGTGGCTCATGGGCCATAAATCCTGGCTGAACGCCGGCTTGCGGATCTATCAGCGGCTTTTCCCCCTGCTGCCCCGCGCCTGGCGGCCCTTGCCGAGGCCGGCGCAGGTGCGTCCGGCGGCCGCCCCCGAGCAACGGAGCGGTACGGCGGTGTTTTCCGGCTGCGTGGCCGACCGCTTCGAAGCCGGCGCGCGCCAGGCCCTGTTGCGTCTGCTGCAGGCCGCCGGCCAGCCGGCCGTGGTTCCTGAAACACAGAACTGCTGCGGCCAAGCGGCGCGCCATGCCGGGCGTGGCGCCGAAGCCGACCGGCTGGCGGCCGGCAACCGTGACGCACTCGCCGGCTACGAGCGGGTGCTGGTGCTGGCCAGCGGCTGCCATGGCGCCTTGGCGGACAGCCTGCCGGTGCCGGTGCTGGACGCGGCCGTATTCCTTTCCGAACGCGCCGATGCGCTGCGTTTCCGCTCCGCGCACGGCCGGCGCGTGGCCCTGCACACGCCCTGCAGCGCCGCATTGCACGGTTCGCAACAGGCCGTGCGCGCGCTGCTGGCGCGCATTCCGGACTTGCATCTGGTGCCGCTGCCGGATAGTGGCTGCTGCGGCGCGGCCGGCCTGCACCAACTCACCGACCCCGCGCGCGCGGCCGCCCTGCGCACGCCGATCGCGGACGCCGTGGCGGCGGCCGGCGCGGACACCTTGCTGTCGTCGAACATCGGCTGCCGCCTGCATCTGGCCGGCGGCACCGGCGCGGCGGTCCGGCATCCGCTCGAATTCATGGCAGAATATCTGGATGACGCTTGAACGCCGCCTGTCCCGAATCGACCACCTGCTCGGCGAGCTGCAGCACGCGCTGAACACCACCAGCGGCGCGGTCAGCCGCTCCGCCCACGGCCCGGCGCCGCGCGCCAATCCGGCCGGCGCGGAACGCAACCTGGAGATGTCGCCGACGCAGATCCGCCACAGCGCGGGACTGATGCGCATCAACCACACCGGCGAGGTCTGCGCGCAGGCGCTGTATCTGGGCCAAGCGCGGGTGGCGGAAAGCGCGGAGACCCGCGACCAGCTGCTGCACGCCGCCGACGAGGAGGCCGACCATCTGAGCTGGTGCGAAGCGCGCCTGCGCGAACTGGACGCCCGCCCCAGCCTGTTCAACCCGCTCTGGTATCTGGGCAGTTACGGCATCGGCCTGGCGGCCGGCCTGAAGGGCGACGGCTGGAACCTGGGTTTCGTCTCGGAAACCGAGCGCCAGGTGGAAGCGCACCTGGCCGAGCATCTGGACACGCTGCCGGCCGAAGACCGCCGCAGCCGCGCCATCCTGGCGGTGATGAAGGACGACGAGATCCGCCACGCCGAACACGCCGAACAAAACGGCGCGCGCCGGCTGCCGGCGCCGGTTCCGCAGCTGATGGCGCTGAGCTCGCGCCTGATGAAGGCCGTGGCCTACCGCATCTGAATACGGAAAAACCCCGCCGAAACGGGGTTTTCCACGGGACGGCCGGAGGCCGGGCGCTCAATCGGCCAGATTGCGGCCGTGGTACAGCTCCTCGATCTCGCGCTTCAGGCGGGCCTCGATCTTCATGCGCTCCTTGAACGACAGGTTCTTGGCCTTCTCCTCGAACAGGTAGGTGTCGAGGTCGAACTCCTTCAGGTGCATCTTGGTGTGGAACAGGTTTTCCTGGTACACGTTGACGTCCATCATCTCGTAGCGCGCCTTGATGTCCTTCGACAGGAAATCCTGCACCGAGTTGATCTTGTGGTCGATGTAATGCTTCTTGCCCTTGATGTCGCGGGTGAAGCCGCGCACGCGGTAGTCCATCACCACGATGTCGGAGTCGAAGCTCTCGATCAGGAAGTTCAGCGCCTTCAGCGGCGAGATCACTCCGCAGGTCGAGACGTCGATGTCGGCGCGGAAGGTGGCGATGCCGTTCTCCGGATGCGTCTCGGGATAGGTGTGCACGGTGATGTGCGACTTGTCCAGGTGCGCGACCACGGCGTCGGAGATCAGCTCCTTGCCGGCGGCCTTCTTGTCGATCACCGGCTCTTCCGAGATCAGGATGGTCACCGAGGCGCCCTGCGGATCGTAGTCCTGGCGGGCGACGTTGAGGATGTTGGCGCCGATGATGCCGGCCACTTCGGTCAGGATCTGCGTCAGCCGGTCGGCGTTGTACTCCTCATCGATGTACTCGATGTAGCGTTTGCGCTCGGCCTCGGAGGCGGCATAGCAGATGTCGTAGATGTTGAAGCTCAGGGACTTGGTAAGGTTGTTGAATCCCTGAAGGCGCAACCGGGGCAGCGGCTTGACCAATGCGGTATCCTCGGACGGGGGTGGAAGTGGAGGCGCAATTATCGGACATTTACCCCCAAATGCAAGCCTTTCCCGGCCGAAACGGGGGATTCTTGAGCCTTTGGTCACGAAAAGGGTAAGCTAATGGCTTGGCTTCCCTTTCCGGAGCGGCGATGACCGAGCTCAGCATTCCCGAATCCGTGGCCCCCCTGGAGCCGATCGCCAGCCCGATGGCGCTCGACCGGGCCTCCTTGGCCGCCTTTCTGGCCCACACCCACAAACGCAAGTACCGCGCCCGCACCGACGTGTTCCGGCCCGGCGAGCCGGCGAAAAGCCTGTTCTACGTGGTCAGCGGCTCGCTGGCGATCCTGGCCGAAGAGTCCGACGGCCGCGAGCTGCTGCTGGCCTACGTGCACCCGGGCGATTTCATCGGCGCCACCGGCGTGTTCTACAAGACCCGGCTGCGCAGCGTCATCCTGCGCACCCGCAGCGCCTGCGAGCTGGCGGAGATCGGCTATGAACAGCTGCACCAGCTGTGCGAGTCCTCGTTGGCGCCGGAGTGTCCGAAGCTGATGTTCGCCATCGGCGCGCAGATCTCGCGCCGGCTGATGGAGACCACGCGCAAGGCCAGCCGGCTGGCGCATCTGGACGTGGCCAACCGCATCCTGCGCGCCCTGCACGACCTGACCCGCGAACCGGACGCCCTGCAGCACGCCGACGGCTGGCAGATCAAGGTCTCGCGCCAGGAGCTGGCGCGCATCACCGGCTGCTCGCGCGAGATGGCCGGCCGCGTGCTCAAGCAGCTGCAGGAACAGGGTCTGATCCACGCCCGCGGCAAGACGGTCGTGGTGTACGCCAAGCGTCAGTAGAACAGCGCGCGCAGGGCCTCGCCGGGCTCTTCGGCGCGCATCATCGCTTCGCCGACCAGGAACGCGTGCACGCCGTTGCCGCGCATCAGCGCCACGTCCTCGCGGCGCAGAATTCCGCTTTCGGTGACCAGCAGCCGGCCTTCGGGAACCTCCGGCTTGAGCGCGAGCGTGGTCTGCAAGTCGAGCCCGAAGGTACGCAGGTCCCGGTTGTTGATGCCGACCAGCGGCGAATCGGCCTGCAGCGCGCGGCGCAGCTCGTCGGCGTCGTGCACCTCCAGCAGCGCGTCCATCTGCAGCATCTTCGCCAGCAGCGCGTAGCTCCGCAGCTGGTCGTCGCTGAGCGCGGCCACGATCAGCAGCACGCAATCGGCGCCGAGCGCGCGCGCTTCGTAGATCTGGTATTCGTCGACGATGAAGTCCTTGCGCAGCACCGGCAGGGCGCAGGCCTCGCGCGCCTGCTTCAGGTACACGTCGCTGCCCTGGAAGAAATCGACGTCGGTCAGCACCGACAGGCAGGCCGCGCCGCCGGCCTCGTAGCTGCGGGCGATGTCGGCCGGCACGAAACGCTCGCGGATGACGCCCTTGCTCGGGCTGGCCTTCTTGATTTCGGCGATCACCGCCGGTTCGCCGGCGGCGATCCTGGCCTGCAGCGCGGCGGCGAAGCCGCGCGGCTCCGGCATGGCGTTGCAGCGCGCGATCAGTTCGGCCTGCGGCACGTAACCGCGGCGCATCGCCACTTCCTCGTGCTTGCGCGCCAGGATGCGCTGCAGGATGTCGGCCATCAGCGCGCGCCCAGCAGGCGGGTGGTTTCCACGAACTGCGCCATGCGCGTGGCGGCGGCGCCGGAGCGCATCGCGGCGGCAGCCTTCTCCAGGCCCTCGGCGATGCTGCGCGCCTGGCCGGACACGTACAGCGCGGCGCCGGCGTTCAGCGCCACGATGTCGTGCGCGATGCCGGAGCCGGTTTCGAGCGCCGCCATCAGCATGGCCTTGGACTCCTCGGCGTTCTCGACGCGCAGGTTGCGGGTCGAGGCCATGGCCAGCCCGAAGTCCTCGGGATGGATCTCGTATTCGCGGATCTGGCCGCCGCGCAGTTCGCCGACCAGGGTGGCGGCGCCGAGCGAGATCTCGTCCAGTCCGTCGCGGCCGTACACCACCATGGCGCGCTCGGTGCCCAGGCGTTGCAGCACGCGCACCTGGATGCCGACCAGATCGGGATGGAACACGCCCATCAGCACGTTCGGCGCGCCGGCCGGGTTGGTCAGCGGCCCGAGGATGTTGAAGATGGTGCGCACCGCCATCTCGCGGCGCACGGCGGCCACGTGCTTCATGGCCGGATGGTGGTTGGGCGCGTACATGAAGCCGATGCCGGTGCGGTTCAGGCACTGGCCGACCTGCTCCGGCGTCAGCTCGATGTCGGCGCCGAGCGCCTCGAGCACGTCGGCGCTGCCGGACTTGGACGACACGCTGCGGTTGCCGTGCTTGGCGATCTGGGCGCCGGCCGCGGCCGCCACGAACATCGAAGCGGTGGAGATGTTGAAGGTGTGCGCGCCGTCGCCGCCGGTGCCGACGATGTCGACCAGGCCGACGCCGGGCGGGGTCGGCACCTTGACCGCGAACTCGCGCATGACCTGCGCCGCGCCGGTGATCTCGCCGATGGTCTCCTTCTTCACCCGCAACCCGGACAGGATGGCCGCGGTCATCACGTCGGAGACCTCGCCGCGCATGATCTGCCGCATCAGCGCGACCATCTCGTCGTGGAAGATCTCGCGGTGTTCGATGATGCGCTGCAGGGCTTCTTGCGGTTTCATGGTGCGTGCTTACTCCGTTCTGGCGTGCTCGCGCAGGAAGTTGCCGAGCAGGTCGTGGCCGTGTTGGGTCAGGATGGATTCGGGGTGGAATTGTACGCCCTCGACCGGCAGCGTCTTGTGACGGAGCCCCATGATCTCGTCGATGCCGCCGTCGGCGTCTTCGGTCCAGGCGGTGATTTCCAGGCAGTCCGGCAGGCTGTCGCGCTCGACCACCAGCGAGTGGTAGCGGGTGGCCTCGAACGGCGACGGCAGGCCGGCGAAGGCGCCGGTGCCGTTATGATGGATCATCGAGGTCTTGCCGTGCATGATGGTCTTGGCGCGCACCACCTTGCCGCCGAAGGCCTGGCCGATGCTCTGGTGGCCGAGGCAGACGCCGAACACCGGGAAACGGCCGGCCAGCCGCTCGAGCACCGGCACGCAGATGCCGGCTTCGTTCGGGGTGCACGGGCCGGGCGACAGCACGATGTAGTCCGGCGCCAGCGCCGCCACGTCATCGACCGACAGCGCGTCGTTGCGCACCACCTGCACCTCCTGCCCCAACTCGGCCAAGTAATGCACCAGGTTGTAGGTGAAGCTGTCATAGTTGTCGATCATCAAAAGCATGGCATGGACCCGTGTTTCAGGCATTCATTATCGCACGCCGGCGTGAGGGCGCCGTGCTCAATACGCCGCCAGACTGCGGATATCCGCTTGGATCGGCGCCAGGCGCTGGCGGCCGGCCAGAAACCCGAGCTCGACCAGGAAGCTGAAGCCGGCCACGTGCGCGCCGGCGTCCTGCACCAGCAGGGCCGCGGCCTCGGCCGAGCCGCCGGTGGCCAGCAGGTCGTCGTGCACCAGCACGCACTGGCCCGGCTGCACCGCGTCGCGGTGCATCTCGATGGCGGCGATGCCGTATTCAAGCTCGTAGCGGCGGGTGATCTTCTCGGCCGGCAGCTTGCCGGCCTTGCGGATCAGCACAAACGGCTTCTGCAGGCGCAGCGCCAGCGCGTTGCCGAACAGGAATCCGCGGCTCTCGATGCCGGCGATGGCGTCGATGCCGGCATCGGCGTATTGCGCGGCCAGGCCGTCGAGTATGGCGCTGGCGAGCGCCGGCTGCAGCAGCAGGGTCGAGATGTCCTTGAACAGGATGCCGTCCTTGGGGAAATCCGGCACGTCGCGGATGCCGGCCTTGATGCGGGCTTGAAGATCCACCATCACGCTCCGATTACAGGCCCAACGCCGCCTGCTGCACGGCGCGCAGCAGGGCGCGGCCCTTGTTCAGGGTCTCCTGCCACTCCATCGCCGGCTGCGAGTCGTACACGATGCCGGCACCGGCCTGCACGTGCAGGCGGCCGTTCTCGATGACGGCGGTGCGGATGGCGATGGCGGTGTCGGTGTCGCCCCACCAGTTGATGTAGCCGACCGCGCCGGAATAGATGTGGCGCTTGTGCGGCTCCAGCTCCTGGATGATCTCCAGCGCGCGGATCTTCGGCGCGCCGCTGACCGTGCCGGCCGGGAACACGGCGCGGAAGATGTCGGCGAAGCCGAGGCCGTCCTTCAGCCGGCCCTGCACTTCCGAGACGATGTGCATCACGTGCGAATAGCGCTCGATGACGAAGCGCTGCGGCACCGTCACCGAATTCGGCTCGGCCACGCGGCCGACGTCGTTGCGGCCGAGGTCGATCAGCATCAGGTGCTCGGCGCACTCCTTGGCGTCGCCCAACAGTTCGGTTTCCAGCGCGGCGTCCAGCGCGGCGTCGGCGCCGCGCGGGCGGGTGCCGGCAATCGGGCGTACGGTGACGCGGCCCTGTTTGGCGCGCACCAGAATCTCCGGCGAGGAGCCGACCACCTGGGTGCCGCCGAAGTCGAGGAAATACATGTACGGCGAGGGATTCAGCGCGCGCAGCGCGCGGTACACGTCGACCGGACGGGCCTTGAACGGCACGCTCATGCGTTGGCTGAGCACCACCTGGAAGGCGTCGCCGGCCTTGATGTATTCCTGCGCCTTGCGTACCGCGGCGGTGAACTCCGGTTCGGAGAAGCCGGACACGAAATCGGCTTCATCGAGCAAGGACGGATGCAGCACGTCCGGATAGCTGCGGCCGGAATGGCGCAGGCGGTAGACCAGTTCATCCAACCGGCGCTGGGCACGGGCGTAGGCCTGCGGCTCGGCCGGGTCGGCGTGCACGATCAGGTACAGGCGGCCCTTGAGGTTGTCGAACACCGCCACTTCCTCGCTCAGCAGCAACAGCGCATCGGGCACCTCGAGCACGTCCGGCTTGCCGGCGTCCTTCAGCTTCGGCTCGATCCAGGCGATGGTCTCGAAGCCGAAATAGCCGACCAGGCCGCCGCTGAAATCCGGCAGATCCGCCAGTTTCGGCACGCGGTAGCGCGCGCGCAGCGCATCGACCCTGGCCAGCGGGTCGGCCAGCGTCTCGGCCGCCACGGTCACGTCCAGCTCGCGTTCTTCGAAGGCGTTGCCGCGGAAATGGAAACTGCGCTTGGCCGGCAGACCGATGATCGAATAGCGGCCCCAGGTCTCGCCGCCTTCGACCGATTCGAACAGGTAGGTGTTCGGCCCGTCGGCCAGTTTCAGATACACCGACAGCGGCGTGTCGAGGTCGGACAGCACTTCGCGCACCACCGGGATGCGGTTGTAGCCTTCGGCGGCGAAGGCCGCGAACTGCTCCGGCGTACTCATGCGGCGGCGCGTTCGATTTCGGCGCGCATGCGGCGGATGACGTCGGCGTAGTCGCCGGCGCCGAAGATCGCCGAGCCGGCCACGAAGGCGTCGGCTCCGGCCGCGGCCACCGCGCCGATGTTGTCGACCTTGACGCCGCCGTCGACCTCGAGCCGGATCAGGCGGCCGCTTTCGCGGATGCGTTCGCGCACGCCGCGAATCTTGTCCAGCGCCTGCGGGATGAAAGCCTGGCCGCCGAAGCCGGGATTGACCGACATGATCAGCACCAGGTCGAGCTTGTCGAGCACGTGGTCGAGCACGTTCAGCGGCGTGGCCGGATTCAACACCAGGCCGGCCTGGCAGCCCTGCTCCTTGATCAGGCCGATGGTGCGGTCGACGTGCTCGGAGGCCTCGGGATGGAAGCTGATCAGGCTGGCGCCGGCCTTGGCGAAATCGGGGATGATGCGGTCGACCGGCTTGACCATCAGGTGCACGTCGATCGGCGCGGTGACGCCGTGCCCGCGCAGGGCGTCGCACACCAGCGGCCCGATGGTGAGGTTCGGCACGTAGTGGTTGTCCATCACGTCGAAGTGCACCCAGTCGGCGCCGGCGGCGAGTACGGCATCGACTTCCTCGCCGAGCTTGGCGAAGTTGGCGGACAGGATGGACGGGGCGATGATCGGTTTCATGGCGGCTCTCACGCGCCTTGCCGGCGCTTGCGGATGGCTTCGTAGGCGGCGTTGATCTCGCGGGCGCGGGTCTCGGCCAGGGCTTTGATTTCGGCGGCGGCGTTGGCCACCTTGTCCGGATGGTAATCCGACATCTTGCGCCGATAGGCGGCGTCGATCTCGGCCATCGACGCGTCCTCGGCCATGCCCAGCACGGCGTAGGGGTCGGCTTCCGGCGCGTCCGGTTTGGGCTCGCCGCGGCGGGCGCTGAACAGGCCCATGTCGTATAGGTGGCCGATGGCCAAGCCGAGCAGGACCAGCTGGAAACGGCGGGTGAGCATGCCGAGCAGGGCACCGATGAGCTTGCCTTTCCATGCGTTCATCGGCGGCATCCGGGTTGGTTGGCGTACCAGGCCGACAGCGCCTGGATGTCCTTGGGTTGCAGGGTGTTGGCGATGGCGTTCATCACCGGATGCTTGCGGCTGCCGCTGCGGTAGGCCTGCAAGGCCGAGGCCAGATAGGCCTGGTGCTGGCAGCGCAGGATCGGGTTGGCCGGAATGCGGCTCTGGCCGTCGGCGCCGTGGCAGGCGGTGCACTGTCCGGACTTGGCCGGCGCCTTGCCCGGATTCTGGGACTCGGCGGCGGTAGCCAAGCCCAACAGCGCCGGCAGCAGGAACAGGGGAAGGAGGCGTGTCATGCCGGTATTCTAGCAGTCAGCCGCGGCGCTTAGCGGTACAATACGAGAAGTCCGCGAACTCCGAAGGCTTCCCTGTGGCGACCACCCTGCACACCTCCGACCTGGCCCTGCCCCTGTTGCATCGCGGCAAGGTCCGCGACGTCTACGACCTGCCCGGCAACCGTCTGCTGATGGTGGCCTCCGATCGGCTGTCGGCGTTCGACGTGGTGCTGCCTGACCCGATTCCCGGCAAGGGCGAGATGCTATGCCAGATCTCCAACTTCTGGTTCGACAAGACCGCCCACCTCTGCCCCAACCACCTGACCCACCAGCCGGTCGGACCGGAACTGCCGGCCGGCACCGACGCCGCGTTGTACGCCAAGCGCTCGGTGGTGACCAAAAAGCTCAAGCCGCTGCCGGTGGAGGCCATCGCCCGCGGCTACCTGATAGGCTCGGGCTGGAAGGACTACCAGGCCACCGGCGCCGTGTGCGGCATCCGCCTTCCGGCCGGCCTGCGCCAGGCCGAGCGTCTGCCGGAGCCGATCTTCACCCCGAGCACCAAGGCCGCGGTCGGCGACCACGACGAGAACGTCGGCTTCGAGGTGGTGGTCGACAGGATCGGCGCGGAATTGGCCGAGCAGGTGCGCGCCAAGACGCTGGAGATCTACGCCTTCGCCGCCGACTATGCGCTGACGCGCGGCATCATCATCGCCGACACCAAGCTGGAATTCGGCCTGGACGATCATGGCACCCTGCACGTGATGGACGAGATGCTGACCCCGGACTCCTCGCGCTTCTGGCCTGCCGACACCTACCGGGTCGGCATCAGCCCGCCCAGCTACGATAAGCAATACGTGCGCGACTATCTGGAAACCCTGGACTGGAACAAGGCCGCGCCCGGCCCGCACGTGCCGGCCGCGGTCATCGCCGCCACCCGCGCCAAATACGCCGAGGCCCTGCTTCGGCTCGCCGACCTCACAGTGGAGTAACCCATGCGCCGCATCGATGAACTGCTGGAGAACTATTCCAACGACCACCAAAACCCCGCCAACCAGCGCATGCATCTGGTCTGCGTGCCGCTGATCGTCTGGACCGTGACCGCGCTGGCCTGGTGCATCCCGGTGCCGGGCAGCTGGTTCAAGCCCGGCGTCTGGTTCGCCGTGGTCGCGCTGCTGGCCTGGAGCTATTACTGGAAGCTGTCGCGGCCGCTGGCCGCGGGCGCCCTGCTCGGCTTCGTCGCCTTCGGCTTCATCAACCACGCCATCGCCACGCGCTTCGGCATGCCGGTGCTGCTGCAGAGCGCCGTGGCGGTGTTCGTGCTGGCCTGGATCGGCCAGTTCATCGGCCATAAATGGGAGGGCAAGCGCCCGAGCTTCCTGACCGACCTGGTGTACCTGCTGATCGGCCCGCTGTGGACCCTGAGCAAGCTGTACAAAAGGGCCGGCATTGCCGTCTAAAGCCACGCGTCTGAGCGGCAGCGAACTCGGACTGGTCGCGCTGATCTGCCTGGCCTGGGCCGGCAACTTCATCACCTCGAAGCTGTCGCTGGCCGAATTCCCGCCGTTCCTGTTCACCGCCCTGCGCCTGCTGCTGCTCACCGCGCTGCTGGGCGCGTTCCTTAAATTGCCGCCGCGCCCGGTCTGGCCGCGGCTGACGGCCGTGGCCCTGTTCAACGGCGTGCTGCACTTCGGCCTGAGCTTCTGGTCGCTGAAGCTGTCGCGCAACATCGCCTCGCCGGCCATCGTGATGCAGAGCTACGTGCCGATGGTGGCCCTGCTCGGCTGGTGGCTGCTCGGCGAACGCTTCCACTGGCGCACCGGCACCGCCATCGCGGTCAGCTTCCTGGGCGTGCTGGTGCTCGGCTTGGATCCGTCGATCCTGTCCGATCCGCTGCCGCTCGGACTCATGCTGCTGTCGGCGCTGTTCATTGCGCTCGGCACCATCGCCATGCGCGGCCTGCAGATGGACCTGATCCAGCAACAGGGCTGGACCGCCGCCATCGGCCTGGTGCCGATCTGGCTGCTCAGCCTGTGGCTGGAAGGCAACCCGATGGCGCACATCCAGGGCGCCAGCCTGCAGGCCTGGGCCGGCGTGCTGTACGCGGCGCTGATCGCTTCGCTGGTCGGGCACGGCCTGTTCTTCGTGCTGATCAAACGCCATCCGGTGGCGATGATCACGCCGTACCTGCTGACCGCGCCGCTGCTGGCGGCGCTGCTCGGCGTCTGGCTGCTCGGCGACGACGTCGGCATCCGGGTCTGGATCGGCGGCGCGATGGTGCTGTCCGGCGTGCTGGGCGTGGCGCTGCGCAATCTGAAGAAAGCCAAGCCGGAACCACCGGCGGCCGCGGACCTGGTCTGATCCGATACAAAGAAAAGGGCCCTTGCGGGCCCTTTCCGGTTACAGATGCGCCACCCAGTCGTCCTTTTCCTTCGGACGCAGCAGCCAGCGGCACAGCGCCGGCAGGAACACGATGGCGGCGAGCATGTTCACCACGAACATGAAGGTCAGCATGATGCCCATGTCGGCCTGGAACTTCAGGTCGGAGAAGATCCACATGGCCACGCCCACCGCCAGCGTCAGCGCGGTGTAGAAGATGGCGATGCCGGTGGTCTTCAGCGCGATGAAGTAGCTCTCCGACAGCGTACGCAGGTGCGCCTGGCCTTCGTTGAATTCCTCGCGGGTCAGGCGGCCGTCGGCGTCGCGGTCCAGGCCGTCGAAGTGCGCAGCGGTCGCGACCTGCGCATCCGGATGGGCGCCACCGTCCCCGAGGTGCCCGTGCTTGAGCGCATGCAGCTCCTCCGGCGTCACCGTGAAGTCGCGGTCCTTGTCGGCGGCCACGAACTCGATGCGGTGGCTCATGGCCTCGCGCATGCGGGCGAAGATGTAGATGCCGTAGTCGACGCCGATGCCGACGCCGAGCGCGACCACGGTCAGCGTGTTGACCTTCATGCCGATGTCCAGCTGCACCATCAGGCTGTGGCCGAGCTCGGTCACCATCATCAGCGGCAATGCCACGCACAGCGCCGCGCGCCAGCTCTTGAAGCTGATCCAGCACATCGCGAACACCGCGCCGTACAGCAGCCAGAGGATCAGGTGCTCCTTCTCGCGCACGGTGTCGTTGGTGGCCGCCTGCACGCCGAGCGGGCCGGTGGCCATGCGGAAGTTGACCTGGTCGGTGACGTAGTCCTCGCCGCCCTCCTGCGCCTTGGCCACGGCGGCGTCGCGTTTGGCGGCGAAGTCCGGGTCGTAGGCGTTGTTCTCGGTGCGGAACTTCTTGGTCTCGGCCACGATGCGGTCGATGGTGGTCGACTTGTGGTCCTTGGTGAAGATGGTCACCGGCATCGCCGAGCAGTCCGCGTTCAGCAGGCCGGAATCGGTCTCGAAGCTCTGCGTCGACTGGCGCAGGGTGTCCGGGTCGCGCGGCAGCACCTTCCAGCGCGGCGAGCCGTCGTTCCAGCCGGCGTTGACCTGTTTGGCCGCCATCGGCAGGGTGATCACCTGTTCCACGCCCTCGACGTTGGCCATATGCCAGGCGTAGCGGTCGATGGTCTCCATCGCCTTGTAACTGGTGGTGCAGGCCGAGGGGCCCGCTTCGACGATGACGTTCATGGTGTCGACGCCGAGCGCGAACTTGCTGCTGATCAGGTTGGCATCTTGGTTGTAGCGCGCCTCCGGACGCAGTTCGGCCACGCCCTGCTGGGCATCGCCGATCATCACCTTGTTGCCGTGCCACCAGGCGATGGCCCAGACCACGGCGCCGACGGCCAGCACCGTGGCGGCGGCGTTCGGGCGCGACAGCCTGGACAGCGCCGCCCAGATCTTGTCGAACTGGGTCAGCTGGCGCAGGCGGAACTCGCGCTTCTTGTCGAGCTTGCGCAACTTGGTGTAGCTGAGCAGGATCGGCAGCAACACCAGGTCGGTGACGATGGTCAGCGCCACGCCGACGGTGGCGGTGATCGCCAGCTCGCGGATCATCTGGATCGGGATCACCATGATCGCGCCGAAGCCGATGCAGCCGGCCAGCAGCGCCACCGTGCCTGGGATCAGCAGGGCGTGGAAGCTGCGGATGGCGGCGGTCTTGGGGTCGACCGCGTGCCGCGCCTTCAGGCGCAGCTGCTCGACGGTGCCGTCTTCCAGTCCGCCGAAGAAGATCTCGCCGCGGAAGCGGTTGATCATCTGCTCGCCGTGGCTGACCGCGATGGCGAAGATCAGGAACGGCGTCAGCATGTTCATCGGGTCGATGCCGAAACCCATCAGCTTCAGCGCGCCCAGCATCCAGACCACGGAGACCAGCGCCGACAGCACGGTCAGCGAGGCCAGCTTCATCGAGCTCGAGTACAGGTACAGCAGCAGCCAGGTGAAGGCGATGGTGATCAGGAAGAACTTGATCACGCTCATGGCGCCGTCGGAGATGTCGCCCACCATCTTGGCGAAGCCGATGATGTGCACCGTGGTGTTGCCGTTCTCGTACTTGGCGCGGATGGCCTCCAGCTGCTTGGCCACGGCCTGGTAGTCGAGCTTGTTGACCTCGCTTTCGGGGATCAGGTCGGCCCAGACCATCGAACCGGAGTAGTCCTTGGCCACCAGGCGGCCGGTGATGCCGGCCTTGACGATGTTGCCCTTGATCTTCGCGAACTGCTCCGGCGTGGCCTGGAAGCCTTCCAGGTTCGGGGTGAAGTCCTGCGGGATCACGTTCTCGCCGGACAGGCCGTCCTCGACCACTTCGATGTAGCGCACGTTCGGCGTGAACAGCGAGCGCGCCTTGGCGTCGTCGGTGGCGTCCAGGTTGATCACGTCGTTGGTGATGTTCTCCAGGGTGGCCATGTACTCCTGGGAGAACATGTTGCCGTCCTTGGCCATCACCGCGATCAGCACGCGGTTGGCGCCGCCGAAATCGGCCTGGTAATCGGTGAAGGTGCGCATGTACTCATGCTGCAGCGGCACCTGTTTGTTGAAGCCGGCGTCCACTTTCAGCTGGCTGGCGAAATACGCCATGGCCGCGGTGACCAGCACGAAAACCGCCAGCACCAGGGCGCGGTTCCCGAAGACCAGACGTTCCGCGAGGCGTTCGAATCGGTTCATGGCTGTTCCTTCACTGTACGTTGGCGCCGACGGCGCCGAGATCGGACGTCAGCAGGTAGCGGCCGCCGTCGGCGGCGGCCGCCGACGACAGGGCCGGCGCCTGTCCGGATCCGAGCTGGATGTGCTTTGCGGCGAACGCGGTTTCGCCGGCACGGCGCGACAGCACGGTGCCGTTGCTGCCGACCAGCACCACGGTGCCGTCGGGACCGACGGTGCCGCCGATCAGGCTGATGTCGGTGCCGCTGTCGACCTTGCGCCAGCTGCCGCCGGCATCGGCGGACTCGAACACGTTGCCGCGCAGGCCGAAGGCGAGCACCTTCTCGCCGCCGAGCGCGAGCAGGCCGAACATGGAACCCTCGTAAGGCAGGCGGATCTTGCTCCAGCTGCCGCCGCCGTCGGCGGAACGGAAGCCGGCGCCGCGCTCGCCCATCACCAGCAGCATGCCGGAGCCGGTGCGGGTGATCGCGTTCAGGTGCGGATCGGATTCGGCGGCCAGTTCCAGCATGCTCTCGTCGAACACGCCCGAGTCGCTGGCGGTCGCCACCGGCGCCGCGGCGGACGCGCCGCCGCCGACGCTCAGCGGCGTCCAGCTGGCGCCGCCGTCGACGGTCTTCAGCAGCAGGCTGTAGGCACCCACGGCATAGCCTTCGCTGGCGCTGACGAACAAGGTGTCGAGGATCGGCGAGCCGTTGGTCGGCTCCTGGCTGTCGGCCGACCACGGCTGGACGCGCTGGCGCTGCCAGGTCTTGCCGCCGTCGGCGGAATGGATGATGACGCCGTCGTGGCCGGCGGCCCACAGCTGCGCGCCCTGCGCGCTGACGGTGGTCAGGGTCGAACGGGTCGGGGTCTTGGCCTGTGTCCAGGCCTTGCCGTCGGCGGAGACCAGCACATGCCCGCGCTCGCCGACCGCGACGTAGCCGTCGCCGGTGCCGGCGATGTCGAGCAGCAGGCTGTGCGCCGCTTTCGGTTGGATTTCGGAATCGCTGATGGACGGGTCGCCGTCGGCGATGTCCAGGCCGGCCGCCAGCAGCGGTACCGCCAAAAAGGAAACGGCGCCAACGATGCGCCATGGGTGTTGCGGCTTGTTAGCCATTGGAATCTCCCCCGGGGAAATGAGCTGCGAAAAAAGCCGCGCCCGAAGGCGCGGCTTTGGGGATCAACGGACGCCTTCGTTGCGGAGGTTGGCCGGCGTGTAGTCGCTCGGCGCGCTCTGGAATCCGAAGTTGAACGGCTTGTCTTCGTTGTCGAGCAGGCCGGCGATGTAACGGCCGGACTTCAGGTCGTGGTGGGTCTCGATGGTGGCCCAGAACACCGGCACTTCGTAGTAGTTCACCGACGGGGCTTCCGAATAACGCCACAGCTTGCCCTGGCCGTCGTAGTGGTCGATCATCAGGATCTGCCAGCTGTCCTCGTCCACGTAGAAGGTGCGGCGCGAGTTGATGTGGCGGTTGCCCGGCTTCAGCGTGGCGTCCACCACCCACACGCGGTGCAGCTCGTATCGCAGGTAGTCCGGGTTCAGGTGGTTCGGACGGATCAGGTCCTTGATCTTGGTGCTGCCGCTGTGTGCCTTGTACGAGTTGTACGGCACGTACATCTCGCGCTTGCCGACCAGTTTCCAGTCGAAGCGGTCCATGGCGCCGTTGAACATGTCGGTCATGTCGTTGGTGCGCAGGCCGTCGGTGGCGGTGCCCGGGTTGTCATAGGCGACGTTCGGCGCCAGGCGCACGCGGCGCTGGCCGGGGTTGTAGACCCACGCCTTGCGCGGCGAGGCCACCGAGTTCAGGCTCTCGTGCACCAGCAGCACCTGGCCGGCCAGACGCGCCGGACCCAGCACTTCCTGCTTGAAGTACAGCAGGATGCTGTTGATGTTCTCGGTGGTGTTGCCCGGCTTGTAGTACAGGCCCAGGCCGTCTTCGCGCAGGCGGATCAGGGTGAAGGCGCCCGAGGCCGACGGCGCGGCCTGGTTGGCGAAGCGCGAGAACGACACGCCCTTGTACTTCAGCTTGTGGTTCCAGATCACCTCATAGCCGTTCTGCGGAATCGGGAACGGGATGCCCTCGGCGCAGTTCTTGACGCCTTCGCCGTTGGCGACCAGTTGGCACTGGGTGGCGTTGCGCTTGGTGAACTCATAGGTGCGCTGCGGGCTGGAGGCCGAGCGGCGGGTCGGGTACACGTTCATCTTGAAGGTGCGGTACTTCGCGAACATCGCCTCCTGGCCCGGCGACAGCTGGTCGGCGTACTGCTTGTAGTTGGCCGGGGTGATGGCGAACTGGACCTTGTCGTCGGCGAACGGATCCGGGTGGAACATGCCGGCCTTGTAACCCGCCGGCGGACGGGTGATGCCGCCGGTCCAGGCCGGGATGGCGCCGCCGTTGCCGGCCTTTTCGGCCCCCAGCGGGGTCAGGCTGTTGCCGAGCTGGGCGGCCTTTTCGGCGCTGACGGCGGCCGAGGCGCCCTGCGCGAGCAGGAAGCCCGCGCCGGCCAATACGGCCAGCGCGGTCTTGTTGCGGATTGCTGCTTTCATTCGTAATTCCCTCCCAGGATGCTTAGAACGAGTATTTCACGGAGAACGAGTAGAAGTCGCGGTCGTAGATCTGGTTCAGCTCGCCGGCGCCGGAGAAGCCGGTGTAGCTCAGATCGAAGACCCAGCTGTTGAGGTAGTTGGCTTCGACGCCGACCGTGATCGACTTGCGGCCTTCCAGGAAGTTGCCGCCCGGACCCGGGGTGATGCCTTTCACGTCGTGGTTGAACGCGATGCGCGGCGACAGGGTGATCGGGGTGCCGAACACGCTGTTGTAGTCGGCGCGGGCCGCGATGCGGTAGCCCCACGAGAAGTCGGTCGGGAACCCGTCAACCGTGGTGACCGGGTTGCGCAGCGCACCGGCATACGCCGGATTGCTCAGGGCCGCGTTCAGGGCGGCCAGCGCGGCGCCGTTGGTGGACGGGTTCGGGTTGGCGTTCCAGGCCGAAATCAGCGGCAGCAGGTCATTGATCAGCGACACGCCGCCGCCGGTGTCGGTGCCTTCGCCTTCATAGCGCAGCACGGACGGATCCGGCAGGTTGGCCCAGGTGCCGCCGATTTCACCGACCAGGGCGATCTGGTCGGCGCCCAGCATCTGGCCGAAGGCCTTGGTGAAGGTGGACTGGAACTGGGTCACTTCATGCTCGCGCCAGCCCTGCACGAATTGGCCGGGGTTAACGTTGGTGCAGTTCGGCAGCAGCTGGCTGCAGAACCAGGACGCGCGCGGCGCGCCGCTGGCCTGCAGGGCCAGGTTGATCGGGCTCAGGGCGGCGAACAGCAGCTCGACGTCGTCAATCTGCAGCGGCATGTTCGGACGGTAGCTGACCTCGCCCTGCCAGGCGATGCCGGCCGGCAGGGTGGTGTTCCAGCTGACGCCGAACAGGTGGATGTCTTCCGGATATTCGACGATCAGGCCGGCCGAGTTGGCGGCCGGAGCCGGCAACACGGTGGTCACCGCGCGGCCGGACAGCAGCGGCAGGCGGCTGTGGTAGTTCATGGCGTAGAAGCCGAACTCGGTCTGGTTCAGCGCTTCGGCGTACCAGCGCAGGGCCAGACCGAACTGGCCGGAATCGCGGGCTTTACGGTCGGCCAGACGCGGGCCGGCGACGCCGCAGGCGGCGGCCAGCAGCTGGGCGGCGGTGGTCGGGCCGTAGATGGCCGACAGCTCGGCGAAGCGGTCGGAGTTGGCCACGTTGGCCTGACCGGCGGCCGGCTGGCCGACGATGCAGGTGCTGGCGTAGTTTTCCGGGTTGTTCACCGGCTGGGTGACGGTGCCGAAGCCGAGCATGATGTAGGTGCCGCCCGGCGAGGCGAAGTCGTTGGTGCTGAAATAGGTGCCCGACGGGTCGATTTCGGTCGGCTTCCAGTCGAACTGGTAATAGGCCTCCATCGACAGGTTGTCGGTGAACTTGGTCGAAGCGAAGAGCATGTTGGTCGGCAGGAACGCTTCCTTCAGCTCGGCACCGGCCACGCGCAGGCGCGAGACGTCGACCGGATTGACCACGTTGATGCCGTTCTGGATGAAGGTGCTTTCGCCCCAGCTGACCACCTGCTTGCCGAAGCGGATGCTGCCGGACACTTCGTCGTTGGCGCCGAGCGCGTAGTTCTTGTAAACGAAGGCGTCGTACAGGCGGAAGTCGCTGGCGACCTTCTGCTCGGCTTCCTTGGCGAAATCGTTGCGGTCGCTGTTCTCGAAATCGTAGAAGTAGCTGGCCCGGCTGAAGAAGCCCCAATCGCGCCAGCTCATTTCCAGCTCGGAGGTGACCTTGAAGGCGTTGGAGAAGGCGTCGCCTTTCTCGTATTTGACGTTGCCGTCGTCGCGGTTGACCGACCAGCGGCCCGGCGCGGCGGCCTGCGCGGCGGAACCGGGGAAGGCGCCCAAGCTGTTGAACGGCGCGGCCGGCGTGGTGCCGGCCAAGGCGATCAGCGGATTGATGGTGGCCTTGGCGATCAGGCCTTCGGCCGGATCCTCGGTGCGGATGGAAATGCCGTAGGACACGGTGGTGTCCAAACTGCCCTTGAGCTCGCCTTTCTCGAATTCGAACGCCTGCGCCATCGGGGCGGCGAACAGACCAAGGGCGACCGCGGCGGCGAGCGGCGAACGGTAGACCAAACGTTGGATTTTCTTCATGGGTGCATTTCCCGGTTTATATGTTGAGTTTCCGAACCGCGACACTCCAAGGAAATTAGAGTGTTTCGTCTAACGCAGTATTAAATATTCGTTAGAAAAGCGCAATACCTTCTCGTATGGACTTTGTGTGATGTATTTCACACTTTTTACGGCTTGGGCAAGACGGTTTTCAGCACCGCGAAACCGGCGATTGCCGACAGCAACGAACCGCTCAGGATGCCCAAGCGGTGGGTCAATTGGTAGTCCGGATGGTCGGCGCCGAAGGACAGCGATCCCACGAACAGGCTCATGGTGAAGCCGATGCCGCACAGGGCCGACATGCCGAGCAAGGCCGAGCGGCCAACGCCCGGCTCCAGCCGGCCCCAACCGAGCCGCAGACCAAGCCAGAGGCAACCGAACACGCCCAGAATCTTGCCGAACAGCAGACCGGCGGCGATGCCCAGCGGCACCGGCGCCAGCAGATCGTCCAGACCCAGGCCGGCCAAGGGCACGCCGGCGTTGGCGAAGGCGAAGACCGGCAGGATGACGAACGCCACCCACGGATGCAGGGCGTGCAGCAGACGCTCGGAGGCGCCGTCCCGGCTGCCGCGGCCGAGCGGTATCATCAGGCCGAGGATGACGCCGGCCAGCGTGGCGTGCACGCCGGAATTCAGCACGGCCAGCCACAGCAGAAAGCCGAAGAACAGGTACAGGGGCAACCGCACGACGCCGGCGCGGACGAGGGTGTACAGCACGCCGACCAGGGCCAGCGCGGTCACCAGGCCGACCGCCGACAGATTCTCGGTGTAGAACACCGCGATGATGAGGATCGCCCCGAGGTCGTCGGCCACCGCGATGGCCAGCAACAGCATCTTCAGCGCGGCCGGCACGCGCGGCCCGAGCAGGGACAGGATGCCGAGGGCGAAGGCGATGTCGGTCGCGGCCGGAATGGCGGTACCGCGCAAGGCCGCGCCGTCGCCCCAGTTGAAGCCGGCGTAGATCAGCATCGGCACCGCCATGCCGCCGATGGCCCCCGCCACCGGCAGCACGATGTTGGCGCGGTCGGCGAACTGGCCTTCCACCAGCTCGCGCTTGAGCTCCAGGCCGACCACCAGGAAGAACAGCACCATCAGGCCGTCGTTGATCCAGTGCGAAACCGATTTGTCGAGGGCCAGCGTGCCGACGCCGATGCGCAGGTGCGAATGCAGCCACTCCAGGTAGGCCGGCGCCAGCTCGGAGTTGGCCACCACCATCGCCACCAGCGTCGCCAGCACCAGCACGATGCCGCCGGAGGACTCCAGCTTCATGAAGGCGTTCAGCGCCGCCAGGGCGCGGCGGTGCATGGCGCGGTCGGCACGGGTTTCGGTCATCGGTCGGCTCCGGGTGATATCGTGCTGATTATAATCACAGCCTCCCCTCCTCGAACGCCGCCATGAACGTACCGCGCTTTTTCCGCTGGGCCGGCCCGTTGGCCGCCGCGTCCGCCTATTTGATCGCGGCCCGCGCCGGCATGCCGTTCGCGTTCTCGGCCACGCTGGCGCTGACCGTGCTGTGCGCGCTGTGGTGGATGAGCGAAGCGGTCGATCCGGCGTTCACCGCGCTGCTGCCGCTGTCGCTGCTGCCGGCGCTCGGCATCCTCGACGCCAGGCAGGTGGCGCAGAGCGTCGGCAACGAGCTGATCCTGCTGCTGATGGGCGGCTTCATGCTGTCGCGCGCGCTGGAAGGCACCGGCGCCCACCGCCGGCTGGCGTACGCCATGGTGCGCGTGGTCGGCGGCGGCTCCGGGCGCAGCCTGGTGTTCGGCTTCACCTTCGCCACCGGCCTGATCAGCATGTGGATCTCCAACACCGCCACCGTGCTGATCATGCTGCCGGTGGCCTATGCAGTAATCGAACACTACCGCGATCCGCGCCTGGCGGTGCCGCTGGTGCTGGCCATCGCCTATGCCGCCAGCATCGGCGGCTTGGGGACGCCGATCGGCACGCCGCCGAATCTGGTGTTCATGCAGCAGTACGAACAGGCCACCGGCACCGCCTACGCCTTCACCGACTGGATGAAGGTGGGCGTGCCGCTGATCGCCGTGCTGCTGCCGATCCTGGTCTTCGGCCTGTCGCGCGGGCTCGCCGGCAGCCCGCCGGCGCAGCTGCCGGCCATCGGCCCCTGGCGCCCGGCGGAAAAACGCGTGCTGGCCGTGTTCGGCCTGACCGCCCTGGCCTGGACCACCCGCGCGGCGCCGTTCGGCGGCTGGAGCGCGTGGTTCGGACTGCCCGGCGCCAACGACGCCGGCATCGCGCTGGCGGCGGTGGCGGTGATGGCGCTGCTGCCCTCGGGCGAACGCGACGGCAGGCCGCTGCTGGAGTGGCGCGCGGCCTCGAACATCCCCTGGGGCGTGCTGCTGCTGTTCGGCGGCGGCATCGCGCTGGCCACCGCGTTCCAGGAAAGCGGCATCAGCGACGCCATCAGCAATGCCTTGGTTTCGGCCCGGCACCTGCCGGTGTTCGCGATGATGGTGATCATCATCGGCAGTGTGGTGCTGCTGTCGGAAATCGCCAGCAACACCGCCACCGCGGTGCTGCTGATGCCGATCCTGGCCGCGGCCGCGAAGGGCCTGGGCATCGAGCCGGCGCTGCTGATGCTGCCGGCCGCGATGGCGGCGAGCATCGGTTTCATGCTGCCGGTGGCGACCGCGCCGAACGCGGTGGCCTACGGTTCCGGCCTGATCTCCAACCGCGACATGCTGCGCGAAGGCTTCTGGCTCGACATCGTCAGCGCCTTGGTGGTGTGCGCGGTGTGCTGGGCGGTGCTGATCTGAGGAGCGAGGGGCGGACGCGTTGGTCCGCCCCTACCGGTCTCACTTTTTCTTGGGAACGTACAGGTCGGTGATGCTGCCGTCGAACACTTCCGCCGCCATCGCCACCGTCTCGCTCAGCGTGGGATGCGGGTGGATGGTGTGGCCGATGTCGCCGGCCTCGCAGCCCATCTCGATGGCCAGCGCGATCTCGGCGATCAGATCGCCGGCATGCGCGCCGACGATGCCGCCGCCGATGACGCGGTGCGTGGCCGGATCGAACAGCAGCTTGGTGAAGCCCTCGGTGCGGCCGATGCCGATGGCGCGGCCCGAAGCCGCCCAGGGGAACTTGCCGAGCTCATAGGCGATGCCTTTGGCCTTGGCTTCGGTTTCGGTCAGGCCGACCCAGGCGATTTCCGGATCGGTGTAGGCCACCGAGGGGATCACGCGCGCGACCCACTCGCGCTTGTGGCCGGCGGCCACTTCCGCCGCCACCTTGGCCTCGTGCGTGGCCTTGTGCGCCAGCATCGGCTGGCCGACCAGGTCGCCGATGGCGAAGATGTGCGGCACGTTGGTGCGCATCTGTTTGTCGACCGCGATGAAGCCGCGCTCGCTCACCTGCACGCCGGCGTTCTCGGCCTTCAGCTTGCCGCCGTTCGGGCTGCGGCCGACCGATACCAGCACGCGGTCGTAGTCCGTGCCCGAGGGCACGGACGCGCCTTCGAATTCGGCGCTGAGCGCCTTCTTGCCGGCGGTGACTTTCGCGACCTTGCAGGACGTGTGGATGGCCACGCCGCGCTTCTTCAGCAGCGCCTGCAGCGGCTTGACCAGATCCGGATCGGCGCCGGGCATCAGCTGATCCATGAATTCGACCACGGTCACCGCGCTGCCGAGCGCGGAATACAAGCAGGCCATCTCCAGGCCGATGATGCCGCCGCCGACCACCAACAGGCGCTTCGGCACGTCCTTGAGCATCAGCGCGCCGGTCGAGTCCATCACCCGCGGGTCGTCCCACGGGAACACCGACAGCTTCACCGGCTGCGAACCGGCGGCGATGATGCACTGCGCGAAGTCGACGGTTTCGACGCCTTGCGCGGTGCGTACCGACAGGCGGTTGGCCGACGCGAACTCGGCCGTGCCGGCAAGGGTACGCACCTTGCGCTGCTTGGCCATGCCGGCGATGCCCTTGTTGAGTGTGCCGACGGTCTTTTCCTTGTGCGCGCGCAGTTTGTCGAGGTCGATCCTGGCCTCGCCGAAGGCGATGCCGTAATCGGCCGCATGGCGCGCCTCTTCGATGACGTTGGCCGCATGCAGCAAGGCCTTGGACGGGATGCAGCCGACGTTCAGGCAGACGCCGCCGAGCTCGGCGTAGCGTTCGACCAGGATCACGTCCATGCCCAGATCGGCGGCGCGGAAGGCGGCGGTATAGCCGCCGGGCCCGGAGCCGATGACCACCAGCTGGCAGCGGTGGTCGGCGTCGCCGGACGGGGCCGGCACAGCCTGCGGTGCAGGCATCGCGGCAGGCGCCGGTTTGGCCTCGGCCGCGGCCGGCGGCGGCACACTCGCCGGCGGCTTGGCGTCAGCCGTCGGATTTGCGGCGGATTCCAGCAACGCGATGACGTCGCCCTCGTTCAGGGTGTCGCCGAGTTTGACTTTCCATTGCGTCAGCACGCCGCCGGCGCTGGCCGGCACTTCCATGGTGGCCTTGTCGGATTCGAGCGTGAGCAGACCCTGGTTGGCGGCGACGGTATCGCCCTCCTTCACCAGGAATTCGATGACCGCGGCGCTGCCGCCGATGTCGGGGACTTTCAGTTCGATCGCGGCCATGGCGTCAGACCAGCAGGCGGCGCAGGTCGGCGAGGACCTGGGCCAGGTAGGCGGTGAAGCGCGCGGCGGCCGCGCCGTCAATCACGCGGTGGTCGTACGACAGCGACAGCGGCAGCATCAGGCGCGGCGCGAACTCGGCGCCGTTCCAGACCGGCTTGGTCTGCGCTTTCGAGACGCCGAGGATGGCGACTTCCGGCGCGTTGATGATCGGCGTGAACGCGGTGCCGCCGATGCCGCCGAGCGAGGAGATGGTGAAGCAGCCGCCCTGCATGTCGGCGGCGGTGAGCTTCTTCTCGCGCGCCTTGGCGCTGATCTCGGCCAGCTCGCGCGAGAGCTCGAGCAGGCCCTTGGTATCGCAGTCGCGGATGACCGGCACCACCAGGCCGTCGGGCGTGTCGACCGCGATGCCGATGTGGAAATAGCGCTTCAGCACCAGGTTGTCGCCGTCGAGCGAGGCGTTGAAGGCCGGATACTTCTTCAGCGCCGCCACCACCGCCTTGATCAGGAACACCAGCGGCGTGACCTTCACGTCTTTGTGCTCTTCGCCGAGCTTCTTGCGGAACAGCTCCATCTCGGTGATGTCGGCTTCGTCGAACTGGGTGACGTGCGGGATCATCGCCCAGTTGCGCGCCAGGTTGGCGCCGGACAGCTTCTTGATGCGCGACAGCGGTTCGGACTCGACCGGACCGAACTTGGCGAAGTCGACCTGCGGCCAGGGAATCAGGTTCAGGCCGCCGCCGTTGCCGGCGACCACAGGCGCCGCGCCGCCGGCCAAGGCGGCCTTGACGAAGGCCTGCACGTCTTCCTTGCTGATGCGGCCGCCGCGCTCGCTGCCCTTCACCTGCAACAGGTCGACGCCCAGCTCGCGGGCGAACACGCGCACCGCCGGACTGGCGTATGGCACCTTGCCTGGCACCAACTCGCCGTTGTCGAGCTGGTGGGTGGGCGATTTCGCCGGCGCGGCCGGCGTGGCGGCGGCTACGGGCGCCGGTGCCGGGGCGGCGACCGGCTTGGCAGGCGCGACTGGCGCGACCGGCGCGGCTGGTGCCACGGGCGCCGCGGGCGCCTTCGCAGGAGCCGGCACGGATGCGGCGGGCGCGGAAACGGCGGCGGCGGCGGTTTGGATGCGCGCCACCAGATCGCCGGCGGACAGTTCGTCGCCGAGCTTGGCGACGATCTCGGTGATCACGCCGTCGACCGGCGACGGCACTTCCATGGTGGCCTTGTCGGATTCGAGCGTGAGCAGACCCTGGTCCTTCTTCACCGACTCGCCGACCTTCACCAGGATTTCGATGACCGGTACGCCGGAATCGCTGCCGAGGTCGGGCACGCGGGCTTCTATCAATTCGGACATAAACCATCCTCTGGAATAAGGGCTCTATTGTCGCCCGAGACGGCCGGCTTGCCAATGCCGGCGGTTTCCGGGCGGGCAGACGCGCGCCGAAAGCCGTGGCCGCACACCTTGACGCCCCGCTTCGGCATACAATGGCCGGCATGGACATTCCCGCCTTCCTGCGCAAACATGCCGGCATCGCCGTCTTCCTGTTGGCCGCCCTGATGGTGTTAGCCTTCCAGGGCAGCCGCGGCCTGATCGAGCCCGACGAGGGCCGCTACACCAACGTCGCTCTGCAGATCCTGCAGCACGACGACTGGATTTCGCTGTACCGCAACCGCGACAGCCTGCACTTCACCAAGCCGCCTTTGACGTACTGGACGATCGCCGCCTCGGTGTCGGCGTTCGGCCACACCGAATGGGCCGTGCGGTTGCCGATGGCCTTGGCATTCCTTGCGAGCGTGCTGCTCGCCTTCCGGCTCGGACGCCTGTTCATGCCGGCGCGGCCCTGGCTGCCGCCCCTGTTCCTGCTGGCCTCGCCGGTGGCGTATCTGGCCGCCAATAGCGTCAACACCGACAGCATCCTGGCGGCCCTGACCACGGCCGGCGTGACCTGCTACGCGCTGGTCCAGTTCGGCGGCCGCAACCGCCGCTGGCTGGATGCGATGTGGCTGGCGTTCGGCCTGGCGTTCCTGACCAAGGGACCGCCCGCGCTGTTGCCGCTGCTGGCCGTCGCCGTTTTCGCCATCTGGCACGGGCAGGCCAAGGACCTGTTCCGCCCGCTCGGCATCCTGGCCTTCGTGCTGGTGGGCCTGGGCTGGTATGCCGTGGTCGTCCAGCGCCATCCCGGCCTGATGGAATACTTCCTCGGCCACGAAGTGGTGGCGCGCATCGCCAGCGATACCCACAAGCGCAATAGCGAGTGGTACGGGGCGTTCGCGGTCTATCTGCCCACGCTGCTGCTCGGCACCCTGCCGGCCGTGGCCGCACGGCTCGCCTACCGGCGGCAACCGGCGGCCAGCCACGATACGCGCCAGACGCGCTTCCTGTGGCTGTGGCTGCTGTTGCCGCTGACGGTGTTCTTCCTGGCCAAATCCCGGCTGCCGCTGTACATCCTGGGCCTGATGGTACCGGCCACGCTGCTGCTCTGCCGGCGGCTGGAGCATGCGCCGCTGGGCAAGGCCTTCACGGCCGCGATGGCGGTGTGGCTGGGCCTGCTGCTGGCACTCAAGGGGCTGGCGCCGGTCCTGTTGCATGATAAAAAGGATTCCCGCGAGTTTTCGGCCGCCATCCGCCCACTTTTGCCCGGCGATCCCCGGCAGTTCGTATTCGTCGAGGACATGTCGCGCAACGGCCTGAACCTGTACTTCGGCGCCGACATCAAAAAGGTCTCGTTCACGCCGCGGCCCAAGCCGATTTCCGACTCGGCCTACGATTCCAGCCTCGCGCAGGAGCTGGCGCGCCCGGCCGATGCCCGCATATTCGTGTTCAAGCGCGAGATCGAAGCGCGCTTCCTGCGCGAGAGCGCGGCGGCCGGCGTCGCGCCGCGCAAGCTGGGCGAATGGATCGAAGGGCGCAAGCCCGGCCCGCGCGACCGGATGCTCTACACACTGCCGGGCGAATTCGACGGCGTGCAATGAAAAAACCGGCCGCAAGGGCCGGTTTTCATTCATGACGGGAATGCCGGGTTACTGCGCCGGCACCGCCGGCGCGGCCACCGGATAACGCCGGAAGATCTGGCTGACCGCCGACTGCACGGCACCGGCCGGATCGCGCATGGCCTTGCGGCTGAGCGCGCCCTCCAGCACGCCTTCCCAGACCAGTTCCTTGCGCTTGGCGTCGACCACGTCGATGTTGACTGTGCCGACCCGGTAGTTGCGGGTCGAGACGTCCTCGCCGTACAGCGGCACCGCGATGACGCCGCCGCGGTAACCGTAATAGCCCATGCGCACCGTCGGCGTGCTGTAGGACTCGCTGCGGGTCTCGACGTTGGAGAAGAAATTCACCAGTAGATCCGGATTGGCGGCATCGAACACGTAGCCGCGCGCGGCCATCTCGCGGTCGACCGCGGCCTTGAACTGGCTGGTCAGGATGGTCGAATAGCCGGCCTTGTCGGTACCGGGCTGCTCGACGTAGGCATAGCTGCGGTAGACCGTGAAATCGGTTCCGGCACGGGTCTGGCTGTCGATCAGCGGACGGGTGGCGCAGGCGCCCAGGCCCAAGGCCGCCGCCAGCAACAGGGATTTCACTGCGATGCGTTTCATGCAACACCTCCTCATGCGTGTGTCGATTATAGTCCCGGCGGCGTGCAGGGCGCGACGGCGCTCAGGGCCGTTCAGCCTCCGGCAAGCCGGCCTCGTGCCGAGCCAGGTAGATGCCGCTGGCCACGATGATGCCGGCGCCGATGAACACGCGCAGGCCGGGCACGGTCTGCCAGACCAGCAGGTCGAGCCCGAGGCCCCAGGCCAGGGCCGAGTATTCGAACGGCGTCACCGTCGCCGCCGGCGCCAGCTTGAACGCCTCGGTGATGGTCAGCTGGCCGAGGAAGCCGGTCACCGCCAGCGCCGCCAGCGGCCAGAGATGGCGGAGTTCGAGCCCGACCCAGCCGGGCACCGCCATCAGGCCGGCCACCAACGAGACCCCGAGTAGCATCCAGAACACCATGCTCTCCGAGCTGTCGGTGCGGCTGAGCAGGCGCACGGTGATCGCCGAGCAGGCGTAGCACAGCGCCGAGGCCAGCACCGCCAAGCCGGCCAGACTGACCAGTCCTTGCCCGCGCGGGTTGAGCACCACCAGCACGCCGAGCAGGCCGACCGCGATGGCGATCCAGCTGGCGCGCGAAACGCGCTCGCCCAGGAACGGGATGGACAGCGCGGCAATCGCCAGCGGCGAGATGTAGAACAGCGCGTAGGCCTCGGTCAGCGGCAGGCGCTTGAGCGCGAACGCGAACAGGGTCAGCATCGCCACGCCGAGCGCCATGCGGAACAGGTGCAGCGGCCAGCGCACCCGCCACAGCGTGCGCCAGGCGCCGCGCCAATGCACGTAGGCCAGGATCAGCGGCAACGAACTGATGGAGCGCAGCGCGGTGACCTGGATGGCGGGGAAATCGGCGGTCAGCCGCTTCATCACCGCGTCCATCAGGCTGAAGAACAGGCAGGCCAGCAGCATCATGGCGATGCCGCGGCGCCGGTTGTCGTGTTTCGGGTCGTGGGCCATGCCGACATGATTGCACACGCACGACATGCAGGGCACACTATCGCGACAATTTCCGGAGGAAACATGCCCTCATTCGACATCGTGTCCGAGGTCGACAGCCACGAGCTGGCCAACGCCGTCGACACCGCCAACCGCGAACTCAGGAACCGCTTCGACTTCCGCAACGTCGAGGCCTCCTTCACCCTGGACAAGAGCGTGGTCAGCCTGAAGGCGCCGAGCGACTTCCAGCTGCAGCAGATGCTCGACATCCTGAAGGCGCGCCTGATCGCGCGCGGCATCGACATCCGCAGCATGGACGTGGCCGACCCGGAGGTGAACCTGGCCGAAGCCCGGCAGAAGGTCACGCTGAAATCCGGCATCGAGCAGAAGACCGCCAAGAAGATCGCGGCCGCGCTCAAGGAGGCCAAGCTGAAGGTCGACTCGCAGATCAACGGCGACAAGCTGAAGGTGATGGGCAAGAAGCGCGACGACCTGCAGGAGGCCATCGCCCTGCTGAAGTCGAAGGATTTCGAGCTGCCGCTGCAGTTCGAGAACTTCCGCGACTGACGATGGCCGCGCTCACCGTCCACCACATCCCGGTCTGCCCGTTCTGCCAGCGGGTCGAAATCCTGCTGGAGCTGAAAGGCCTGCGCGGGCAGGTCCGATTCGAGGCCATCGACATGAGCCGGCCGCGCCCGGCGGACTTCCTGGCCAAGACCGGCGGCAGCACCGCCTTGCCGGTGCTGGAAACCGAAGACGGCGGCATCGTCAAGGAAAGCCTGGTCATCCTGCAGTACCTGGAGGACCGCTTCCCGGAGCCGCGCGTCGGCCGGCGCGATCCGTATGAACATGCCGTGGAGAACATGCTGATCCGCATGGAGGGCGCGTTCGGCGCCGCCGGCTACGCCTATGTGCTGAACCAGGACCCGGAGCGCCGCGGCGATTTCCGCGACGCCCTGCTGGCGCAATACGCGCAGCTGGACGCGTTCCTGAGCCGGCATGCGCCCGACGGCGAGTTCCTGTTCGAGGACTTCGGCCTGGCCGAAACCGCGTTCACGCCGCTGTTCCAGCGCTTCTGGTTCCTGGCGTACTACGAAGGCTTCGAACTGCCCGACGAGCCGCGCTACGCGCGTGTCCGGCGCTGGCGCGACGCCTGCCTGGCGCATCCGGCCGCGCAGCAGACCTGCCGGGAAGAAATCGTCAAAGCCTACTACGACTACGCCATCGGCACCGGCAACGGCGCCCTGCCGCCCGGACGGCAACGCTCCTCGTTCGCCTTCGAGCCCGATTGGCGCGCGCGCCCCTGGCCGCCGAAGGACAAATACGGCCACCGCGCCACCGATGCGGAATTGGGCTTGTTGCCCTAAGCGGCCGCATGCAACGGAAAAACCCGGCCGAAGCCGGGTTTTTCGTTTCAGCGTCGAAGATGCGTTCTTACGGCAGGATCACGCTGTCGATCACATGGATCACGCCGTTGCTGGCCTTGATGTCGGTGGCGGTCACGTTGGCGCCGTCGATCTTCACGCCGCCGCCGGCCACGGTGATGTCGGCGGCCTTGCCGTTGACGGTGGCGGCGGTGTCGATCTTGACCACGTCGGCGGCGGTGACCTTGCCCGGCACCACGTGATAGGTCAGCACGGCGACCAGCTTGTCCTTGTTCTCCGGCTTCAGCAGGTTCTCCACGGTGCCGGCCGGCAGTTTGGCGAAGGCCGCGTTGGTCGGCGCGAACACGGTGAACGGACCTTTGCCGTTCAGCGTATCCACCAGGCCGGCGGCTTTGACCGCGGCGACCAGGGTGGAGAAATCCGGATTGCCCGCGGCGACGGCGACCACGGTGCCGGCGGCTTCGGTCTTGCCGCCATGGTTGTGGGCGGAGGCGGCG
Source organism: Arenimonas sp. (assembly GCA_041913425.1). Taxonomy (GTDB): domain Bacteria; phylum Pseudomonadota; class Gammaproteobacteria; order Xanthomonadales; family Xanthomonadaceae; genus Arenimonas. The sequence goes on along the minus strand of JAYSFF010000008.1, from coordinate 11,946 downwards.
GTGGCGCCGAAGGCGATCATCAGGGCGAACAGGGTTTTATTCATCAGCTTCATGGCGTTTCCTTTTCGGTTGCGGAAGGGATGTGCGCTGTGCACCGGCATACGTTGCCGCAGGCGTCGTGCAGGCCGCGTCATATCGGCGTGAGCGTGTTGTGGTGACGGCGTGGGCGACGCGTGAAGACATGTTCGGCGATGAAGTGGCCGTGAATGCTGTTCTTGGATGCGCGGTAATGGCCTTGAAAGCGCGGCAAGCAATCACCAAATCTTGTCAGATTTCATTTTCCCAATCCATCCAGCAAGGATTCCCGCATGACCGACACCGCACCGCTGTTCACGCCGATCAAACTCGGCACGCTCGAGCTCGCCAACCGCATCTGGATGGCGCCGCTGACCCGCGCCCGCGCCGGGGAGGCGCATCTGCCGAACGAGTTGATGGCCGAACACTACGCGCAGCGCGCCAGTGGCGGCCTGCTGATCGCCGAGGCGACCATGGCGATGGAAGGCCACTCCGCGTTCTGGCAGGAGCCGGGCGTGTATTCGCAGGCGCAGATCGACGGCTGGCGGAAAGTGACCGACGCGGTGCACGCCAAGGGCGGCCGCATCTTCCTGCAGATCTGGCACGGCGGCCGCGCCTGCCATCCGGCCTTGAACGGCGGAAAGCAGGCGGTGGCGCCGAGCGCGCTGGCCATCACCGAGTACGAAGTGCACACGCCCGAAGGCAAGCTGCCGTATCCGGTGCCGCGCGCGCTGGACGACGCCGAACTGCCGGGCATCGTGGCCGGCTTCCGCCAGGCCGCCGAGAACGCCAAGGCCGCCGGCTTCGACGGCGTGGAAGTGCATGGCGCCAACGGCTACCTGCTCGACGAATTCCTGCGCGACGGCAGCAATACCCGCAGCGGCCCGTACGGCGGCCCGGTCGAGAACCGCGCGCGTCTGCTGCTGGAGGTGCTGGAGGCGGTCTGCCAGGTCTGGGACAGCACGCGCGTGGGCGTGCGCATCTCGCCGCTGAACGGCTACAACAGCATGCGCGACAGCGATCCGGTCGGCCTGACCGCCTGGCTGGCCAAACGCCTGAACGATTTCAACCTGGCCTATCTGCACGTGATGCGCGGCGATTTCTACGGCCAGCAGCAGGGCGACGTGATGAGCGCCGCACGCGAGAACTACCGCGGCGTGCTGGTCGGCAACATGGGCTACGGCGCGGACGAAGCGGCCGAGGCCGTCGCCGCCGGCAAGCTCGACGCGGTCGCGTTCGGCACCGCGTTCCTAGCCAATCCGGATCTGCCGGCGCGCATCAAGGCCGGCGCGCCGCTGAATGCCGCCGATCCGTCCACGTTCTACACGCCGGGCGCCAAGGGCTATACCGATTATCCGACGATGGACGCGGACTGATTGCTGCGTGTCGACCGGGTTGATGACCCGGCCTGCAAATCTGCGGATTTCAACACGGGCCGAAGAGTTTCTCTTCGGCCTCTTCCTTGAGCACGATGCGCCACTCGCCCGGCGCCAAGCCGTCGAGCGTGAGCGTACCGGTACGGCTACGGTGCAGGCCCAGCACGCGGTTGCCGGTGGCGGCGAACATGCGCCGCACCTGGTGGTAGCGGCCCTCGATCAAGGTCAGCCGCGCGTGCCGGGCATCGACGGTTTCCATCAGCGCCGGTGCCAGCGGAGTGCTTTCGTTTTCCAGCACCAGCGTGCCGGCGGCGAACAGCGCCGCCTCGCCGCCGTTCAGGTCCTCGGCCAGCTCCACCTCGTACACCTTCGGCAGCTCCGCCTTCGGCGAGATGATGCGGTGCAGCAGCTGGCCGTCGTCGGTCAGCAGCAACAGGCCGGAGGTGTCGCGGTCGAGCCGGCCGACGGTGCTCAGCACCGGATTGCGGTAGCGGAAGCGTTCCGGCAACAGGTCGTACACCACGCGGCCGGGGTCCTTGGTCGAGCAGGTGTAGCCGACCGGCTTGTGCAGCAGGATCAGCGTGCCCTGCGGCGGATCCAGCGGCTCGTCGTCGAGCAGCAGCTCGCCGTGTTCGACCTCGTCGTCGACGCCGACCGTGCTGCCGTCGCGCCGGGTCAGCCAGCCGTTGCGGATCAACCGGGTCACGTCCTTGCGTGACCCGTAGCCGAGGTTGGCCAGCAGCTTGACCGGCTTCACCGCCTTACCGGCCGCGCGCGGCGGCGCTGGCGTCGCGGGCGGCGCGGAACTCGGAATCCGCCGACCAGTTCGGCCAATCGGCGGAATCCGCCAGTTCGCGGCCGAGCGTGTACAGCACCTGCATGTCGCGCTTCAGCGCCGCGAAGGTCCAGGACGGGTCGAACTCGTCGGCCGGCTGGTGGTACTTCTTGGCGGTATATTCGGCGCGCGCCGCCTGGCCGGCGGCCAGTCCGCCCTCGACCCAGTCGCTGCCGGCGCCGAACGAGATCGCCGGCACGCCGCGCTTGGCCAACGGGAAGTGGTCGGAGCGGAAGAAGTAACCGGCTTCCGGCTTGCTGTCCGGCACATAGCTCAGGTTCCAGCGCTTGCCGGTCTCGATCAGGCGGTCGAGCAGCTCCAGCCTGGCGTTGCCGGAAATCGTGAAGTCGCGGGTCAGCGGGCCGGGGCTGAAGCCGTCCATGTTGATCGCGCCGGCGGTGCCGGCCAGCGGATACAGCGGATTGCTGGCGTAGAACTCGGAACCGAGTAGACCCTTCTCTTCGGCGGTGACGGCCAGGAACACGACCGAACGCGCCGGCTTCGGCGCCTTGCCGTAGGCGGCCGCGATTTCCAGCATGGCCGCCAGGCCGAGCGAATTGTCGCTGGCGCCGTTGTAGATGGTGTCGCCTTCGGCGTCCGGCGCGCCGATGCCGAGATGGTCCCAATGCGCGGTGTACAGCACGGTCTCGTCCGGACGCACGGCGCCTTCGATGCGGGCCACCACGTTCTTGGACACCACCACCTGCGCGTCGACGTCGTACCTGGCGGAGAAGCGCGCGCCTTTGAGTTCGACCGCGCGGAAGCCGCGGGTCTGCGCCTGGCGCTTCATGGCCTCGAAATCCAGGCCGGCCTTGCCGAACAGCTCGACCGCCAGATCGCGCTGGATCCAGCCTTCCAGCGGCGCATGCGCCTTGGCCGGTTCCTTGCGCACGATGTCGAACATCACGTTGGTGTTGGAGTTCTTCACCGTCGCCCAGCCGTAGGAGGCCGGTTCGGTCTCATGCACGATCAGCGTGCCGAGCGCGCCCTGGCGCGCCATCTCCTCGTATTTGTAGGTCCAGCGGCCGTAGTAGGTCATGGCCTTGCCGCCGAAATCGCCGCTGTCCTTGCCGAAGTCCGGGTCGTTGATCAGCACCACGGCGATCTTGCCCTTCAGGTCGGTGCCGGCGAAATCGTTCCAGCCGCGCTCGGGCGCGCTCACGCCGTAGCCGACGAACACCAGCGGCGCGTTGCGGATGTCGATCGCGGTCTGGCCGTTCATCGCGGCGCGGATGGCGATCTGCTCGCCTTGCGTCAGCGGCGTAACCGTGCCGTTGACGGCCAGTTCGGCCTTGACCGGGCCTTTGATCTGGAACCGGCCCAACGGCACGTCCTGCGTCCACTGGCGCTTGCCGTCCTTGAGGTCGCCGCCCGGCTGCAGGCCGGCCTTCTGGAATCCACTCACCAGGTACGCGACGGTCTTGTCCTCGCCCGGCGTGTTAGGGCCGCGGCCCTCGAACGCGTCGGAAGACAGGGTCTGCACGTGCGCGGACAGCCGGGCGGCGTCGAACTCCGGCGCGGAGGCGGCCTGCAGGCCGCCGGCGGCGAACGCGAACAACAACAGGGCACTGCGTTTCATGGGACTCCTTGGCAAATGACGGTGGATGCGGCTCAGACGCCGACGGGGTTGGCTTTCTCGGGATCGATGTTGTAGGTCTTGATGGCGCGCGCCACATCCTTGGCGCTCATCTTGCCTTCGGCCGCCAGCGCGGCGATGGCGGCGTGCGCGATGTAGAAGCGGTCGACCTCGAAGAACCGGCGCAGGTTGGCGCGGGTATCCGAGCGGCCGAAGCCGTCGGTGCCGAGCACGGTGTAGTGCATCGGCACGAAGGCGCGGATCTGGTCGGCGAAGGCGCGCACATAGTCGGTGGCGGCGATGGCCGGACCCTGGCGGCCCTTCAGGCACTGCGTCACGTGCGGCACGCGCGCCTCGCTTTCCGGGTGCAGGCGGTTCCAGCGCTCGGCGTCGAAGCCGTCGCGGCGCAGCTCGTTGAAGCTCGGGCAGGACCAGATGTCGGCGGACACGCCGAAGTCGCGGTCCAGCAGCTCGGCGGCGGCGATGGCCTCGCGCAGGATGGTGCCGGAGCCCAGCAGCTGCACGCGCAGCTCGCCCTTCTTCGGCTTGCCGGCGTCCTTGAACAGGTACATGCCCTTCAGGATGCCGTCGCGGCTGCCTTCCGGCATCGCCGGCATCGGGTAGTTCTCGTTCATCAGCGTCAGGTAGTAGTACTCGTCGCGCTGCTCCTGCATCATCCGCTGCATGCCTTCCTGCACGATCACGGTCACTTCGTAGCCGAAGCTCGGGTCGTAGGAGCGGCAGTTCGGGATCACGCCGGCCAGCAGCTGCGACTGGCCGTCCTCGTGCTGCAGGCCTTCGCCATTGAGCGTGGTGCGGCCGGCGGTGGCGCCGAGCAGGAAGCCGCGCGCGCGCATGTCGGCGGCCTGCCAGGCCGAGTCGCCGATGCGCTGGAAGCCGAACATCGAATAGAAGATGTAGAACGGCAGCATCGGCTGGTTGTTGGTGGAATAGCTGGTGGCGGCGGCCAGCCAGCTGGAGAACGCGCCGGCTTCGGTGATGCCTTCCTCCAGCACCTGGCCGGCGGTGTCCTCGCGGTAGTACATCAGCTGGTCGGCGTCGACCGGCTTGTACTTCTGGCCGAACGGCGCGTAGATGCCGATCTGGCGGAACAGGCCTTCCATGCCGAAGGTGCGCGCCTCGTCGGCCACGATCGGCACCACGCGCGGACCGACCTGCTTGTCGCGCAGGATGATGTTCAGCGTCTGCACGAAGGCCATGGTGGTCGAGATCTCGCGCTCGCCGGAATCCTTCAGCAGGCGTTCGAAGGCGTCCAGCGCCGGCACCTCCAGGCTGAGGTCGGACTTCTGCCGGCGCTGCGGCAGATAGCCGCCCAGCGCCTGGCGGCGCGACTTCAGGTACTGCACTTCCGGGGAGTCCTCGCCGGGGTGATAGAAGTCGAGGTTCTCGATCTGCGCGTCGCTGACCGGGATCTGGAAGCGGTCGCGGAAGGTCTTGACCGATTCGGTATCGAGCTTCTTGGTCTGGTGCGTCGGGTTCAGCGACTCGCCGGCCGAGCCCATGCCGTAGCCTTTCACGGTCTTGGCCAGGATCACGGTCGGCTGGCCCTTGTGCGCCATCGCCGCCGAATAGGCCGCGTGCACCTTGTGCGGATCGTGGCCGCCGCGGTTCAGGCGCCAGATGTCCTGGTCGCTGAGCTTGGACACCAGCTCGGCGGTCTCCGGCGTCTTGCCGAAGAAATGCTCGCGGGTGTAGGCGCCGCCGAAGGCCTTGCAGTTCTGGTACTCGCCGTCCACGGTCTGCATCATGATCTGCTTCAGCTGGCCGCCGTGGTCGCGCGCCAGCAGCGGATCCCAGTAGCTGCCCCAGATCACCTTCAGCACGTTCCAGCCGGCGCCGCGGAAGCTGCCCTCCAGCTCCTGGATGATCTTGCCGTTGCCGCGCACCGGGCCGTCCAGGCGCTGCAGGTTGCAGTTGATCACGAACACCAGGTTGTCCAGGCCCTCGCGGCCGGCCAGGGCGATGGCGCCCAGGCTTTCCGGCTCGTCGGTCTCGCCGTCGCCCAGGAAGCACCAGACCTTGCGGTCGGTCTTCGGCATCAGGCCGCGGCCCTCCAGGTATTTCCAGAAACGCGCCTGGTAGATGGCGCTGATCGGGCCCAGGCCCATCGACACCGTCGGCGTCTGCCAGAAGTCCGGCATCAGCCAGGGATGCGGATAGGACGATACGCCGCGGCCGTCGACCTCCATGCGGAAGTTGTCGATCTGGTCCGCGCTGATGCGGCCTTCCAGGAAGGCGCGGGCGTAGATGCCCGGCGAACTGTGGCCCTGGATGTACAGCAGGTCGCCGGGATGGCTGTCGCTCGGCGCGCGCCAGAAATAGTTGAAGCCGACGTCGTACAGGGTGGCGCTGGAGGCGAAGCTGGCGATGTGGCCGCCGAGCTCGCCCGGCTTGCGGTTGGCGCGTACCACCATCGCCATCGCGTTCCAGCGGATGATCGAGCGGATGCGCCACTCCATCGCCGGGTCGCCGTCCATCGGCGGCTCGTTCCCGGCCGGGATGGTGTTGATGTACTGCGTGGTCGGGTGGAACGGCAGGTTGCCGCCGGCGCGCCGGGTCAGCTCGACCATGCGCTCCAGCAGCACGTGCGCGCGCTCGGCGCCGTCATGGTCGAGTACCGCCTTCAGCGATTCCAGCCATTCGCGGGTCTCGTTCGGGTCGGGGTCGTTCTGCAGCACGTCGTTGAGCCAAGTCATAGTGTCGTTCCGTTTGTCTTTCTGTGTTTATGTTCTTCGTGGTGCCGGGCGGCGCCTCAGACGCCGCGCTGCTCGCGGATCTGGGCGTCGACGGCGGCGATGGCGGTCATGTTGACCACCCGGCGCACGGTCGCCGACGGCGTCAGCACGTGCGCCGATTTGGCCATGCCCATCAGCACCGGGCCGATGCCGATGCCGTCGGTCATCACCCGGGTCAGGTTGTAGGCGGTGTTGGCGGCGTCCAGGTCGGGCATCACCAGCAGGTTGGCGGCGCCGGTCAGGCGCGAATCCGGGAACAGGCGCTCGCGGATCTCCGGCCGCAGGGCGGCGTCGACGTGCATCTCGCCCTCCACCTCCAGACGCGGCGAACGCTCCAGGATCATGCCCAACGCCTCGCGCATCTTGCGCGCGCTGGCCGAGTCGGACGAGCCGAAGTTGGAATGGCAGACCAGCGCCACCTTCGGCGTGATGCCGAACAGCCGCATGCGGAAGGCCGCCTGCAGCGTGGCCTCGGCGATCTGCCGCGCGTCCGGGTCGTTCTGCACGTGGGTGTCGGTGAAGAACAGCGGGCCCTTGTCACTGATCACCACCGACATGGCCGAGACCGCGCTGACCTGCGGGTCGATGCCGATGATGTCGGTCACGTGCTTGAGCTTGCCGTTGTACTTGCCGACGATGCCGCACAGCATGGCGTCGGCCTCGCCGCGCTTGACCATCAGCGCCGCCACCACGGTGCCGCGCGAACGCACGATGGCCTTGGCCGCCGGCGGGCTGACGCCGCGGCGCGCCATGATCTGCAGGTAGTGCTGCCAGTAGTCGTTGAAGCGCGGGTCGTCGTCGATGTTGGTCAGCTCGAAATCGACGCCGGGCTTCAGGCGCAGGCCGAGCTTCTCGATCCGGCGTTCGATCACCGACTTTCGGCCGACCAGGATCGGGCGCGCCAGGCCTTCGTCGACCACGGTCTGCACCGCCTGCAGCACGGTCTCCTCCTCGCCCTCGGCGTACACCACGCGCTTCAGGTCGGCGCGCGCGCGCTCGAACATCGGCCGCATCAGCAGGCCGGTGCGGTACACGAACTGCGACAGCTGCTCGCGGTAGGCGTGGATGTCGGCGAGCGGGCGGGTGGCCACGCCCGAGAGCATCGCCGCCTGCGCCACCGCCGGCGCCAGCGAGATCAGCAGACGCGGGTCGAACGGACGCGGGATCAGGTAATCGCAGCCGAACTTCGGGGTCTCGCCGCTGTAGGCCGCGCCGAGGTCGGAAGCCTCCTTGCGCGCCAGCTCGGCGATGGCGTACACGCAGGCGCGCTTCATGTCCTCGTTGATGCAGGTGGCGCCGACGTCGAGCGCGCCGCGGAAGATGTACGGGAAGCACAGCGCATTGTTAATCTGGTTCGGGTAGTCCGAGCGGCCGGTGCCGATGATGGCGTCCGGGCGCACCGCCTTGGCGGCGTCCGGCAGGATCTCCGGATACGGGTTGGCCAGCGCGAAGATGATCGGACGCTCGGCCATGGTGGCGACCATCTCCGGCTTGAGCACGCCGCCGGCCGACAGGCCGAGGAAGATGTCGGCGCCGGCCACGATCTCGGCCAGCGTGCGCTTGTCGGTCGGCCGCGCGTAGCGCGCCTTGTCGGCGTCCAGGCCCTCGCGGCCCTCGTACAGCACGCCGTCGCGGTCGATGGCCAGGATGTTCTCCGGCTTCAGGCCGAGCGCGACCAGCATGTCCAGGCAGGCGATGCCGGCGGCGCCGGCGCCGCTGGTGGCGAGCTTGACCTCTTCGATCTTCTTGCCGGCCACGTGCAGGGCGTTGATGACCGCGGCGCCGACGATGATCGCGGTGCCGTGCTGGTCGTCGTGGAACACCGGGATCTTCATGCGCTCGCGCAGCTTGCGCTCGACCTCGAAGCATTCCGGCGCCTTGATGTCCTCCAGGTTGATGCCGCCGAAGGTCGGCTCCATGCTGGCGATGATGTCGACCAGCTTGTCGGGGTCGTTCTCGTCCAGCTCGATGTCGAACACGTCGATGCCGGCGAACTTCTGGAACAGCACGCCCTTGCCTTCCATCACCGGCTTGCCGGCCAACGGGCCGATGTTGCCCAGGCCGAGCACGGCGGTGCCGTTGCTGATGACCGCGACCAGGTTGCCGCGCGCGGTCAGCGTGCTGGCCTGGGCGGGATCGGCGACGATGGCCTCGCAGGCGTGCGCCACGCCGGGCGAATAGGCCAGGGCCAGGTCGCGTTGGGTGACCATCGGCTTGGTGGCGCTGACCTTGATCTTGCCGTGCGGCGCCATCCGGTGGTAGTCGAGTGCCGCTTGCTTGAAATCTTCGTCTGACATGGGGGTTTCCGGGAATCGGGCGCGATTAGTGCCAACGCTCTATTGTACCCAATGCCGGGAGCGGGGGCTTAACCCGGCCCAACCGGCTCAGCGGCCGTATTTGTCCTTCACATGGCGCTTGACCTTGGCGCTCGTCGCCTTGTCCTGGGCCCGGCGCTCGGCCAGGGTCTGCGCCGCCGAATCGCGCTCGTCCTTGAGTTTGCAGTAGTGTTGATAGCGCTCCAGGGTCAGCCGTCCTTCGGCGATGGCCGCCTGCACCGCGCAACCGGGCTCGTTGCCGTGGCTGCAGTCGCTGAAGCGGCACTGTCCGGCCAGGTCGTCCAGTTCGGCGAACAGGCCCTCGTCGAAGCGCTCGTCGCCGCTGAGTTTGAGTTCGCGCATGCCGGGCGTGTCGATCAGACAGCCGCCCTGCGGCAGCGCGATCAGCGCCCGGTGCGTGGTGGTGTGCCGGCCCTTGGCGTCGGCCTCGCGCACGTCCTGCGTCTTCATCTTCTCCACGCCGAGCAGGGTGTTGGTGAGCGTGGACTTGCCGGCGCCGGAGGAACCGACCAGCACCGCGGACTTGCCCGGCGCCAGGTACGGATGCAGCACCGCGACCTGGGCCGGATCCTTGGCGTTCAGGGCGTACACCGGAATGCCGCTGTCGGCCAAAGCCGCCAGCTGGCCGGTGTACTGCGCCGGATCGCCGCATTTGTCGAGCTTGCTCAGCACCAGCACCGGCCGTGCGCCCGAGGCCGCGATCAGCAGCAGGTAGCGCTCGATGCGCTTGGCGTTGAAGTCGGCGTCCATGCCGCTGACCAGCAGCACATGGTCGATGTTGGCCGCGATCAGCTGCTGCTGGTAGTGCTCGCCGGCGGCGGCGCGCTTGAGCAGGGCGTGGCGCGGCAATACGCCCAGGATCTGCTTGCCGGCGGCGTCCAACGCCACCCAATCGCCGACCACGGCGCGCGCTTCCGGGTCGGCGCGCGGACGCAGCCAGCCGGCCGGCGCCTGGGCGCGGAAACTGTGTTCGGGATGCTGGGCCAACTCGTAGCCGCTGCGGTGCTGGGCCACTACCCGCGCCAGCCGCGCGCCCGGCCAAGGCACCAGGGCCTCGGCCACCGAAGCCTGCGGCGGCCAGCCGATGGCGGCGAAATCGACCGGCGCATCGGTCATTCCGCCAACGCCTTCCAGGCCATCGGCAGGGCGTCCAGCACGTCGCCGGCGGTCATGCCGGGGGCGGTCAGCGCCTCGCAAGCCAGTTCGCCGGCCACGCCATGCAGCCAAGCGCCCAAGCGCGCGGCCTCGAACGGGGTAAGGCCCTGGGCCGCCAAAGCGCCGACCAGACCGGACAGCACATCGCCGGTGCCGGCAGTGGCCAAGCCGGGCCCGCCGCTGGCGTTGTGTTGGCTACGCACGCCGTCGGTGACCAGCGTGCGATGGCCTTTCAACAGCAGCACCGCGTCCAACTCGGCGGCATAGGCGATGGCCTCGGCCTCGAGCGCAGCGCGCTCGGCGCAGGCGGCACCGAGAAGGCGCTGCATTTCGCCGGCATGCGGCGTCAGTACCCGGCTGCCGGCCGGCGCACGCAGGCGCGCGCGCGGCAGACCGGCCAAGGCGTTCAGGCCGTCGGCGTCCAGCAGCAACAGACGCGGGAAGCCCTGCCATAACCGTTCAACCAAATCGGCCAAAGCCGGCGCACGGCCCATGCCCGGCCCGCACACCACCACATCGGCTTTCTGCGCCAGGGCCAGCAGACCGTCGATAGCCTCGGGGCCGAAATGGCCGTCGCCGTCTTCGGGCAAACCGTGCACGATCAGCGCCGGGTCGAACCCGGCCACCACCGGTGCGATGGCCTGCGGCACAGCGATCTCGACCACGCCGGCGCCGCCGCGCAACGCGGCCATGCCGGCCAAGGCCGGAGCACCCGCCATCGGCCGGCTGCCGCCGATCACCAGCACGCGGCCGAAATCGTACTTGTGGCAATCCGGCGCACGCCGCAAAAGGCGGTCGGCGGCGGCAAGCAGGTCCTGCGGCAGGGGCGGAAACGGGGTATCCATGCCGCTATGGTAACGGCAATCGGTGCGGAATCGGTCTATCATCGGCGCACCACCACCATTCCGGGACAGACCATGCACCGCCTGCTCGCCCTTGGCGATTCCTACACCATCGGCGAATCGGTAGCGCCGGAAGATCGCTGGGTGGAGCACTGGGCGGCTACGATGGCCGCGGCCGGACATGCCATCGAACGGCCGGTGCGGGTGATCGCGCAGACCGGCTGGACCACCGATGAGCTGGCGGCCGAGATCGCGCGGCAGATGCCGCTCGGCCAATGGGACCTGGTGACTCTGCTGATTGGCGTCAACAACCAGTACCGCGGCCGGCCCGTGGACGAATACCGCGGCCAGTTCGATGCCTTGCTGGAAACTGCCGTAGGCCTCGCCGGCGGACGGCCCGACCATGTGCAGGTGCTGTCCATTCCCGATTGGGGCCAGACCCCGTTCGGCGCCGCCAGCGGCCGCGACCTGGACGCGGTCGCGCGCGAGATCGACGCCTTCAACGCCGCCGGCCGCGACGCGTGCGACCGGCACGCGACAGCCTTCCTCGACATCACCGGCCTGACCCGCGCGCGCAGCCATGATCCGGCCATGCACGCCGCCGACGGCCTGCACCCCTCGGCGGCCATGTACCGGCTGTGGGCCGAGGCTTTACTTTGCACTGGAAAGTTCGGTAGATTGTGACCCATACGGGGAAAGAGGGTTCGGCGCCATGAACACCAGCAAGACACTATTGCTCACCGCCACCTGCCTGATGCTGGCCGCCTGCAGCGGCGGCGGAACCGGTGGCGGCAGCGACACCCCGCAACAACGCGCGGCCGCCGCCTGCGAGGCCGAGGCGAAAACGCGCTTGGGCGAGAAGACCTACCAGATTGACGGCGCCGCCCTGACCCAGAGCGCCAAGCGCGCCGACGACCAGTGGGACCTGCGCGGCCCGATCACGGTGAATCCGGGCCTGCGCGACGAAGCCAAGCAGACCCTGGAGTGCCGGGTGCGCGCCCAGGACGGCAAAGCGGCCGAAGTCACCTACATCAACTTCATTTTCTGAATCCGGC
>JAYSFF010000007.1:0-53811 GCA_041913425.1 Arenimonas sp. | reverse complement strand
GCCTTCTTCGACGCCATCCGCGCGCACTGCGGCAAGGCCTTCGAGGGCAAGGTCACGGTCGACAATCCGGCTTCGCCGGGCTTCGAGGGCCGGCTGGTGATGCATGTGCGCAAATGCAGCGACCGCCAGCTGCAGATTCCGTTCCACGTCGGCGACGACCGCTCGCGCACCTGGATACTGAGCAAGACCGGTTCCGGCCTGCAGCTGAAGCATGACCACCGCCACGCCGACGGCACCAGCGACACCTCGACCATGTACGGCGGCCACAGCGTGGATGCCGGCTGGTCCAGCGCGCAGTCGTTCCCGGCCGACGCCTATTCGAAAGAACTGTTCACCGCTGCCGGCAACCCGCAGTCGAACGGCAACGTCTGGCAGATGTATGTGTATCCGACCAAATTCACCTACCGGCTGGTGCGCGAGGGCCGCGAATTCCGCGTCGATTTCGACCTGAGAAAGCCGGTGCCGGCGCCGCCGGCGCCTTGGGGTTACGCCGACTGAGTCAGGCGAAACCGCCGGTCAGCGGCGCGCCGGCCAGCAGGTGCAGGTGGATGTGGAACACGGTCTGGCCGCCGTCGCGGTTGCAGTTCATCACCACCCGGTAGCCGTCTTCGGCGAAGCCTTCGCGTCGGGCGAAATCGCGCGCGGCCAGCAGCAGCCGGCCGACCAGCGCGGCCTCGGAATCCGGCACGTCGTTGAGCGTGGCGAAACCGCGCTTGGGCACGAACAGCACGTGCACCGGCGCCTGCGGCGCGATGTCGCTGAAGGCGATGATCTCGTCGTTCTCGAATACGATGTCGGCGGGGATCTCGCGGCGGATGATGCGGTCGAAGATGCTGTCGGTCACGGAATTCTCCTCAGGGCATGTCGGTGCGCGAGCCGAAGGCATGCGCCAACGTGCCGCGGTCCACGTATTCCAGTTCGCCGCCGATCGGCACACCGTGCGCCAGGCGCGACGGCTTGACCTCGAACTGGCGGGCCAACTGGGCCAGATAATGCGCGGTGGCCTCGCCTTCCACGGTCGGGTTGGTGGCGATGATCATCTCGCGCACCTCGCCTTCGGCCAGACGCCGGGCCAGGCGGTCCAGCCCCAGCTCGCGCGGACCGATGCCGTCCAACGGCGACAGCCGGCCCTGCAGGATGAAATACAGGCCGCGGTAGCCGGTGGCCTGCTCGATCACCAGCCGGTCGGCGGGCGTCTCCACCACGCACAGCAGGCTGCCGTCGCGGGCGCTGCTGGCGCAGATCGGGCAACGTTCCTGCTCGGTGAAATCGCGGCACAGCGCGCAGTGGCCGATGCGCTGCAGGCCTTCCTGCAGGGCCGCGGCCAGGCGCAGGCCGCCGTCGCGGTTGCGTTCGAGCAGATGATAGGCCATCCGCTGCGCGCTCTTCTGGCCCACGCCGGGCAGGCAGCGCAGGGATTCCATCAGCTGCGTCAGCAGATCGCTCTGGCTCAAAACGGCAGTTTCATTCCCGGCGGCAGCGGCATGCCGGCGGTGACCGCGGCCATGCGCCGGTTGCTTTCCTCGTTGGCCTTGGCCACGGCGTCGTTCAACGCCGCTACCAAAAGGTCTTCCAGCATCTCGGCGTCGCCCAGCGCGGACGGATCGATGGCGACCTTGCGCGCCTCCATCTTGCCGGTGATGGTGACCTTGACCACGCCGCCGCCGGCTTGGCCGGTGACTTCCAGCTGGCCGAGTTCTTCCTGCACCTTCTGCATGTTTTCCTGCATGCGTTGGGCTTTCTGCATCATTTGGGCGATATTGCCTCTCATGGCGTCCTCATTTCATTCCAAGGGTCGGATGGAATCCGGCACGATCTGCGCGCCTTCGGCGAGAAGGGCGTGGACGACCGGATGGTTCTGGAACTCGGCTTCGGCATCGCTCTGCCGGTTCTGCCGGTTGCGGGTCTCGCGCGCGAACAGCGTTTCCGTCGGCGCGTCGCTCAACTTCTCGAATTTCAGCTGCACGTCGCCGCCGAAAGCCTTCATCAGGGTCTCGCGGAAGCGTTCGCGCTGGGTCTCGCTCAGGCTGTCGATCAGATCGGCGGGATAGGACAGCGTCAGCTGAAGGCCCTGGCGACCGAGGAAGGCGCTGTGCGCGCCGATTTGGCCGAGCGGGCCTTTCAGGTTCAGACGCTTGATCAGTTGCAGCCAGTCCTCGGCGCTGTCAGGCAACTCGCTGACGGATATTGGCGCCTCGGGCGGCGGCGGTGCGGCCGCAGCAGGCGTCGGCGGCGTAACGGATTCAGCCGGCATCGGCTTCGGCGCGGCGACCGGCGCTTTCGGTGCGACCGGTGCGGCGGCGGGCGGCGCTGAAACCGAGACGGCGGCCGGAGCCGCCGGCGGACGCGCGGCGTCGCCGGATGACGAGGCATCGACCGGCACAAACGCCAACATGCGCAGCAAGGCCATCTCGAAACCGGTGCGGGCGCCCGGCGCCAGATGCAGGTCGCGGCGGCCGGCCACGGCCATCTGGTACCAGAGCTGCACCAGCTGCGGCTCCAGCGACTGCGCGAACGTCTTGATCGAAACGCGGGTCAGACTCGGGCGATAGTTGGGCACCAGCTGCGCCAGTTGGATCTCGTGCAGGGCCTGCGCCAGGCGGTCGAGCACTTGCCCGAAATCCGGCGCGAACGAGGCGAGCTGCTCGATGGCGGCCATCAGCGCCTCGCCGTCGCGCGCGGCCAGCGCGGCCAGCAGCTGCTCGATCTGGTTGCGGTCGACGGTGCCGAGCATGGCGCGCACCAGCTCGCCCTGCAGGCTGCCGCCGGTGTAGGCGATGGCCTGGTCGAGCAAGGACAGGCCGTCGCGCAGGCTGCCATCGGCGGATTCGGCCAACTGCTCGATGGCCTCGTCGTCGAACGCGATGCCCTCGGCGCCGAGGATGTGGCGCATCTGGCCGGCGATCTGCTCGACCTCCAGCCGGCGCAGGTTGAACTGCAGGCAACGCGACAGCACGGTGACCGGCAGCTTCTCCGGATCGGTGGTGGCGAGCAGGAACTTGACGTGCTCCGGCGGCTCCTCCAGCGTCTTGAGCAGGGCGTTGAAGGCGTTCTTCGACAGCATGTGCACTTCGTCGACCAGATAGACCTTGGTGCGGCCGCGCGAGGGCATGTACTGCGCGTTCTCGATCAAGGCGCGCACGTCGTCGACGCCGGTGTGGCTGGCGGCGTCGATCTCGATCAGGTCCGGATAACGGCCGGCGTCGATGTCGGCGCAGGTGCCGCAGACGCCGCAGGGGTCCTTCGAGGTGCCCGACTCGCAGTTCAGGCTCTTGGCGAAGATGCGCGCGATGGTGGTCTTGCCGACGCCGCGGGTGCCGGTGAACAGAAAGGCGTGGTGCACCCGGCCGGTCTCCAGCGCGTGGCTCAGGGCGCGCACCACATGCTGCTGGCCGACCAGCTCGGCGAAGCGCTTCGGGCGCCATTTACGTGCTAAAACCAGATAGGACATGAGGATTCCCGTGTGCAGACGGCCATTTTGCCATATCGCGGCCGGCCTGAATACCGCGCGCCGGCTTGTGGAAAAACCGGCCGTACCGTATAATTCGGCGTTCACATCAGGCGGTAACATCTGCGGAGAGATGTCCGAGCGGTCGAAGGAGCACGCCTGGAAAGTGTGTAAACGGCTAAACCCCGTTTCGAGGGTTCGAATCCCTCTCTCTCCGCCACTTCTTCAAGGGCTTTGCCCGCGCTTCAATGGTGGCCCCTGTCGGCCCTCGCGACGATAGGTCGAAAACCCCGCCAGGGCCGGAAGGCAGCAACGGTATTGACCGATTCGGGCGACGAGGCCAACCGGCAGGGGCTGCCACCCCTCCCTACTTCCAACGCGCCTCGCCGCCGGCATAGCATTCGCGCTTCCAGATCGGCACCCGCGCCTTCACCTCGTCGATGATCCAGCGGCAGGCGGCGAACGCCGCGTCGCGGTGCGCGGCGGTGACGCCGACCCAGACCGCCATCTCGCCGATCGCGCAGTCGCCGATGCGGTGGATGCAGCGCGCGTCGACGATGTCGAAGCGGGCCAGGGCCTCACTCAGGATGGCCTCGCCTTCGGATTCGGCCAGAGCCGGATAACAGTCGTAATGCAGGCCCAGAACCTGGCGGCCGTCGTGGTGGTCACGTACCCAGCCTTCGAATGCGGCATAGGCGCCGCAATGCGGATCGTCGAGCGCCGCACGCCAAACGGCGGCGTCGATGGCCGATTCGGTGACGGAAAAGCGCATCTCAGCCGCCCGACACCGGCGGGATGAAGGCGACGGTATCGCCGGCCCGCACCGGATCCGACCACTCGGCGAACGCGCCGTTCAAGGCCACCCGCAGCGCCGCCGGCTCGTAGCCGAAACCATGGCGCGCCCTTAGGCCGGCATACAGCGCCGGCAGCGACTCGGGCACCGGCAGGGTTTCCTGCGCCATGCCGGCCGACTCCTTCAGCGCCGCGAAGTACAGCACGGTCACGCTCATGCGCCCACCGTGCGTTTGCCGCCGCGCTTGGCCAGCAGCCGGACCTCGGCGATGACGATGTCGTGGCTGAGAGCCTTGCACATGTCGTACACGGTCAGCGCCGCCACGCTGGCGCCGGTCAACGCTTCCATCTCGACGCCGGTCTTGCCGGTGATGCGCACCGTGCAGACGATGCGCAGCATGTCATCGCCGCACCAGTCGATCTCGAACGCGCAGCCCTCGATGGCCAGCGGATGGCAGAACGGAATCAGCTGCGCGGTGTTCTTCACCGCCTGGGTGCCGGCAACGATGGCGGTATCCACCACCGCGCCCTTGGCCGAACGCATGCCCTGCGCGCGCAGGGCGTCGGCTACAGCCGGCGGGAAGCGCAGTTCGGCGGCGGCGCTGGCCGAACGGGCGGTGACCGCCTTGCCGGCGACGTCGACCATGGCCGGACGGCCTTGGGCGTCGAAGTGGCTCAATCCAGCCGGCGGATTTTTGCTTCGGGCCACGTCAACCTCCGATGAAGAACATTTCGATTTTGCGGCGGTCGGCCGCGGCATGGCGGATCTCGCTGTAGCGGTCGGTGCGGTGGCGCCAGAGCGCGCGCACTTCGGCCTGCAGGCCGCGGGCGTCGGCCAGGTACGGTTTCAGGTCGAAACCGGCACCGGCGAACAGGCAGGTGAACAGCTTGCCGTCGGCCGAGATGCGGGCGCGGTTGCAGTCGCCGCAGAACGGCTTGCTGACCGAGGCGATGAAGCCGATCTCGCCGCCGCCGTCGAGCCGGTAGCGCTCGGCCACTTCGCCCGGCACCTCCGGCTGCAGGGCGGTCAGCAGATACCGCGCCGCGACCAAGGCGTGCATCTCGCGCACGCCGAATACGTCCTGCGCGCGCCAGCCATTGCAACTGCCCACGTCCATGTATTCGATGAAGCGCACGATGTGGCCGCGTGGCGCGAAAGCGTCGATCAGCGGCAGCATCTGGTCTTCGTTGACGCCGCGTTGCACCACGCAGTTGATCTTGATCAGCGCGAAGCCGGCGCGCTCGGCGGCGGCGATGCCGTCCAGCACACGCGCCAGCTCGCCGCGATTGCCGCTCATGCGCCGGAACAACGCCGGCTCCAACGCGTCCAGACTGACCGTCAAACGGTCGAGGCCGGCGTCTTTCAAAGCCTGCGCCTGCGCTGCCAACAGCGAGCCGTTGGTTGTCAGCGCAAGGTCCTCGATACCCGGTACCGCTTTCAACCGCGCCACCAGCTCCGGCAGTCCACGCCGCAGCAGCGGCTCGCCGCCGGTCAGGCGGATCTTGCGCACGCCGTTGTCCGCGAACGCGCGCGCGATGCGCTCGATGTCGGCGAAATCCAGGCGCGACTTGGCGTCCAGTGCGGCGTCATCGACCGCATCTTCGGGCATGCAGTACGGGCAACGGAAATTGCAGGTCTCGATCACCGAGATGCGCAGGTCGCGCAAGGGCCGGCCGAGGGCATCGGCCACCGGCGCCGATGGCACCGCATGCGGCACCGCGTTCACGCCAACGGCTCCGGATCCGGCGCGGCCAACGCCAGCGCCTGTTCGCGTTCCGCCACACGGAAGCCGTGACCGCGCATGGCCTCGGCGTCTTCCGCAGCGGCATAGTGATACAGCACCAGACCCGAGCGCCATTCGGCCGGATACTCGCGCAGGATGTCGTCCAGGCCGGTGTGCGAGGGATTGCCGTGCAGGCCGCAGTCGTGCGCGATCAGCTCCGGACCGCCGGCATAAAGCGCCAGGCGCTCGGGAATCGGTCGGGTATCGCCGGTCCACACGAAACTGCCCGGCAGGCGCAGGCCGAAGGCCGAATCCGGCAAATGGTGCCGGACCGGAAACACCTCGTAACGCAGGCCGGCATGCCAGAAACCGGTGCTGACCGGCACCAGCTGGAAGGCATCCCACCAGTTGGCGCCGCCTTCGGCCAGCACGCCCGGATAATCGGCCAAGCGGCCCTGCATCGCCGGCACCAGCGCCGCCGGCACATACAGACGCAGACGTCCGCGCGTTGCCGGATCGAAATAGGCCATGAAGAATAGGCGTTCCAGACCGCCGATGTGGTCCATGTGCAGATGGGTGATGAACACCGCCTGCGGCAGGCCGCCATAACGCGCCAGATAGGCGTCCAGGGTTTCCTGGCCGCAGTCGATCAGCAGCTGCGGCGCGCCATCCTGTTCCAGCACCGCGCTGGCCGAACCGAGCACCGGCGCCGCCTGCGCGTTGCCGACGCCGAGGAACCGCAACTGCCAGCTCATGCCAAGGCTCCGTCATGCGCCATGCGCAAAGCATCCAAACCGAGGGTGAGTTCGACCGGCGGCAAGCGGCAGTCCTTGCGCAACGAGCGCGCCAGGCGTTCAAGCACCTGTGCGCACCACGGTCCGGGACCTGCCATCAACCGGCCTTTGTCCCAATCGATGACATGGATGCCACCGCCGGCATCGAACAGGATGTTGTGGGCGTTGAGATCACTGTGGCGGGCGCCGGCGCGGTGCAGGCGCGCTAGGGTTTCGCCCACCGCCGTCCACGGCGCGCGCCCCTCGTCGGCGCACTCGGCCAAGGAGGAGACCTGCGAAATGCGCCGGGTCAGCAGGGCAGCACGATAGGTTAGGCCACGACGTTGGCAAAACGCCGCCAAGGGCTCCGGCACCGGCAGGTCCAGCGCCCGCAAGCGGCGAAGCAGGCGGTATTCGGCAAAACTGCGCACGCGCGCATCGCCAAGGTACAGATAAGCGTCTTGCGAAAGCAAAGCGGCCTTACCGCCTCGGCGGTAGTGTTTCAGTACCGCGTCGCCGGCCGCCGTGGGCACGAACCAGGCGCCGCCTCGGCCGCTGCCGGACACCGGCTCGGCGGCGGCATAGCCGCTTGCGTTAAACTGGTCTGGACCGATTTCCGGCAACAACGCGGCATCGTGCAGGATCGAGCAACGATCCGCCGATGTGCCTGCCGCAAACGCCTGTCTGTCGCCCGAATCCGCCATGCCGAGAGTGTACCAAGTGAACGACGCCGCCGCTGTAAAGTCCGTGTGCATTTTACGCCTTTCGGCCCTGGGCGACGCCACCCACGTGCTGCCGCTGATCCGAACGCTGCAACAGGGCCTGCCCGGCGTCGCCATCACCTGGGTGCTGGGCAAGGGCGAAGCCAAACTGATGGAAGGCCTGGACGGCGTCGAACTGATCGCCTTCGACAAGAAGGCCGGACTGAAAGGCGTGCGCGAACTGGCGGCGCGGCTTGCCGGCCGCCGTTTCGACGCGCTGCTGCAGATGCAGCTGGCCTTGCGCGCCAATCTGGTGTCCGGCGTAATCTCCGCCAAGCGCCGCATCGGCTTTGATGCCAAGCGCGGCAAGGAAGGCCACGGGCTGTTCATCAACGAACGCATCCGCCACGACAAACACCACGTGCTGGACGTGTTCGGCCTGTTCGCCGAGCCGCTGGGCCTGCAGCAGGACCCGGTGCGCTGGGACATGCCGGTGCCGCAGGCCGACCGCGACTGGGCGGCAGCGCAATGGCCAAGCGGCAAACCCTGCCTGCTGATCTCGCCCTGCTCCAGCCATGTGCTGCGCAACTGGCGGCCCGAGCGCTACGCCGCGGTGGCCAACCACGCCATCGCCCGCGGCTGGCAGGTGGTGCTGTGCGGCGGCCGCAGCGCGCTCGAGCGCGAGGTCGGCGACGCCATCTTGGCGGCGATGCCGGTTAAGCCGATCGATTTGATCGGCAAGGACACGCTGAAGCAGCTGTTGGCCCTGCTGGAGCGAGCCGATCTGGTGCTGACGCCCGATTCGGGTCCGGCGCACATGGCCAATGCCATGGGCAGCGCGGTGCTTGGGCTGTACGCCTGCACCGACGCCGAACGCTCCGGCCCGTATTCCGACCGGCGCTACACGGTGAACCGCTACGCCAAGGCGGCCGAACGCTTCCTCGGCAAACGCCCGGAGCAGTTGCCTTGGGGCAAGCGTGTGGAATTCCCGGGCGTGATGGACCTGGTGACGGTCGAGGACGTGATTGCGCGTTTCGAGCGCTACTGCGCCGACCGCGGCTTGGGCTGATCAGGCCTGGCGGTAGTCCTCGTAGGACTTCTCTTCGACGTAGGCCGAACCCAGCATCAGGTTGATTTCCTTCTTGATGCGGGCGCGTTCGTCATTCTCGAAATAGACCGAGCGGGCCAGTTTGACGAACTCGGCGTCGAAGCGCTGCGCCTTCTCCAGTACGCGGATGTCGTCCTCGATCACCCACAGGCGCTCGTTGACCGCCTTCAGACGCGCCATCGGCTCGCGGATGTCGGTCTGCGCGGCCGGGTGCGCAGCCCACAGGCGCTCCAGCGCGGCCAGCTCATGGCGGACGTTGGCCAGCTTGGCCGGGTCGCTCATGCGCTCGGATTTGATCTGCAGGATGGTCACTTTGTCCAGCAGTTCGCCGAAGGACACGGGGGCCAGGATTTCGGACATGGCAATCTCGGGTAAGGGTCTCGGGACTTGATTATAGTCGCTGGCGGCAGGCCGAGGAAACGCGAACCGGTTCACAAAACCGGATTTGTGCCCTAAGATTTGGGTAACGGCACCGTGCAAGGAACGTACAGATGCGATTCTCCGCCCGCTTAACGCTGTTTCCCGTCGTGGTCTGCGTGCTGGCCGCCTGCAGCGGCGGCGCCGTGGATGCCCCGCAACCGGCCACCATCGAGCAGGATCCGCCGGGCGTCGAGGTGGTGCGCACCATCGTGGTCACCGGCGGCACGCAATGCGCCCTGAACGTGCGCAAGGACCGCGACGATGCCGAGGTGTTCACTGCCGCCTCCTGCGAACTGAAGACCGGACCCGGCGGCGCGGTCACCGCGGTGACCCTGGGCTTCGCCCCGCCCTGCCGGCGTTACACCTTCAACAACCTGATCGGCGAACGCTATTTCCTCGACGAAAAAGCCCTGGGCCAACGCAATCCGGCCTGCCCGATCGAATCCTTCAACGCCGGCTACGGCTGGACTCTGCAGCGCGGCTGAGCCGCATGTTGCGGACGATATGACTCCAACCCCTGCAAGGAACTGACATGAGCATGATGAAAGCGGCGGTATTCGTCGAACCCGGACGCATCGAGGTGGTCGACAAGCGCATTCCGGACGTGGGCCCGAATGATGCGCTGATCCGCATCACCACCACCACCATCTGCGGCACCGACGTGCACATCCTGAAAGGCGAGTATCCGGTGGCCAAGGGCCTCACCATCGGCCACGAACCGGTCGGCGTGATCGAGAAGCTCGGCAGCGCGGTGCAGGGCTACACCGAGGGCCAGCGCGTGATCGCCGGCGCCATCTGCCCGAACTTCAACTCCTACGCCGCGCAGGACGGCGTGCCGTCGCAGGACGGCAGCTACCTGATTCCGCAGGGCCTGTGCGGCTGCCACGGCCTGAAGGCGACCGCCGGCTGGCGCTTCGGCAACCTGATCGACGGCACCCAGGCCGAATATGTGCTGGTACCGGACGCGCAGGCCAATCTGGCGCCGATTCCCGACGGGCTGACCGATGAACAGGTGCTGATGTGCCCGGACATCATGTCGACCGGCTTCAAGGGCGCGGAAAACGCCAACATCCGCATCGGCGACACCGTGGTGGTGTTCGCGCAGGGCCCGATCGGCCTGTGCGCCACCGCCGGCGCGCGCCTGCTCGGCGCCACCACCATCATCGCGGTGGACGGCAACGACCATCGCTTGGGCATCTCCAAGAAGCTGGGCGCCGACATCACGCTGAACTTCCGCGAATGCGACGTGGTGGACGAAGTGATGAAGCTGACCGGCGGCCGCGGCGCGGATTCCTCGATCGAGGCGCTCGGCACCCAGGCCACGTTCGAATCGGCGCTGCGCGTACTGAAGCCGGGCGGCACCTTGTCGAGCCTCGGCGTGTATTCCGGCGATCTGACCATTCCGCTGTCGGCATTCGCCGCCGGTCTGGGCGACCACCGCATCAACACCGCGCTCTGCCCCGGCGGCAAGGAACGCATGCGCCGGCTGATGAATGTGGTGCAATCCGGTCGAATCGACCTGGGCGTGATGGTGACGCACCAGTACAAGCTGGAGGACATCGTGGCCGCCTACGACCTGTTCGCCCACCAGCGCGACGGCGTGTTGAAGGTCGCCATCAAGCCCTGACCGGACATTCCGCAAGCAGAAAAGAAAAGCCCCGCCGAAGCGGGGCTTTTCTTTGAAGCACATCCCAACTCAAGGAATTGAAATCACTTCTTATCGGACGGTTTTACACCGTCTTTCTCGGCGTTTTCTTTGATGATTTGTTCTGGAGACCGGTAACTGAGCTCGCACTTCTTCTGTACCGAAGCCTGGCGCAAAGCCTCGAAATCGCCCTTCAGTTGTGCATATTCGCTCGCTTCAGGACCATCCCCGCCTTCAAGCGCAAACAACGCAGGCCAGAAAAGAATCAGTCCTACACCCATTTGCCAGTTGTCTTTCTTGCGCTCCGACTTCATGCGTTGGTAGAGCTTGGTGGTGCGATTACCGATGTAATCCATCTCCATGCCTATCTGCTGGCAGTCGTAGTTTTGATATTTCAAAGGCGAAACATAAGCTGCATCGATCTTGTCCGGGTTGGTTGCACATGACGCAAGCAAGACGGAGGCCACGGCTAAAGCGACCATTCTCTTCATTCTTATTTCCCTTATTAGTGTTATTTAGGCTACCGCAGTAAGACATATACCCGCAGCCCACAACACGGTCTATAGGAATAATTCTTAGTGCCCTGGCCTCTAGCGGCCCAAATCGCTCTCCGGCTGGCATATCCATGCATCTCGGGCAGGAGCAGAGGGCATCGGCCACAAAAAAGCCCCGCTTCAAGCGGGGCTTTTCGTTGCAACTGGCGGAGAGGGAGGGATTCGAACCCTCGGTACGCTATAAACGTACGCCTGATTTCGAGTCAGGTACATTCGACCACTCTGCCACCTCTCCGGGTGTCGGTCAGGCGGAGATTATAGCGTCCAAGGCCGGTTCTTGGCTAGCGCCGGATGCCGGACGGCGGCAAAAAAGGCCATAATGGACGCCATGTCCCACGCCGCCGCCACATCATGATCGAAATCGGCCACATCAGCCATCCGGGCCGGAAACGCCCGCTGAACGAGGACAGCTACGACATCGACGCGCCGAACGGCTTGGCCGTGCTGGTCGACGGTATGGGCGGTCCGGACGCCGGCGACATCGCCAGCGCCTTCGTGCGCGACCAGGTGCGGCGCGGCCTGCTGGCCGGCGACAGCCCAGCCGATGCGCTGAAGAACGCCGGCCAGGCCCTGCGCATCCAGCGCCCGGCGCAATCCGGCAATCCCAGCGGCGCCAGCGCCGTGTGCCTGCGTTGGCACGCCGACGGCGCGGAATTGGCCCGCGTCGGCACCTGCCGCGCCCTGTTCTGGGACGGCAAGACGCTGACCGCGGTGACCGGCAACGAGTCCGATGAGGCCGGCCAGCCGGCGAAAAACGCGCCCTTGATCCAGGCGCTCGGCCTCACCGCCGGCGACAAACTCCGCATCGCCGCCGCGGAACTGCCTTGGCGTCGCGGTCAGGCGCTGATCCTGTGCACCGACGCCATGCTGGAACAATGCCGGCCGGCGGGTCTGCGCGAAATCCTCTGCGATGCCCGCGCCAGCGCGCAGGAGGCCGCCGAACGCATGCTGTTGCTGGCCCTGCGCGGCGACGCCGACGAGAACCTGAGCGCGGTGATCCTGCGCCGGGCTTAAGCCGGCCAGAGCGTCTTGCCGGATTTCTTGGCGATTTTTTCCATGCGCGCAGCGTGCGCCTCCAGTTCCGCCGCGCCGGCCTCGAGCACGAATGCCGCGCCCTGCGCGCCGAACTCGGGCAAGGCCGCGGCATCGTCCCGGGCGGCATGCCCGGCGTCGAAACCGAAACCGGTCTGGCCGGAGGTCATCGCCAGATAGACGTCGGCCAGCAGCTCGGCGTCGAGCAGCGCGCCGTGCAGCTGGCGGTGCTTGTTGTCCACGCCCAGGCGCTTGCACAGCGCGTCCAGCGAATTGCGCTGGCCCGGATACAGTTCGCGCGCCAGCTTCAGGGTATCGAGCACGCCGGCATGGCGTTCCAGGCTGCCGTAGGCGTCGCCCAGCAGCCGCAGTTCGTAGTTGATGAAACCGACGTCGAATTCGGCATTGTGTATGACCAGTTCGGCACCGGCGATGAAAGCCAGGAAGTCGTCCACCACCTCGGCGAAGCGCGGCTTGTCGGCCAGGAAGTCGAGCGTCAGGCCGGTGACTTCGGCCGCGCCGGGCTCCATCTCGCGCTCGGGGTTGATGTAGCGCTGGAAGGTGCGCCCGGTCGGCCGCCGGCCGACCAGTTCGACGCAGCCGATTTCGACCAGCCGGTTGCCCTTCTCCCAGGACAGGCCGGTGGTTTCGGTATCGAGGATGATCTGCCGCATACGTCCGCCTATTTGAATGTTTCGGCGGCCTGGCGCGCCAAGGCGTCCACCCGCTCGTTGTCGGCATGGCCGTTGTGGCCTTTGACCCAATGCCAGACCACGTGGTGGCCGGTACTGGCCTGATGCAGGCGCTGCCAGAGGTCCTGGTTCTTCACCGGCTCGCCCTTGGCGTTTTTCCAGCCGCGCCGCATCCAGCCCGGCAGCCATTCGGTGATTCCCTTCTGCACGTATTGCGAGTCGGTGTACAGGTCGATCCGGCAGTGCCGGTTGAGCGACTCCAGCGCGCAGATCGCCGCCAGCAGCTCCATGCGGTTGTTGGTGGTTAGCGCTTCGCCGCCGGAGAGCTCCTTCTCGGTCTTGCCGTAGCGCAGCAACGCGCCCCAGCCGCCGGGCCCGGGATTGCCGGAACAGGCGCCATCGGTGTGGATTTCGATATGCGGTCCGGCCGCAGCGCCGTGCTTGCTCATCTCGGTGTCGATTCCCTGGCCAAAGCCACCGCCGGAGCGGTTTTGCGTATCGGCGTCAGAGCGGTTCTGCGCTTCCGTGCCAGCAGGAAGTTTACCGGACGCAGGGCCGACGGTCGATAGCGCGCGCCGACGGATTCCTGCCGCAGCACGTCGAATCCGGCGCGCGCCAACCGCGCGCGCTGCGCCTCGGCCGTGGCCAACGCCAAGCCGCGCCAACGGCCCGGCCGTCGCGGCGCCAAGGGATTCAGCGTCAGCAACGCCAGATGGCCCTCGCCGACCAGCAGGCGCTCGAATTCGGCCAACAGGGCATCGCCGTCGGCCGAGGTTTCCAGCACGAACGCGGCGAACACCAGCGCCAGGCAGTCGTTGACCAAGGGGATGCGCGAATCGTCGGCGACGAACTCGCCGAACAGACGGCCGCGCGCGCGTTGCAGCTGCAGCACCGGCGTGCACTGCAGCGCCGGCAACCGCAGGCCCTGCGTGCACGGCAGCACGGCCAGCGCCTTATGGCCGACGATCGGCCGCAGCCAGGGCTCGGCGCAGGCGATGGCGTCCAGCGCCAAGGCCTGGCCGGCCGCGGTCTCGAACCAGCTGTTTTCGCCCCTCATCCGCCGCTACCGTTTAAACTGCAACCATTGTGCGCCAAACGGCGCGTTTGGTCATCACTTATGGACGCCCTGACCGCCCTGCCCGCCTTCGATGACAACTACATCTGGTGCTACCGCGGCGACGGCGGCGATGCCGTGGTGGTCGATCCGGGCGACGCCGCGCCGGTGCTGCGCGCCATGGCACAGGGCCTGCGCGTGGCCGCGGTGCTGGTCACCCATCACCATGCAGACCACATCGGCGGCCTGCCCGCCCTGCGCGCCGCCTGCGACGCGCCGTTCTTCGGCCCGCAGGACGAACGCATCGCCGGTCTCGACCATGTCGTGGGCGAAGGCGACCGCATCCTGCTGCCGGGCTTCGCGCCGTTTACGGTCTGGGCGGTGCCCGGGCATACCCGCAGCCATATCGCCTATTGGGACGGGCGCCTGCTGTTCTGCGGCGATAGCCTGTTCAGCCTGGGCTGCGGCCGTCTGTTCGAAGGCACGCCGGCGCAGATGCTGGCCGCGCTCGACCGCTTCGCCGCGTTGCCGGACGACACGCTGGTCTGCTGCACGCACGAATACACCTTGGCCAACGCCCGTTTCGCCGAAGCCGCCGAGCCGGACAATCCCGTACGCGACGCCCTGCTCGCCGACATCCGCGCCCGACGCGCGGACGGCCGGCCGAGCCTGCCTTCCACCATCGGCATCGAGAAAGCCTGCAATCCGTTCCTGCGCATCGACCGGCCCGAGGCGCTGCGCGGCTTGGCGGCGCAGCCCGGCGGACTGGCCGGCGACCGTCTGTCGCGCTTCGCCGCCCTGCGCGCCTGGAAGGACCGGTTCTGATGCGCGCGTTGCCGCTCGGCCTGTGTCTGGCGCTGTGGCTGTCACCGGCGCTGGCCGAGGATCCGCAGCCGCCGCCAGAACCCGTACGCACCGGCGAAGACGTGTTCCGGCGCATCGCCGGATCGCTGCAGCCGGAATCCTGCACGCCGGCCGCGGCCGAAAGCCAATGGATGCGCAAGTACATCCACGACCCCGCGCGCTTCCGCACGCAGCTAATCGACCTGTTGCCGATACTCGACCACGTCAGCTTCCAGGCCCGCAAGCGCGGCTTGCCGATGGAGTTCGCGCTGATTCCGTTCGTGGAAAGCCGCTTCCAGCCCAAGGCGGTCGCCAAAGGCGGCCCGACCGGCCTGTGGCAGCTGATGCCGGGCACCGCGCGCCACTTCGGCCTGCGCATCGGCGGCAAGAACGACCAGCGCTTCTCGGTGATCGAATCCACCGGCGCGGCGCTGGCCTACCTCGAACAGCTGCAGAAGATGTTCGGGCATTGGCCAACCAGCATCATGGCCTACAACGCCGGCGACGGCCGTCTGCGCATGAGCCTGAAACGGCAGGGGCTGGCGCAGGCGGATGCCGAACGGCGGCTGCCGGCCGGACTGGCGCCGCACACCTACGCCTACGTACGCAAGATCCAGGCGCTGTCCTGCTTCTTCATCGATCCCGCCGGCTTCGGCGTGGCGCTGCCGGGCGATGCCGAGTTCACGCCGCTGCCGGGCGATGTCGAGGACGAACCGCCCACGGCGGCACCGGAGCCGCCACCGCCGCCGGAAAACGGCAACTGAAAGAAACGCCCGGCATGGCCGGGCGTTTTCATTTCGACGCGCGACCGGATCAGAGCCGGTCTTCGGCGATCTTGACCTGGAAGTCCTTGCGCAGGCGCTTGACGTATTCCAGCGCCTGCTGGTCGCCGCGCAGCTGGCCCAGATTGCGGGCCGCCGCGGCCTTCAGCGCCGGATCGAGCTGCGCCGTATCCGGCCGGTTGACGGCGACCAGCTGCATCAGCAGGTAGCCGCCGTTCGGGGTCAGCACGATGCCGCCGCCGCCCGGCTTGCCATCGGCCGGACGCGCCAGACGGAACGCTTCCTTCACCACCGGCGCCAGTTGCGGAACCGGCGCCTGGCGGCCGACGCCGAGCGCCGGCACCACCGGACGCGACAGCGAAGCGGCGATGGCGGCCAGGCTTTCGCCCTTGTTCAGACGCGCGAGCAACGCCTTGGCCTGGGCTTCGGCGGCTTTCATGGCGCGGTCGCGCACGAAGGCCTGACGCACGGCGTCCTTGACCTCGGCCAGCGGCAGCACGGCCTCCGGCTTGTGTTCGACCACGCGCAGCAGCACCACCTGGTTCGGCCCGATTTCCACCAAATCGCTGACGCGGCGTTCGGTCAGCACGTCCTCGGCGAAGGCGGCCTTGCGCACCGGGTCCAGCGCGGCGATGCCGTCGCCGCCGTTACGGGTGAACGGCTGGCTGCGCAACACGGTCTTGCCGACCGCTTTGGCGGCCGGCTCCAGTGAGGTGGCGTTCTCGCTCACGGCGTTGACCATCTTGCCGGCCAGCTCATTGAACGCGCGCTCGCGCTCGGACTCCAGATAGGCGGCCTCGATTTCGGCGCGCACTTCCTCGAACGGTTTGACGGTGCCGGCGACCAGCTCGCGGTAGTACAGCACGTGCCAGCCGTCCGGCAGACGCACCGGTTCCGACACCTGGCCCGGCTTCAGCGCGAAGAAGGCCTTGTCGAAGGCGTCGCCGTAGATGCCTTTCTCGATCGGACCGAGATCGCCGCCGCTGGCGCTGGTGGCGATGTCGTCGGAGGCCTTGGCCAGCTCGGCGAAACGGTTCGGCGCAGCCTGCGCCTGTTTGGCGAGCGTCTGCGCCTTGGCCTTGGCGGCGGCATCGGCCGCGGCGGAAGCGCCCTGCGGCACCGCCACCAGGATGTGCGAGCCAACGCGCTGCTCCGGCGTGCCGAACTGGGCCTTGCGCTCTTCGTAGCGCTGGCGCAGCACGGCGTCGTCGACCGCGACATCGGCCGCCGCAGCCGAGCCGTCGAGCTCGACGTATTCGATGGTGGCGGTCTCCGGCGTGCGGTAGTCGGATTTGTGGCTCTCGTACCAGGCGGCGAGTTCGGCGTCGGTCGCGTTCGGGTCCAGCGCCGGCAGCGGAATCTCGACGTAGTTCAGATCGCGCTTCTCCTCCTGCAGGGCGATCAGCGCCGCGGCCTCGCTCTCGCCGGCCAAGCCGCCGGCGATGTATTCGGAAGCCACGAAACGGGTCAGCAGGTCGCGGCGCACCAAGGCCTCGAAACCCGCCGTGGTGTAGCCCTGCTGCTGCAGCGCGAGCTGGTAGCGCGAGGCGTCGAACTTGCCGTCGACCTTGAAGGCGTCGATGGACAGGATCGCCTCGCGCACCATCGCGTCGGACACGCGCACGCCGGCGCGCTCGGCGCCGAGCTGCATCACCGCCTCGTCGACCAGCTGGTCGAGGATGCGGCGCTTGTTCTCCGCGCTTTCGAAGGCGGCGGCGTCGAACGCCTCGCCCTGGCGCGCGCGCTCCTGTTGGCGGACCTGATCGAACCGGCGGCGGAATTCATCGACCGAAACCTCGACCGACTGCTCGCCGAAACCGAGGAACTTGCCCGGCGACACCACTTTCGCGGCGTAGTTCTCGACCTTCGGCGCCAGGTACTGCTCGAGGCCGAACAGCGCCATCACCAGGATGACCAGGAAAAGGACCAGCTTGGCGATCCAGCCGGAGGATTTGTCGCGGATTTTCTGCAGCATGGGGCGTGTCGGACTCGAAATGGCCAAAGGCGTATTATGCGGCTTTTGCCGCAGGCGCGCACTAGCGGGAAGCGCAAAAAGAAAAGGCACCCGAAGGTGCCTTTTCAACAGTGGCGGAGTGGACGGGACTCGAACCCGCGACCCTCGGCGTGACAGGCCGATATTCTAACCGACTGAACTACCACTCCAGTTTTTTTTGCTTGGAAGGGCTGGTGGGTGCTGAGGGTTTCGAACCCCCGACCCTCTCCGTGTAAAGGAGACGCTCTACCGCTGAGCTAAGCACCCCCAAGCAAGGATGCGTAGCATACACCAAGTCGCCCGGGAATTTCAACAATTACTTTCGCGAAATTCCCGGACGTCGGCGCGGATTACTTGTTGACGGCGTCTTTCAGGGCTTTACCGGCCTTGAAGCCCGGGTTCTTGGAGGCCTTGATCTTGATGGTGGCGCCGGTCTGCGGGTTGCGGCCTTGACGGGCGGCGCGCTTGCGGACCGAGAAGGTGCCGAAACCGACGAGGGTCACGGTGTCGCCTTTCTTCAGGGCCTTGGTGATCACTTCGATCACGGCGTCGACGGCGCCGGCGGCGGCGGCTTTCGACAGATCGGCTTTTTCGGCAACGGCGTTAACGAATTCAGCTTTATTCATTTTTGTAAATCTCCCAGTGCGATTGATCGCTTTAGTGAAAAATTAAGTACAGGCGAACCCCGACCTAACCAGATCGCCGGAGCCTTGGAAACAGCGGCCCAGAGCCCGGTTGCAACAATTTATACCAGTGAACCATCCACCGCGCAATACCCTGCAAGCCTTTATTTTCGGGCGTTGCAGGGCTTTGGCCGGCGTCAATGCGTGCGCCGGGCGGACGCCGGATGCTTCGCCGCCGGCTTCGCCTTTGATTTCACGGCTTTTTTCGTGGCGGCCGCGGCTTTCGCTGAGCCCGAAAGCGGTTTGACCAACGCGATGTCGAGCACCTGATCGATCCATTTCACCGGCACGATTTCCAGGTCGCGGGTGACGTTGGCCGGAATGTCGGCGAGGTCCTTTCGGTTCTCTTCGGGAATCAGCACGGTGCGGATGCCGCCGCGCAAGGCCGCCAGCAACTTCTCCTTCAACCCGCCGATCGGCAGCACGCGGCCGCGCAAGGTGATCTCGCCGGTCATCGCGACATCGGCGCGCACCGGCACCTTCGACAGCGCCGACACCAGCGCGGTCACCATCGCGATGCCCGCGCTCGGACCGTCCTTCGGCGTCGCGCCTTCCGGCACGTGCACGTGGGTGTCGAAGGTGTTGTGGAAGTCGACGTCGAGGCCGAGCTGCTGGCTGCGCGCGCGCACCACGCTGTAGGCCGCCTTGACCGATTCCTGCATCACGTCGCCGAGCTGGCCGGTGAGGATCAGCTGGCCCTTGCCGGGCATCAGCGTGGCTTCGATCTGCAGCAGGTCGCCGCCGACTTCGGTCCAGGCCAGGCCGGTGACCAGGCCGACTTCGCTTTGCTCCTCGGCGCGGCCGAAATCGAAGCGGCGCACGCCCAGATAGGCGTCGAGGTTGGCCGAACCGACGCGCTTGACCGGCGGCTTGGCTTTCGCGGCCTTGCCGGACTTGCCCTTGGCCGCTTTGCGCGGACCGGCCAGCGCGATTTCCTTGACCACCTTGCGGCAGATCTTGGCCAGCTCGCGCTCCAGCGAACGCACGCCGGATTCGCGCGTGTAGTAGCGCACGATGTCGCGCACGGCGTCGGCGTCGATGCGCAGCTCGCCGTCCTTCAGGCCGGCGGCCTTGAGCTGCTTGGGCAGCAGGTAGCGCATGGCGATGTTGAGCTTCTCGTCCTCGGTGTAGCCGGGGATGCGGATGACCTCCATGCGGTCGAGCAGCGGACCGGGGATGTTCATCGAGTTCGAGGTGCACACGAACATCACTTCCGACAGGTCGAGGTCGACCTCCAGGTAATGGTCGTTGAAGTTGTGGTTCTGCTCCGGGTCGAGCACCTCCAGCAGCGCCGCCGCCGGATCGCCGCGGAAGTCGTTGCTCATCTTGTCGATCTCGTCGAGCACGAACAGCGGATTGCGGCTTACGACCTTGTTGAGGTTCTGCACGATGCGGCCCGGCATCGAGCCGATGTAGGTCCGGCGGTGGCCGCGGATCTCGGCCTCGTCGCGCACGCCGCCGAGCGCCATGCGCACGAACTTGCGGTTGGTGGCCTTGGCGATGCTCTGGCCGAGCGAGGTCTTGCCGACGCCGGGCGGACCGACCAGGCACAGGATGGGGCCCTTCATCTTCTGCACCCGCGCCTGCACGGCGAGGTACTCGAGGATGCGGTCCTTGACCTTCTCCAGGCCGTAGTGGTCCTCGTCGAGCACCTGCTGCGCCAGCTTCAGGTCCTTGCGCACCTTGCTGCGCTTCTGCCAGGGCACGCCGACCAGCCATTCGAGGTAGTTGCGCACCACCGAGGCCTCGGCCGACATCGGCGACATCTGCTTGAGCTTGTTGAGCTCGCTCTTGGCCTTGGCTTCGACCGCCTTGGGCATGCCGGCCTCGGCGATCTTGCGCGCCAGCTCCTCGATCTCGTTGGGCGCCTCGTCGGAATCGCCGAGCTCCTTCTGGATCGCCTTCATCTGCTCGTTGAGGTAATACTCGCGCTGGCTCTTCTCCATCTGGGTCTTGACCCGCGAGCGGATGCGCTTCTCGATGTGCTGCACGTCGATCTCGCCCTCGACCAGGCCGATCAGCGTCTCGATGCGGGCGTCGGGCGCCAGCGTCTCCAGCAGCCGTTGCTTGTCGGCCAGGCGCAGGGTCAGGTGCGCGGCCACGGTGTCGGCGAAGCGGCCGGCATCGTCGATGCCGGCCAAGGTGGCCAACAGCTCCGGCGGCAGCTTGCGGTTGGATTTCACGTACTGCTCGAACAGGCCCATCAGCGCGCGCTGCGCGACTTCGGTTTCGCGCGGATCCTTTTCCTGCGGAGCCTCGAGCGGCACCGCCTTGGCCGACAACGAATCATCGTGCAGCGCAACCTCCTCGGCGCGCACGCGCTGGACGCCTTCGACCAGCACCTTGATGGTGCCGTCGGGCAGCTTCAGCAGCTGGATGACGGTGGCCAGGGTGCCGATGGCGTACAGGTCGTCGGCGGCCGGGTCGTCGATGTCCGGGCTTTTCTGCGCCAGCAGCACGATCCGCTTGTCGCCCGCCATCGCGGCGTCGAGCGCCTTCATCGAACGGTCGCGGCCGACGAACAGCGGAATCACCATGTTCGGGTACACCACCACGTCGCGCAGCGGCAGCACCGGCAGTCGGGTTTCGTCGCGGGTTTCGGTATTCATTTCGCACTCCTCGGCGGCGCCTGCCGCCCTGCTTCCTTTATGGGGCTTTTCCGGCCGCCTTGCAAGAGCCGAAAACGCGAAAAGCGGGGGCATGCCCCCGCTTTCCGGCGATGCTGCGTTCAGTCGCGGACTCAGTCGCCGGAGGCCGCTTTCGGCACCGGGCCGTTGGAATAGATCAGGTACGGCTCGGCCTGGTGGTTGATGACCGATTCGTCGACCACCACCTTGCTGACGTTCTCCTGCGAGGGCAGCTCATACATGGTGTCGAGCAGCACCGACTCGAGGATGGTGCGCAGGCCGCGCGCGCCGGTCTTGCGCTTCATCGCCTTCTGGGCCACGGCGGCCAAGGCGTCCGGACGGATTTCGAGCTCGACGCCCTCCATCTCGAACAGCTTCCTGAACTGCTTGGTGATGGCGTTCTTGGGCTCGGTCAGGATCTTGACCAGGGCCGCCTCGTCCAGCTCCTCGAGGGTGGCGACTACCGGCAGGCGGCCGACGAACTCGGGAATCAGGCCGAACTTGATCAGGTCCTCCGGCTCGACGTCGTGCAGCAGCTTGGACACGTCCAGCTTGCGCTCGCTGGACTTGACCTTGGCGCCGAAGCCGATGCCGCCGGACTCGGCGCTGCGCTGCTGGATGATCTTGTCCAGGCCGGCGAACGCGCCGCCGCAGATGAACAGCATGTTCTTGGTGTCGACCTGCAGGAACTCCTGCTGCGGATGCTTGCGCCCGCCCTGCGGCGGCACCGAGGCGACCGTGCCCTCGATCAGCTTCAGCAGCGCCTGCTGCACGCCTTCGCCGGACACGTCGCGGGTGATCGAGGTGTTCTCCGACTTGCGCGAGATCTTGTCGATCTCGTCGATGTAGACGATGCCGGACTGCGCCTTCTCGACGTCGTAGTCGCACTTCTGCAGCAGCTTCTGGATGATGTTCTCGACGTCCTCGCCGACGTAGCCCGCCTCGGTGAGGGTGGTGGCGTCGGCGATGGTGAACGGCACGTTGAGCAGGCGCGCCAAGGTCTCGGCCAGCAGGGTCTTGCCGGAACCGGTCGGCCCGATCAGCAGGATGTTGGACTTGGACAGCTCGATGTCGTCGTTCTTGGCGCGCGACTCGATGCGCTTGTAGTGGTTGTACACCGCCACTGACAGCGTCTTCTTGGCGCGCGGCTGGCCGATCACGTACTGGTCGAGGACCTCGAGGATCTCCTTCGGCTTCGGCAGCTGGCTGCGCGCGGCGGCGCCCTTCTCCTGCAGCTCCTCGCGGATGATGTCGTTGCAGAGGGCAACGCACTCGTCGCAGATGAACACGCTCGGGCCGGCGATCAGCTTGGTGACTTCATGCTGGCTTTTGCCGCAGAACGAGCAGTACAGGATCTTGGTGGTGTCGCCGGCGCGGGGCTTGCGGTCATCGGTCATGGCAGTGTCTTCCTCGCAAAGGGGCACTCCCCCACGAGCATAGCACAAGCCATTCGGGGGGAAATCAAAGGGGCGTCAGGGCTCAGGCGGCGTGGATGCTGTCGGCCGGACGACGGTCCAGCACGCTGTCGACGATGCCGTAGGCTTTGGCCTCTTCGGCGGCCATGAAGTAATCGCGCTCGACGTCCTGTTCAATCTTTTCAATGGGTTGGCCGGTATTGGCGGCCAACTCGGCGTTCAGGCGCTCGCGCAGATACAGGATTTCCTTGGCCTGGATCGCGATATCGGTGGCCTGGCCCTGGGCGCCGCCCGAGGGCTGGTGGATCATCACCCGCGAGTTCGGCAGGATGTGGCGCTTGCCCTTGGTGCCGGCGGCGAGCAGGAACGAGCCCATCGAACAGGCCTGGCCGACGCAGATGGTGGACACGTCCGGCTTGATGAAACGCATGGTGTCGTAGATCGCCAGGCCGGCGGTGACCACACCGCCGGGCGAGTTGATGTACAGGCTGATGTCCTTCTCCGGGTTCTCCGCTTCCAGGAACAGCAGCTGCGCGACCACCACGTTGGCGACATGGTCGTCGATCGGACCGACCAGGAAGATGACCCGTTCCTTGAGCAGGCGCGAGTAGATGTCGTACGAGCGTTCGCCGCGCGGCGTCTGTTCGACCACCATGGGAATCAGGTTGAGTCCTTGTGTTGCGGCCATGGCGTTCTCCTCGGGCATGCGTGGCTTCGGTTCGGTGCGAACCGTCGAATCTAGGTTAAACCGGACGCATCGCCTCGGTAAAGGACAGATTCTGGTCGGTCGATTGGGCGCGCTCGGCCACCCAGTCGATCACCTGCTCTTCCATCACGCGGTTCTGCAGTCCGGACATGAGATTGGGGTCGTTGCGGTAAAGTTCAATGACCTGCTTCGGCTCTTCGTAGGTCGAGGCGATCAGCGACAGGGTTTCCTTGACGCGGTTGAAGTCGAGCTTCAGGCCGTTCTGGCGCGCGATTTCGCCCACCAGCAGGCCGGCGGCGACGCGGTTGCGGGCCGGCACCATGAACTGGTCGAACGGATACACGGCATCGGTTTGGCCCTGCTGGCGCGCCTGCTGCTGGGCGTTGGCGGCCAGATTGCGCGCCTCGGCTTCGATCAGCTTGGCCGGCAGCTCGACGTGGCTGTAGGCGGCGACCAGCTTCTGCGCCACTTCCGCGCGCAGGCGGCTCATCAGCATGCCTTTCAGTTCGCGTTCGAGGTTGGCGCGCACTTCCTGGCGGAACACCTCCAGCTTGCCGCTCTTGACGCCGAAGCTCTTGACGAAGGCTTCGTCGGCTTCCGGCACCTTCGGCTCGGAGATCTGGGTCGCCTTCAGGGTGACCTTGGCGGTCTGGCCGGCCAACGCCGGCACCCGCCAGTCGGCCGGGAAGGTGACTTCGACTTCACGCTCGTCGCCGGCCGACATGCCGGACAGCTGCGCTTCCAGCTCCGGGAACATCACGCCGGAGCCGATGACGGTGGCGCCCTTCTCGGCGCCGCTCTCCGGCACGCGCGCGCTCGCGGTGGCGGCGAAGGTCTCGACCGCGACCAGATCGCCGACTTGGGCCGCCCGGCTGACCGGCTCCCAGGTACGGCGCTGCTGGCGCAGGGTGTCGATCATGTGGTCGATGTCGGCGTCCTCGACTTGGGCGTGCACGCGGACGATCTGCAGCTGGCTGACGTCGATGGTACCGAAGTCCGGCACGATCTCGAAGGTCGCAGTGTAGCGGATCTCGTTCTCGGCCGCGCCCGGGTCGGCCTGGATGCTCGGCTGGCCGGCGATGCGCACGTTCTCCTGGCGCACGGCCTGGTCGAAGCTAGCGCGCACCAGTTCGCCGAAGGCCTCGGAGCGGATCTGGTCGCCGAAACGCTGCTCGATCACCTTGGCCGGCACCTTGCCCTTGCGGAAACCTTTCAGGTTGGCCTTGCCGGCCATGTCGCGCAGACGGCCGTCGATCACCGAGGACAGGCGATCGGCGGGGATGGACACGGTCATGCGGCGTTCGAGACTGCTGGTGTTTTCGACTGAAACTTGCATTGCGACTCCTACCTGCGCGGCTGGCGCAGCTGAAAATGAAAAAACCCGCGGGAAGCGGGCTTGATGAATGAAGCACCCTTCCGTACGAAAGTGGTGCGAAAGGAGAGACTCGAACTCTCACGGGTTGCCCCACTGGAACCTAAATCCAGGGCGTCTACCAATTCCGCCACTTTCGCATGGGCCGAAGATGGAAACAGACGCCGGGGCTCGATCCGGAAGGACCTTTCGGGATTCCCGGCACGGATGCCCTGCGGGCGCCCGCAGGCGGCGTTTCGTAACAACTACGGACGCCCTTATTATGCCGTAAATAAGATTGGGGTGGAAGATGGGATTTGAACCCACGACCCTCGGAATCACAATCCGATGCTCTAACCAACTGAGCTACTCCCACCACAGGAGGTTGGCGCGCCCGACAGGAATCGAACCTGTAACCGCCGGCTTAGAAGGCCGGTGCTCTATCCAGTTGAGCTACGGGCGCTCAAGGGGGATTTTGCACCGAACCGCGCCATCGGGGAAGCGTTTGAGCGAATCGGTTTGGTCGGGGTTGAGGGATTCGAACCCCCGACCCTCTGGTCCCAAACCAGATGCGCTACCAGACTGCGCTAAACCCCGACAGGGTAACACGTGAAAAAATGGCGCGCCCGGAGAGATTCGAACTCCCGACCTACAAGTTCGTAGCCTGTTGCTCTATCCAGCTGAGCTACGGGCGCGCTGAGGTGTGAAATTATGGCCGAAAGCGGCGGAGGCGTCAACCATCCCGCCGCAAAATTTTACGCCAGCCGTTCAGAACCAGAACCGGACCCCGGCCACCACATGCAGATCCGAGACGTCCCCGCCATCGATGCGGCGCAGACGGGCTGCCCCGCCATACGCTTTCTCCCATGCGACGCCCACATAGGGCGCGAAGCGGCGGCGCACTTCATAACGCAGACGCAGGCCGGCTTCCAGCGTATTCAGCCCCCGTCCGATGCCGCGCTCCGCTTCGTCTTTGCCGTAGAAGGCGGCTTCCAGCTTGGGTTGCAGCACCCAACGCGGACCAAGCAAAGCCTCGTATTCGGCCTCCAGCCGTAGCGCGCTTTGGCCGGATTCGCCCAGATACGCCGTGGCATCGACCTCGAACTTGTACGGCGCCATGCCGATGACACCGACCGCCAGATAGTCGCGGCCGTCGCCGGGCCGGAAGTCGTGGCGGACGCCGGCCACCACATCCCACCAGGGCGAAATGCCGCGGCCGAACAGCAGCTCGACATCGGCCGCTTCGGTCTCGCCGCCGACCCGCTCGCCGCCGCTGCGCAGCCAGACGCGGTTCAGATCGGACCCGACCCAGGCCTGCGCGCCCCATCGCAGGGCGCGACCGTCATCGGCCTCCCAGGTTTCCAGTTCATCCACCAACACTTTGCTGAACCACTGGCTGTGGTGCGCATGGCTCGTGGTCAGTGCCGGAAACGCCGCGGCGCGGTCGGCCTCGGTGATGGCCGGCAACGGGGTCTTGGGCTCGGCAACCATGGCATGCCCCATCGCCGCATGGTCCATCATCGCGTGGTCGTGGGCGGCTGGTGTCGGCTCCGCTGTGTCATGGCCCATCGCGGCGTGATCCATCGTCGAATGATCGACCTCCTGCGCATGCCCCTGCCCCGCCAGCAACAGCGCGGCCGCGGCAACGGCAATCCGTAACGTGACCGCGCTCATCCGACCACCCGCACTTCGCGCATCATGCCCGACTCCATGTGATATAGCAGATGGCAATGATAGGCCCAGCGGCCGAGCGCGTCGGCGCGCACGCGGTAGCTGCGTTTGCTGCCCGGCGGCATGTCGACGGTGTGTTTGCGCACCATGAAATTCCCCTGGGCGTCTTCCAGATCGCTCCACAGTCCGTGCAGGTGGATCGGGTGGGTCATCATGGTGTCGTTGACCAGAGTGATGCGCACACGCTCGCCGTAGTTGAGTTTCAGCGGCTCGGCGCCGGCGAACGGGATGCCATTGAACGACCAGGCGAACTTCTCCATGTGGCCGGTCAGATGCAACTCGATGTCGCGCGAGGGCATGCGGCCATCCGGATCCTCGAACAGGCTTTTCAGGTCGGCATAAGCTAGCACGCGGCGGCCGTTATCGCGCAGACCGATGCCCGGATCGTCGAGCCGATGCGCCGGTGCCATGGTCTGCATGTCGACCAGCGGATTGCCGCGCTCGCTGTCGGGGTGCGTCTGCATGGCGGAGCCGCCGTGGTCCATGCCGGCCATCGCCGCCATGTCGTGTCCGCTGTGGTCCATCGCGCTGTGATCGACCGTCGGCGCCGGCGCATGCGCGCCATGGCCCATGCCGCCGTGCCCCATATCAGCCATGCTCAGCAGCGGCCGCGGATCTAGCGGCGGCACCGGCGCGCGCAGGCCTTCGCGCACGGCCAGGGTGCCGCTGACGTAGCCGGTGCGGCCCATGTCCTGG
This sequence comes from Arenimonas sp., assembly GCA_041913425.1. Lineage (GTDB taxonomy): Bacteria > Pseudomonadota > Gammaproteobacteria > Xanthomonadales > Xanthomonadaceae > Arenimonas. Next base: position 27,041 of record JAYSFF010000007.1, on the reverse strand, counting down.
GCGAACACGGTGAACGCGTCCTGTCCGGACGGCTCGACGATGACGTCGAAGGTCTCGGCCACCGCGATGCGGAATTCGTCGACCGACACCGGATGCACGTTCTGGCCGTCGACCGCGACCACGGTCATCTTCAGGCCGGGAATGCGCACGTCGAAATAGGTCATCGCCGAACCGTTGATGAAACGCAGGCGCACCCGTTCGCCGGGCCGGAACAGACCGGTCCAATTGCCGAGCGCCGTGGTGCCGTTCATCAGGTAGGTGTACGTGTTGGCGTTGACGTCCGACAGGTCGGTCGGCGTCATCCGCATCCGGCCCCAGCCCTTGCGGTCCTCGAGCGTGGCGGCCAGACCATCGCGCTCGGCATCGCGCAGGAAATCGCCGATGGTGCGTTTGGCGTAATTGTCGTAACTCGACATCTTCTTCAGCCGCGCGTACAGATCGGACGGGGACAGGTCGGTCCAGTCGCTGAGCAGCACCACGTGGTCGCGCTCGTAGCGGAACGGCTCGGGCTCGCGCGCGTCCACGATCAACGCGCCGTACAGGCCGGCCTGCTCCTGGAAGCCGGAATGGCTGTGGTACCAATAGGTGCCGGATTGGTTGAGCCGGAAGCGGTACAGCCAGGACTCGCCGCGGCGGATGCCGTCGAAGCTCATGCCCGGCACGCCGTCCATGTTGGCCGGCAGCAGGATGCCGTGCCAGTGGATGGAGGTGGTGTCGCCGAACACCGAGCCCGGCGGCAAGGCGTTGTCGACGCGCAGGGTGACGGTATCGCCCTCGCGCCAGCGCAGCACCGGCGCCGGCAGGGAACCGTTGACGGTGATGGCGGTGCGGCGCTTGCCGGTGAAGTCGACCGGCAGTTCACCGATACGCAGGTGGAAGTCGGTGCCGGTCAAGACCGGGACGGCCGGCGGCGCGGTGGCCGCGGCCGGCACGTAAGGCCAGGTGCCGAAGCCGGCGACGATGCCGCCAGCTGCCAGGCCCTGGACGAAGCGGCGACGGCCGGGATGATGGGAAGTCATGGCTGGACTCGTGAAATCGGATGCGAGGCGACATCATACCGCCGGCCGGCGCAGGCGTGGCAAAGGCGGCGTCAAGGCCATAAAAAAAACCACCCTTGCGGGTGGTTCCGGTGTCTGGCGGAGAGAGAGGGATTCGAACCCTCGATAAGGCTTTTGACCCTATACTCCCTTAGCAGGGGAGCCCCTTCGGCCTCTCGGGCATCTCTCCGGGGTTACGACGGAACGCGGTTCCGGCATCCGTCTATGATACGGCCTTTGGCCGCCGAGGTAAACCTCAATCCGCCTTCGGCTCGTCCTCGGCCGGCGTTTCCCGCCCGATTTTCTGGTAAATCTCCTCGCGGTGCACGCCCACGTCCTTGGGCGCGGTGATGCCCAGCCGCACTTGGTTGCCCTTGACGCCGAGCACGGTCACGGTGATGTTGTCGCCGATCATCAGGGTCTCGCCGACGCGCCGGGTCAGGATTAACATGCCAACTCCAAAAGGTTGAACCGAGTATCAGTAGCGGCTCATATGCTAGCCCCAAATCGGGGCGCTAGCAAACGCCTAGGCCAAGCGCGCCGCCAACCAGGCATCCAGCCCGGCCAAGGCCGCATCCAGCGCCGGACCGTCTTCGCCGCCGCCTTGGGCGAAATCCGGACGGCCGCCGCCCTTGCCGCCGACCTGTGCGGCGATGTGGCCGAGCACCTCGCCGGCCTTGAACCTGGCCTGGGCCGCACCCAGCACGCCGGCCACCAAAGACGCTTTGCCATCCTGTCCGGAGGCCAGCACGATCACGGAATCGGGCAACTGGGCCTTCAGGTTGTCGACCAGTTCACGCAGGCCTTTGCCGTCCACGCCCGCGACACGGGCCTTGACCAGCTTGAACGGACCGAGCGCGGCGGCCTTGGCCGCCAGGTCGCTGCTCTGGCCGGAGGCGGCCTTGGCCTTGAAGGCCTCCAGCTCGCGCTCCAGCTTCTTCTGGCGCTCGAGCAGCTGCGCCAGCTTATCGAGCACGTCGCCGCCGCGCGCGCCGACCAGCTCGGCGGCCTGCTGCAGCGTGGCTTCGCTGTGCTTGAACGCGGCCATGGCGTTGGCGCCGGTGGTGGCCTCGATGCGGCGCACGCCGGCGGCGATGCCGGCTTCCGACAGGATCTTGAACACGCCGATGTCGCCGGTGCGGTGCACGTGGGTGCCGCCGCACAGCTCGGTGGAGAACTCGCCCATGCGCAGCACGCGCACGCGCTCGCCGTACTTCTCGCCGAACAGCGCCATGGCGCCGAAATCCAGCGCTTCCTGCATGCCCATGTGATGCACTTCGGCTTCGGCGTTGCGGCGGATTTCCGCGTTCACCAAGTCTTCGATGGCCTGCAGCTGCTCGGCGCCGACCGCCTGGAAATGCGAGAAGTCGAAGCGGGTGCGTTCGGCGGTGACCAACGAACCCTTCTGGCTGACGTGTTCGCCCAACACCTTGCGCAACGCGGCATGCAGCAGGTGGGTGGCGCTGTGGTTGAGCACCGTGGCCTGGCGGCGGGCGCCATCGACGCGCGCCGAGAGTTTGTCGCCGAGCGCGATCGAACCGGCCTCCAGCCGGCCGGCATGGCCGTGGAAAACCGCCGACAGCTTCTGCGTATCGCTGACCGCGAAGCGCACCGCGCCCGAGCACAGCAGGCCGGCGTCGCCGGCCTGGCCGCCGGATTCGGCATAGAACGGCGTGCGGTCGAGCACCACCACGCCGTGCTCGCCGGCCGCCAGCGAGGGCACCGGCTGGCTGTCTTTCAACAGCGCGACAACCTTGCAGCCGTCCAGCTCCAGCGTTTCATAGCCCTTGAATTCGGTCGGGTGCAGGCTGGCCACCAGCTCGGCCGGCAGGCCGACGCTGCCGCCGAACTTGCCGGCGGCGCGGGCACGCTCGCGTTGCTGCTCCATCAACGCCTCGTATTGCGCCATGGCGTCGATGGCAGGCTCCAGGCCGCGTTCGCGCAGGATGTCGAGGATGAGGTCCGGCGGGCAGCCGAAGGTGTCGTGCAGCAGGAACAGCTGTTCGCCGGAGACGGTGTTGCCGGCCTCGGCCAACATGCCGTCCAACTTCTGCATGCCGGCGTCCAAGGTACTGGCGAATGCCGCCTCCTCCGCTTTCAACGCCTGCTCAATCAGCGCGCGTTTGGCGTTCAGCTCCGGGTAGGCATCGCCCATCTTCTCGGCCAAAGGCTCCAGCATGCGCCAGAACAGGCCATCGGCTTTCAGCGCGCCCAGCTTCCAGATATGGCGCACGGCGCGGCGGATGATGCGGCGCAGCACGTAGCCGCGGCCCTCGTTGGACGGCAGCACGCCGTCGGCGATCAGGAACGCGCAGGCACGGATGTGGTCGGCGATGACGCGCAGCGACTTGTTGCCGAGATCGGAGGTGCCGGTGAGTTCGGCGGCGCGGCGGATCAGGTGCTCGAACAGGTCGATCTCGTAATTGCTGTGCACGTGCTGCAGCACCGCGGCGATGCGCTCCAGGCCCATGCCGGTGTCCACGCACGGCGCCGGCAGCGGCAACAGGGTGCCGTCCGGCTGACGGTCGAACTGCATGAACACGTTGTTCCAGATCTCGATGTAGCGGTCGCCGTCCTCGTCCGGCGAGCCGGGCGGGCCGCCGGCGATGTGTTCGCCGTGATCGTAGAAGATCTCGGTACACGGGCCGCAGGGGCCGGTGTCGGCCATCTGCCAGAAGTTGTCTGAGGCGTACGGCGCGCCTTTGTTGTCGCCGATGCGGATGATGCGCTCGGGCGGCAGGCCGATGTCCTTGTGCCAGATGTCGAAGGCTTCGTCGTCGGTGTGGTAGATGGTGACCAGCAAGCGTTCTTTCGGCAGCTGCCAGACGCCGGTCAGCAGCTCCCAGGCGTAGGCGATGGCGTCCTTCTTGAAGTAGTCGCCGAAGCTGAAGTTGCCCAGCATCTCGAAGAAGGTATGGTGGCGCGCGGTGTAGCCGACCTGATCGAGGTCGTTGTGCTTGCCGCCGGCGCGCACACAGCGTTGCGAGCTGACCGCACGGGTGTAGCTGCGCTTTTCGGCGCCCAGGAACACATCCTTGAACTGCACCATGCCGGCATTGGTGAACAGCAGTGTCGGGTCGTTGCCGGGCACCAGCGGACTGCTGGGCACCACGGCGTGGCCTTTGGACGCGAAGAAATCCAGGAAGTCCTGGCGGATTTGCGCACTCGAGCGCGGAGCGGATTTGGACATGTTTTACCCGAAACGAAGCGGAACGGCGGCAGGCGCCCTAGCCCTTGATTTTAAACCATTCCGGCCGTTTATTACGGGTCTTCCGGGAGATTTTCCGCCCTATCGGGCCAGTCCGCGACCCGCGCCGCGGCATAGGCGGTGCGGGTGTCGAAGCCGCGGCGGAGCAGGAAGTCGACCGCTTTGCGGGCTTGTGCAGGATCGGCCTGGATTTTCCGCAGATAGCGGCGTTCGACCAGATCCTTGGCCATGTCCAGCCAATCGCAGGCCAAGGCCGCGATGGCCTGGTCGACGGTCTCGCCATCCAGCGCGTGCTGGGACATCTCGGCCCGGATGCGGATCGGCCCGTAACCGGCGGACTGCCGGGAGCGGGCTAGGGCCTGGGCGAAGCGTTCATCGTTCTGGAAATCCTGGCGCGATAGCGTTTCCAGCGCCGCGTCGATTTCCCCGGCATCCTTGCCACGCTGCGTCAGCTTGCGCTTCAACTCGCGCCGGGAGTGCTCGCGGCGTACCAACAGACCGAGGGCCTGTTGGTAGGCCGGAAGCTCCGAAGTCTTTTTCCGCACGATCAAACTTCGGCGTCTTCAACCGGCTTGCGCGGCACGATGACCGGCTTCAGCTTTTCCTTGATCTTGGCTTCCAGCTCGACGGCCATCTTCGGATTGTCCTTCAGATACTGGCGGGCGTTTTCCTTGCCCTGGCCGATGCGCTCGCCGAGCGCGCTGTACCAGGCGCCGGACTTCTCGACGAACTTGGCGTCGACGCCGAGCTCGAGGATCTCGCCCTCGCGCGAAATGCCTTCGCCGTACAGGATCTCGGTGACCACCTGCTTGAACGGCGGCGCCATCTTGTTCTTGACCACCTTGATGCGGGTCTCGTTGCCGATGATCTCGTCGCCCTTCTTGACCGAGCCGATGCGGCGGATGTCCAGGCGGACCGAGGCGTAGAACTTGAGCGCGTTGCCGCCGGTGGTGGTTTCCGGATTCTGGCCCGGCATCATCATGCCGATCTTCATGCGCAGCTGGTTGATGAAGATGACCATGCAATTACTGCGCTTGATGTTGCCGGTCAGCTTGCGCAAGGCCTGGCTCATCAGGCGCGCCTGCAGGCCGACCTGCATCTCTCCCATCTCGCCCTCGATTTCGGCGCGCGGGGTGAGCGCGGCGACCGAGTCGACCACGACCAGATCGACCGCATTGGAGCGCACCAGCATGTCGACGATTTCCAGCGCCTGCTCGCCGGTGTCCGGCTGGGAGATCAGCAGGTCGTCGAGGTTGACGCCCAGCTTCTGGGCGTAGGTCGGGTCGAGCGCGTGTTCGGCGTCGACGAACGCGGCGGTGCCGCCGGCCTTCTGGCACTGGGCGATGGTCTGCAGGGTCAGCGTGGTCTTGCCCGAGGATTCCGGACCGTAGATTTCGACCACGCGGCCTTTCGGCAGGCCGCCGACGCCCAGCGCCAGGTCGAGCATGATCGAACCGGTGCTGATCACTTCGGTAGCTTCGACGTTCTTGTCGCCCATGAGCATGACCGTGCCCTTGCCGAATTGCTTGTCGATCTGGGCCAGTGCGGCGGCCAAGGCGCGTTTCTTGTTCTCATCCATGGTGCGGTTCCTCAGGGTTTGGAAGTGGTAGGGAAAGCGTAGCGTGGAGCCATCGCATAGGCTGAGACGCCACGCAGACCAGTATTCGGGTGACGGGCTTCGGCCGGAACCGGAATCCGGCCCGACGCGCTGTCGGAAAACAGCGTATCGCGGCGTGCGGGAAACGGGCGTGAACGGCTCATCGCGAAGGCCGGATCAGGCCGCAATACAGGCCTTCGATGGCGAAATCCTGGTCGGGGCGGACTTCGATCGGCTTGAAATCGGGATTGCGCGGCAGCAGCCGGATGCCGTTTTTGGCGATGCGCAGACGCTTGATGGTGATTTCGTCGTCCAAGCGGGCGACCACGATCTGGTCGTTGACGGCCTGTTGGGTGCGGTGGATGCCGACCAGGTCGCCGTCGAAGATGCCGTCGTCGCGCATCGAATCGCCCTTGACCTTCAGCAGGTAATCCGGTGCCGGCGAGAAGAACGCCCGATCCAGCAGCACGAAGTCGTCGGACGGGATGTCGGCGCCGATGGGCAGGCCGGCCGCCACCCGCCCTAAGACAGGCAAACGCAGGGCATCGCCGGCCGATTCCTCCCGAGGACGAGGCAGGGGAATCTCCACGTCCTCATCGGACTGCGGATGGCACAGGCGGATGCCGCGCGCCTGTCCGGGCAGGCGGCGGATGTATCCGGCTTGTTCGAGGATATCTAGGTGGTATTGCGCCCCGCGCACGCCGCGGTAGCCCATGGCGTTGGCGATTTCGGTCTGCGAGGGCGGCACGCCTTCCGCTTCGATGCGCTGGGCGATGAAGGCCAGAATGGCCTGCTGGGCGCTTGAAATATCCATGAGTAGTAATACTACTAACAAAAATTTGGCTGTCAAGCGGAAATTTCCGGCCGGCGGCTTTCACGGTTCCTCGCCAGCCGCCGGCCTATAATTCAAGCCATTGCAGTCAACCACCGGAGACCCGCCATGAGCCTACGCCTCGCCGCCCTCGCCCTTTCCCTCGCCGCCTCGACCGCCATGGCCAAGGATTTCAGCCTGAGCAGCCCGCAGATCAAGCCCGGCGCCACCCTGACCGAGGCCCAGGTGTTCAACGGCTTCGGTTGCAGCGGCGGCAACATCTCGCCGGCACTGGCCTGGCGCAATGCGCCCGAGGGCACCAAGAGCTTCGCGCTGACCGTGTACGATCCGGACGCCCCGACCGGTTCGGGCTGGTGGCACTGGGTGGTGTACAACATCCCGGCCAAGGTGAATTCCTTGCCGGAAGGCGCCGGCAGCGGCGATTTCGCCGGCTTGCCGACGGGCGCGGCGCAAGGCCGCACCGACTTCGGCAGCATTGGCTTCGGCGGCGCCTGTCCGCCGGTCGGCGACAAACCGCACCGCTACATCTTCACCGTGCATGCGCTGAAGACGGAACGGCTGGAGATCCCCGAGGGCGCCACCGCCGCGCTGATCGGCTACATGATCAACGCCAACAAACTCGGCTCGGCCGGCTTCACCGCATATTACGGACGCTGAGGCCTCAGGCCAAGGCCATCAGGCCGCGCAGGGACTCGGCCACCGTCTGACGGCGCACCGCCTCGCGGTCGCCGTCGAAGTGGAACACCTCGGCCCTCGGGTATTGGCCGCGCCGTTTCCAAGCGATCCAGACCGTACCGACCGGCTTGCCGGGCAGGCCGCCGCCCGGGCCGGCGATGCCGGTGACCGCCACCGCCAGACTGGCGCCCGAAGTGATCAGGGCGCCGGACACCATCTCCAGCGCGGTTTCCTTGCTGACCGCACCGTGTTCCATCAAGGTTTCCGGACGCACGCGCAGCAGCGCCTGCTTGGCCTCGTAGCTGTAAGCCGCCATGCCGCAGTCGAACCAGGCCGAACTGCCGGGGATGTCGGTCAGGATCTTGGCGATCCAGCCGCCGGTGCAACTCTCGGCGGTGCACAGCGTCAGATGCTCGGCCTTCAGGCGCTCGCCCAACTGCTGGGCGGCGGCCTGCAGGGCCGCGTCGGTGGTGTATTCAGGAGCGTTCAAGCGGGCGTCCTCGCGGTAAACTAGGCCTCAAGCATAAGCGAAAAGCCCCATGAGTTCGAACGATTTCTCCCAGCACACGCCGCTGATGCGGCAGTATTTCACCGCCAAAGCCGAATACCCCGATGTGCTGCTGTTCTTCCGCATGGGCGACTTCTACGAGCTGTTCTACGACGACGCGCGCAAGGCCGCGCGCCTGCTCGACATCACCCTGACCCAGCGCGGTCAGAGCGGCGGCAACGCCATCCCGATGGCCGGCGTGCCGTTCCACGCCGCCGACGGCTATCTGGCGCGGCTGGTGGCCTTGGGCGAATCGGTCGCGATCTGCGAGCAGATCGGCGATCCGGCGCTGTCCAAAGGTCTGGTCGAACGCAAGGTGGTGCGCGTCATCACCCCCGGCACGCTGACCGATGAGGCGCTGTTGGAAGACCGCCGCGAGCTGCTGTTGCTGGCGGTGTCGCACGGCAAGAGCGGCTATGGCCTGGCCTGGGCCGATGTCGCGGCCGGCCGCTTCCTGCTCAGCACTGCGGGCGATGCCGACCAACTGGCCGCCGAGCTGGCGCGCCTGGCGCCGGCTGAAATCCTGATTCCCGACGACGAGACGCTGGCCGCGCAGCTGACCGGCAACAAAGGCCTGCGCCGGCGGCCAGTCTGGTATTTCGACGCCGACACCGGCACCCGCCAGCTGCTGCAGTTCTTCGGCGTGGCCGACCTGTCCGGCTTCGGGCTGGATGAAAAGAGCGCGGCCAATGCCTTGGCCATCGGCGCCGCCGGCGCCCTGCTCGGCTATCTGGAGGAAACCCAGAAGCAGCGGCTGCCGCACCTGAGTTCGTTGCAATGGGAGATCGCCGACGAGGCGATTGCCATGAACGCCGCCACACGCCGGCATCTGGAGCTGGACGAACGCTTCGACGGCCAGCTGCAGCACACCCTGCTCGGCGTACTCGACAGCACCTGCAGCCCGATGGCCGGGCGCCTACTGCGGCGCTGGCTGCATCGGCCGCTGCGTGACGCGGCGGTCATCGGCAACCGGCATGCCGCGGTGCAGAGCCTGCTCGACGCCGGCCTGCACGAGAGCCTGCGCGCCGTATTCCGCGGCATCGGCGACCTGGAGCGCATCCTGACCCGCGTCGCCCTGCGCAGCGCGCGCCCGCGCGACCTGAGCACCCTGCGCGACGGTCTGAAGAAACTGCCGGACATCCACGCCCTGCTCGCCGGCTGCGACGCGCCGCGCATCCGCGAACTGTGCGCGGTGATGGTGCAGCATCCGGAACTGGCCGCGCATCTGGAGCGCGCGTTGCTGGAACAGCCGGCGGTGCTGCTGCGCGACGGCGGCGTGTTCGCGTCCGGCTTCGACGCCGAGCTGGACGAGCTGCGCCAGCTCTCGACCAATGCCGACCAGTTCCTGATCGACCTGGAAGCGCGCGAGAAAGCCGCCACCGGCATCGCCACGCTGAAGGTCGGCTACAACCGCGTGCACGGCTATTACATCGAGGTCAGCAAAGGCCAGGCCGACAAGGCGCCGGCGCACTACACCCGCCGGCAGACGCTGACCGGCGCCGAGCGCTTCATCACCGAGGAGCTGAAGGGCTTCGAGGACAAGGTGCTGTCGGCGCGCGAACGCGCGCTGGCACGCGAACGTTTGCTGTACGAGCAGTTGCTGGACGAACTGAACGGCCACCTGCCGGCCCTGCGCGCCTGCGCCCAGGCCTTGGCCGAATGCGACGTGCTGGCCTGCTTCGCCGAACGCGCCGAATCCCTGAACTGGTGCCATCCGCAACTGTGCGCCGAAGACGGCATCCGCATCCTGCGCGGCCGTCATCCGGTGGTGGAACAGGTGCGCGAACAGCCGTTCGAGCCGAACGACCTGGTGCTGGACGGCGAACGCCGCATGCTGCTGATCACCGGCCCGAACATGGGCGGCAAGTCCACCTACATGCGCCAGAACGCGCTGATCATCCTGCTCGCCTACATCGGCAGCTTCGTGCCGGCCGACGCCGCCGAGATCGGCCCGATCGACCGGCTATTGACGCGCATCGGCGCAGGCGACGACCTGGCGCGCGGGCAATCGACTTTCATGGTCGAAATGGCCGAGACCAGCTTCATCCTGCGCAACGCCAGCGCGCGTTCGTTCGTGCTGATGGACGAGATCGGCCGCGGCACCTCGACCTACGACGGCCTGGCGCTGGCGCAGGCCTGCGCCGAGGCGCTGAGCGCCGACAACCGCGCCTACTGCCTGTTCGCCACCCATTATTTCGAACTGACCGCGCTGCCGGAATCGCATCCGGGCGTGCGCAACGTGCATCTCGACGCGGTCGAACACGGCGACCGGCTGATCTTCATGCACGCGGTCAAGGACGGTCCGGCCAACCGCAGCTTCGGCCTGCAGGTGGCGGCCCTGGCCGGCCTGCCCAAGCCGGTGCTGACCCGCGCCAAGCAGGCCTTGACTCAATTGGAAAGCAAGTCGCGACCGGCGCTCGACCTGCAGGCCGAGGCCTTGGACAATCCGCAGCAGCTCGGCCTGTTCGTGCCCGACGACGCCCTGGCCAAGGCCGTGGACGCGCTGGAGCCGGACGAGCTTACGCCGAAGCAAGCGCTCGAGGCGCTGTACCGGCTGAAACAGCTGCGTTGAGCGCCTGGGCCAGGTCGGCCCAGATGTCCTCGACGTGTTCGATGCCGACCGACAGCCGGATGAGGCCGGGCCCGATGCCGTGCTGCGCGCGCGCCGCTTCCGACACCACACGGTGGGTCAGTCCGGCCGGATGCTGGATCAGGGTATCGACCGAGCCGAGGCTGACCGCCGGCGTGCACAGCCGCACCGACGCCAGCATTGCCGATGCCGCGGCATACCCCTGCGCCAGCTCGAACGCCAGCAAGGCGCCCGGCCCGCGCATCTGCCTGCGATAGATCGCCGCCTGCGCGCCTTCATGCAAGGACGGGAAATGCACGGCCGCCACCGCCGGGTGTGCGGCCAAGCGCTCGGCGATGACCTGCGCGTTGGCCTGCGCGCGCTCGACCCGCAGATTGAGCGTGGCTAGCCCGCGGTGCAACAGATAGGCGGCCAACGGATGCAACAAGGCGCCGGTGGCGGCGCGCACAGTGCGCAGCGGTTTGGCGCGCGCTTGGCTGCAGCTGACCACGCCGGCGATCACGTCGCCGTGGCCGGACAGGAACTTGGTGGCGCTGTGCAGCACGTACGCCGCGCCGTGTTCGGCCGGGCGCTGGATGCAGGCCGGCGCGAAGCTGGAATCGACCAGCACCGGCACGCTGCCGGCGGCGGCCACCACGGCGGCGATGTCGACCAGCTGCAAGGTCGGATTGGCCGGCGTTTCGATGATCACCAGGGCGGTGTCGGGCCGGAGTTTGGCGGCGATGTCATCGGCCGCCACGAATTCGGTGTCCAGCCCGCACAGGCCGGAGGCCAACAGGTGATCGGCGGTGCCGTACAGCGGACGCAACGCCAGCACATGGTTGCCGCGGCTCTTGGCATCCAACAGCACCGCGGTCAGGGCGGCCATGCCCGAACCGTAGGCCACGCAGGCGTCCATGCCTTCCAGCTGCGCGATGGCCGATTCCACCCGCGCCACGGTCGGATTGTGCAGGCGCGCGTAGATCGGATTGGCGGCGCTGGCCTCGCCGGCCACCAAGGCGTCGAAGCTGGCGGTGCCGATGCCCAGGTCCGGGGTCGGATAGGTGGTCGACAGGTCGATCGGCGGCGCATGCACGCCCAAACGGCTGAAGTCTTCGCGGCCGGCGTGGACGCTGAGGGTATCGAGGTGGGACATGGCGGCTCCGGTCGGATCAAAGCCCCGATGATGCCCAATCATTGCGCCGGAAAGCTATAATCCGAACGATATTTCGCCAAAGGGCAGAAAAATGGAACTCGACCGAATCGACCGCCGGATTCTGCGCCTGCTGCGGAACAATGCGCGGATGCCGAACAAGGACCTGGCCGAACGTGCGCGGATCGCGCCGTCGACCGCGCTCGAGCGCGTGCGCAAGCTGCATGAGGCGAAAGTGATCCTCGGCTATCACGCCGAAGTCGCGCCGCTGGCCATCGGCATCGGCCTGCAGGCGATGGTCGCGATCCGCATGACGCGGCATTCGCGCGATTCGCTGGAAGCGTTCCAGGCGCACCTGCGGCAGTTGCCGGAAGTGCTGGCGTTCTACCATGTGGCCGGCAAGGACGATTTCCTGGTGCATGTGGGCGTGCGCGACACCCGGCACCTGCGCGATTTCGAACTGGCGGCGTTCACCCAGCGCGAAGAAGTGGCGCACATCGAAACGCACCTGATCTTCGAGTTCCGGCGCAATCCGGAATTGCCGATCTACGCCGGCGGCGAGCCGGACTGATCAGAGCGCGTCGAGGTCGCCGAGCGCCTGGATCAGGCGGCGGGCGCGTTTGTCAGGCTTGCTTTGCGGCGGCTTGTAACCGGCATTGGCCAGGCGCTTTAGTTCGCGCTCGCTTTCGCGCTTCAGGCGCGAGGCCTCGGACTCCTCATACAGCGCCTGCGCCACCGGCGCCGGGCCGCGCTGCTCGCTCAGCCCGAGCACGGTGATTTCGTACAGTTCGTTGGCGCGCGTCACGCTCAGCGCATCGCCCACGCGCAGCATGCGCGAGGGCTTGATGGCCTGTCCGCCGACCTGCACCTTGCCGCCGGCCAGCGCCTGCTTGGCCAGGCTGCGGGTCTTGAAGAAACGCGCGGCCCACAGCCAGACGTCGGCGCGGACTTCATTAAGGGTGTCGCTTTCGGTGTTCATCGGGCTCTAAATGCAAACGGCCGCAGAAGCGGCCGTTTGCGGGATATCTGGAAAACGGCTCAGGCCTTCTTGCCGTAGCTGAGGTCTTCCTTGATGCGGGCTTTCTTGCCTTCCAGGTCGCGCAGGTAGTACAGCTTGCCCTGGCGCACGTCGCCGCGGCGCTTGACGGTGACCGAGTCGATGGCGGCGCTGTGGGTCTGGAACACGCGCTCGACGCCGAAGCCGTGCGAGATCTTGCGCACGGTGAAGGCCGAGTTCAGGCCGCGGCTCTTGATCGCGATGACCACGCCTTCGTAGGCTTGCACGCGCTCGCGGTTGCCTTCCTTGACCTTGACGTTGACCACGACGGTGTCGCCGGGGCCGAATTCAGGCAGCTGGCGGGTGATTTGTTCGGCTTCGAATTTTTGCAGGAGGTTCATAGGACACCACGATTCTGTCGTTCTTGGGGACGCCTCTCGGCGTGTTTAGCCGCTCATTATAGCGCGGAAGTTCGGGATTTGACTAGGGGTTTCCGGCTTTTTCCGGCAAATCGGCGGCCTGTTCAGCTTGGAACTCGGCCAGCAGGGCAAGGTCGGCCTTGGACAGTTCGGCCAAGGCCAGCAAATCCGGGCGCTTCAGCCAGGTCCGGCCCAGGCTCTGCTTGCGCCGCCAGCGGGCGATCAGGGCGTGGTTGCCGGACAGCAGCTCGGCCGGCACGCCGCCGGTGCCCAAGGACTCGGAGCGGGTGTAATGCGGGCAATCCAGCAGGCCGTCCTCGAAGCTGTCCTGCACGGCGGAGTCGGCGTCGTTCAGCACCCCGTCCAGCAGCCGGACCACGGCATCGATGACCGTCGCGGCCGGCAGCTCGCCGCCGGACAGCACGAAATCGCCGATCGAGATCTCTTCATCCACCTGGGCGTCGAGGAAACGCTGGTCGACGCCCTCATAGCGCCCGGCCAGCAGAATCAACCGCGGCAAGGCCGCCAGTTCGCGGGCCTTGGCCTGGGTGAACGGCCGGCCCTGCGGGCTCAGGTAGATGACCCGCGCCGGCGCGGCGTCCGCCGCACGCACCGCCTGCAGGCATTCCTGCAGCGGATCGACCATCATCACCATGCCCGGGCCGCCGCCGAACGGGCGCTCGTCGATGCGGCGGTAGTTGTCGTGGGTGAAATCGCGCGGATTCCAGGCCTCCAGCCGGGCCAGGCCGCGCTCGAACGCGCGGCCGACCACGCCGATCTGCAGGCATTGGCGGAACTGTTCGGGAAACAGGGTGATGACGTCGAAACGCATCAGAAATCGGCGTCCCAATCGACCACGATCTCGCCGGCCTCGAGGTCGACCGAATCGACGAAGCGCTCGAGCAGGAACGGAATCAGGCGCTCGCGTTCGCCCTGCACCACCATCACCGGGTTGCCGGGGGTCTCGAACAGGTGCGAAACGGTGCCGAACTCGACGCCATCGCGGTTGCGCACGCGCAGGCCCTCGAGGTCGGTCCAGTAGTATTCGCCCGGCTTGGGCGGCGGCAGCTGGCTGCGGGTTATCCACAGCTCGGCGCCGTGCAGGGCCTGCGCCGCGTCGCGGTCGGCGATGTCCGGCAGGCGCACCACCAGGCCCTTGGCGGTCACGCGGCCTTTCAGCTGCTCGATGACGCGCTCAGTACCGTGATGGCTGAGGATGATCGGCCGATATTTCAGCAATTGGCTTTCCGGATCGGCGAAGCTCTGGCACTTCATCTCGCCGGACACGCCAAAAGCGCCGAGCATCCTGCCGATGAGGATGCGGCGCTCCGGAGACATGTCGGATCCTCGCGTCATGGCCGCGAGGAAAGGCTCAGGCGGCGGCCTGGCTCGAGGCTTCCTTGACCAGCGCGCGGACCTTTTCGGTCAGCTGGGCGCCGTGGGAAACCCAATGGTTGACGCGTTCGGTGTTCAGCTCGAAGCGCTTCTCGTTGCCGCGGGCGACCGGGTTGTAGTAACCCACGCGCTCGATGGAGCGGCCGTCGCGCTTGTTGCGCTGGTCGGTCACCACGATGTGGTAGAACGGGCTCTTCTTGGCGCCGCCGCGGGTCAGTCGGATCTTGACCATAGTATTCTTTGCTCTGTAGTTCTGGGTGGAATCGGGGCCGTAAGGCCTCGGGTAGCCCGATATTATAGCCGCAATCAGGGCGCTTGGAAAGCCAGCCGGCTTAACGGCCGCCGAAGCCGCCGGGGAAGCCGCCGCCCATCATGCCTTTCATGCCGCGCATCATGCCCTTCATGCCGCCGCGCGACAGCTTGGACATCATCGACTCCATCTGCTGGTATTGCTTGATCAGGCGGTTGACGTCGGCCGGGGTGGTGCCGGAGCCGCGGGCGATACGGGCCCGGCGCGAGCCGTTCAGCAGGCCCGGATTGCGCCGTTCGCGCGGCGTCATCGAGTTGATGATGGCGATCATGCGCGGCATTTCCTTGCCGGTGACCTGGCTTTTGACATGGTCGGGGATCTGCGCCATGCCCGGCAGCTTGTCCATCAGCCCGGACAGACCGCCCATGTTCTGCATCTGCACGAACTGCTCGCGCATGTCGTTCAGGTCGAATTTCTTGCCCTTGGCGACTTTTTCGGCCAGTTTCGCGGCCTTTTCGTGGTCGACCTGGGACTGCACCTGCTCGACCAGGCTGAGCACGTCGCCCATGTCCAGGATGCGGCTGGCGGCGCGCTCGGGGTGGAACACGTCCAGGCCGTCCGGCTTCTCGCCGACGCCGATGAACTTGATCGGCTGCCCGGTGATGTGGCGCACCGACAGCGCGGCGCCGCCGCGGGCGTCGCCGTCGGTCTTGGTCAGCACCACGCCGGTCAGCGGCAGCGCGTCGCTGAAGGCCTTGGCGGTGTTGGCGGCGTCCTGACCGGTCATGGCGTCGACCACGAACAGGGTCTCGACCGGATCGATCGCGGCATGCAACTGTTGGATTTCCGCCATCATCGCGGCATCGATGGCCAGGCGGCCGGCGGTATCGACCAGCACCACGTCCATGTAGGTCTTGCGCGCCTCGTCCAAGCAGGCGCGGGCGATGTCCACCGGCGACTGTTCGGCCCGGCTCGGGTAGAACACCGCGCCGACCTGCTTGGCTAGGGACTCCAGCTGGGCGATGGCGGCCGGACGATACACGTCGCAGCTGACCACCATCACCTTCTTCTTGCGCTTTTCCTTGAGGAACTTGGCCAGCTTGCCGACCGTGGTGGTCTTGCCCGCGCCCTGCAGACCGGCCATCAGGATGACCGCCGGCGCCGGCACGTTCAGGTTCAGCTCGACCGCCTGCGCGCCCATGACCGCGGCCAGCTCGTCGTGCACCACCTTGACCAAGGCCTGACCCGGAGTCAGGCTGGTCAGCACTTCCTGGCCGACCGCGCGCGCCTTGATGCGCTCGACCAAGGCCATCACCACCGGCAACGCGACATCGGCCTCGAGCAACGCGATGCGGACCTCGCGTAGCGAGTCCTTGATGTTGTCTTCGGTCAGCCGGCCCTTGCCGCGCAGGCGCTGCAGGGTTCCGGACAGGCGTTGGGTCAGCGATTCGAACATGGGGCGATTCCTCGTTTCAGCCCGCCATTATACGCCCGCCGGCCGGGCGCCGCCCCGGACGTGGCGTGGCGCCGGCAATCTATGCCAAACTGTTGCGCATGACCGTCGAAACCGCCACCCTCGCCGCCCTGTTCGCCTACGGACTGTCCGCCCTGTTCTGGGTGCTGCGGCAGCGCACCGGACTGCACGGCGGCATCCCGCAGGCGTTGGCCGCCGTGGCGCTGGCGGCGCACGGATGCGTGCAATTCCTGTACTGGCGCGAAAACAACGGCCCGGACCTGCACTTCTTCGCGGCCCTGTCCTGGGTGGCGCTGGCCATGGCCGCCATCACCGCGCTGCTGACCGCGCGCCGCGAACTGTCGGCGCTCGGCGTGCTGGTATATCCGATCGCCGCGCTGTCGCTGCTGGCCAACGCGGCATGGGGCGTGCATCGCCCGAACCTGCTGGACTGGCGCCTGGAACTGCACGCCGGCTTCGCGCTGTTGGCCTACGCCGCGCTGTCCATCGCCACCCTGCTGGCCGTGCTGTACTGGCTGCAGGACCGCGCCCTGCGCCGCCGCCACCTGCAATCCTGGCTGGGCGCGCTGCCGCCGTTGGTGCAGACCGAACACCTGCTGTTCAAGACCTTGGGCGGCACCTGGCTACTGATGAGCCTGACACTGGTCAGCGGCGTACTGTTCGTGCAGGACATGCTGGCACAGAACCTGTGGCACAAGACGGTGCTGACCGCGCTGAGCTGGCTGGCGTTGTCGGTGCTGTTGATCGGCCGCGTGCGCTACGGCTGGCGCGGCCGCCGTGCCGTGCATTGGACCTTGGGCGCCGCCATCCTGCTGGCACTGGCGTTCTTCGGCTCGAAGTTCGTGTTGGAACTGCTGCTTCAGAAGTCTTAGGTTAGAAATCAATTTTCAACATTAGATTAGAAACGCAATAAAAAAAAGAGGGCGCAAATTGCGCCCTCTTTCATTAAACAAACTTTACTTCTCTTTACGAACACCTTTAAACGGTGTTTTGTCAGATTTAACATCCATGAACTGGCCATTAGAAGTATCGCGTTTCACATAATGCCCCGATGGAGTTACTGTCTGAGAACGACCTTTAACTGCGCCGTTCCTATGACCATCGCCTTTAGGTGGATTTGTTGCCATTGAGTTACCTCGCGTTGGTTTTATGGAGACAATCTCTGGATACCGCTAGTGAGAAATGTCGGGGCAGTCAATTGACTGCCCCGACAAACGCGATTACTCGCGCACCCAAATCGGGAAGGCTTTCAAGCCGCAAGCAGAAGCGTGAAGCTTCTTACCATTCTTCAGGGTAATAACAGTCCGGAAGATAAGCTTGTAACCAGGCCGCTGGGGTCCCATGGTGTTATCCATGATTGGCTCCTCAAGGTTGTTTGCTCAACCGGGAACTCAGGACGCAGAATTGACAACCGAAGCATTTTGTTTGTACAGTTGCTCGGCTGACTTGAGGGAGTTAGCTGTTCTGAGATTACACAGACCGAAGCTGG
The DNA here is from genome assembly GCA_041913425.1 of Arenimonas sp. Lineage (GTDB taxonomy): Bacteria > Pseudomonadota > Gammaproteobacteria > Xanthomonadales > Xanthomonadaceae > Arenimonas. The sequence continues at coordinate 9,399 of JAYSFF010000007.1, read as the reverse complement.
CGAGTGTAATTTTCGCAGTTTAAAAGTGAGCACCCGAAGCCGGGCGCTCGAATTAACTTTTTGATTGTCAAAGAACAATTGCTTTATTTTCGAAAAAGGACCTAGGTCACACTAGGTCCTTTTTTCGTGACCAACTTAACACTTTGGCACTCCAATATCAAGAGCGCCAACTGATGTTCCACGGATGTTCCACGAAATAGCGGCCTGCTGCGCTTGCGCAGAACTAATTAAACGCCGCCTGCAGCGCATCCATCAGCCGCTCCACAGCGATGACTTCCAGATCGCCGAACTGGCCGCGCTTGGGCGCGTTGGCCTTCGGTACGATGGCGCGCTTGAAGCCGTGCATGGCGGCTTCCTTCAGGCGCTCCTCGCCATTCGGCACCGGGCGGATTTCACCCGATAGCCCCACTTCGCCGAAGGCCACGGTCTTTTCCGCCAGCGGGCGGTCCTTCAGCGAGGACAGCACCGCCAACAGCGTGGGCAGATCGGCCGCGGTTTCCTGTACGCGGATGCCGCCGACCACGTTGACGAACACGTCCTGGTCGGACACGCCGATGCCGCCGTGCCGGTGCATGACCGCCAACAGCATGGCCAGGCGGTTCTGCTCCAGACCAAGCGTGACCCGGCGCGGATTGCCGAGCGGTGATTGGTCGACCAGCGCCTGCACTTCCACCAGCAGCGGCCGGGTGCCCTCGCGGGTGACCAGCACCACCGAGCCCGGCGCGCTCTGGCTGTGGCCGGACAGGAAGATGGCGGACGGATTGGCGACTTCCTTCAGGCCCTTGTCGGCCATGGCGAACACGCCCAGCTCGTTGACCGCGCCGAAGCGGTTCTTGAACGCGCGCAGGATGCGGAAGCGCGAGCCGCTTTCGCCCTCGAAATACAGCACGGCGTCGACCATGTGCTCGAGCACGCGCGGGCCGGCGATGCCGCCCTCCTTGGTGACATGCCCGACCAGGAACACCGAGGTGCCGGTCTCCTTGGCGTAACGCACCAGGCGCGCCGCGCATTCGCGTACTTGGCTGACCGAACCCGGCGCGGCGGTGAGCTGCTCGCTCCACAGGGTCTGGATCGAGTCCGCGACCAGGATGCGCGGTTTGGCCTGCTGGCAATGCGCCAGTATCTTTTCGACCGAGGTCTCGGCCAGCGCCTGCAGATGATCCAGCGCCAGACCCAGCCGCTTGGCGCGGCCGGCGACTTGGCCGAGGCTTTCCTCGCCGCTGATGTACAACGCCTTCTGCGAGGCGGCCATGGCGGCCATGGCCTGCAGCAGCAGCGTGGATTTGCCGATACCGGGATCGCCGCCGATCAGCACCACCGAACCTTCCACCAAGCCGCCGCCGAGCACGCGGTCGAGCTCGTTCAGGCCGGTGTGCAGGCGCGTCTGGTTCTCGTCGGAGACTTCCTTCAGGGCGGTGATGCGCGATTCGGCCGCGCCGGCGTACCCGGTGCGCACCTGCTTGGCGCCGGCCGCGGCGCTCAGCACGATTTCCGACAGCGTATTCCACTGCCCGCAATCGCCGCACTGCCCCTGCCATTGGCCGTAAGAGGCGCCGCATTCGTTGCAGACGTAGGCGGATTTGGTCTTGCCGGCTTTGGATTTGCTCAGGGCCATAGGAATCTCAGTGGGCGGTGGCGGATTTGGCGAAGATCCGACCGTACAGCGCGAGCAGCGCCACCACGGCCAAGCCCAGCAATACGCCGAACAAGGTGTTCAGCAGCGACGGCAGCAGCCAAGCCAGCGCCGGCACGGCCTGCCCGGCGGCTTCGACGGCATGATGCAGCAACGGCACGTTGTGGGTCAGGATGCCGCCGCCGACCAGGAACATGGCCGCGGTGCCGGCGACCGACAGGAACTTCATCAGCTTCGGCGCCAGCCAGAGCAGGAAACGGCCCGCGCCGCGCACGGCGCCGGACGTGCGGGCATTCAGATACAAGCCGGCGTCGTCGAGCTTGACGATGCCCGCCACCAGACCGTACACGCCGACGGTCATCAGCACGGCGATGGCGGATAAGGCGCCAATCTGCACCGACAGCGATTTATCGGCCACCGCGCCGAGGCTGATCACGATGATTTCGGCCGACAGGATGAAATCAGTGCGGACGGCGCCCTTGATCTTGTCCTTCTCGAACTGCACCAGGTCCACGCTCGGGTCGCTGACCGCCTCGATCAACGCCTGATGCTGCGCCTCCTCATCCGGACGGTGCAGGAAGCGGTGCGCCAGCTTTTCGGCACCCTCGAAGCACAGGAACGCGCCGCCGAGCAGCAGCAGCGGCACGATCAGCCACGGCGCGAAGGCGCTGATCAACAACGCCGCCGGCACCAAAACGAGTTTGTTGACGAAGGAGCCCTTGCATACCGCCCAGACCACCGGCAGCTCGCGGTCGGCGTTGACGCCCCTGACCTGATTGGCGTTCAACGCCAGATCGTCGCCGAGCACGCCGGCGGTCTTCTTGGCCGCGACCTTGGTCATCACCGACACGTCGTCGAGCAAGGTGGCGATGTCGTCGATCAGGGCGAACAGGCTGGAGCCGGCCATGGGGATTCCGTAAGGGAGCGATGCCGCTATTCTAAGCCCAGCGCGGACAAAAAACCCGCCGAAGCGGGTTTGGATGTGGTGCCGGAAAGAGGAATCGAACCTCCGACCTACGCATTACGAATGCGCCGCTCTACCGACTGAGCTATTCCGGCGTGACGCTAATTTTACGGGGTTTGCCGGTGCAAGGCAATGAAGCTCAGTCGACCAGCTTGACGCGCAGCTCCTTGGGCAGGGCGAACACCATGTCCTCCGGCTCGCCGTCCAGCTCGCGCACGCCGTCAGCGCCGAGCGCCTGCAGGTGCGCGATGACGCCCTGCACCAGCACTTCCGGCGCGGACGCGCCGGCGGTGACGCCGATTTGCCTGGCGCCGGCCAGCCATTCCGGGCGGATGTCCTGCGCGCCGTCGATCAGATAGGCGCGGGCGCCGTTGAGCTCGGCCAGCTCGCGCAGTCGGTTGGAGTTGGAGCTGTTGACCGAACCGACCACGAATACCAGGTCGCACTGGGCGGCCAGCTCGCGCACGGCGTCCTGGCGGTTCTGGGTCGCATAGCAGATGTCGTCGTGGCGCGGACCCTGGATGTTCGGGAAACGGCGGCGCAGCACGGCGATGACGTCGCGGGTCTCGTCGACCGACAGCGTGGTCTGGGTGGTGAACGCGAAATGATCCGGCTGGCTGACCTGCAGCGCCTCGGCGTCGGCCACGTTCTCGACCAGATAGATGTTGCCTTGCGCGCCCTGGCTCGACCACTGGCCCATGGTGCCCTCCACTTCCGGATGGCCGGCATGGCCGATCAGCACCACGTCGCGGCCGGCACGGCAATGGCGGGTGACCTCGATATGCACCTTGGTCACCAGCGGGCAGGTGGCGTCGAACACCTTCAGGCCGCGGGCTTCGGCTTCGCGGCGCACCGCCTGCGACACGCCGTGCGCGCTGAAGATGACCGTGGCCCCGGCCGGCACTTCGTCCAGCTCCTCGACGAACACCGCGCCGCGCGCGCGCAGGTCGTCGACCACGAAGCGGTTGTGCACCACTTCGTGGCGCACGTAGATCGGCGCGCCCAGGGTTTCCAGCGCGCGGTTGACGATCTCGATGGCGCGGTCGACGCCGGCGCAGAAGCCGCGCGGATTGGCCAGGATGATGTTCATTGGGCTGTCTCCTTGCGTTGCGGCAACAGGCCGGTCAGCACCAGCAGCACCGCCGCCACCGAAATCGCGGCGTCGGCCAGGTTGAACACCGGCCAATGGAAATCGCGCCAGTACCAATGCACGAAGTCGACCACATAGCCGTAGCGCACGCGGTCGATCAGGTTGCCGAGCGCGCCGCCGACGATCAGCGCCAAGGGCAAGGCCGTGCGCCAGTCGGCGCGCGCGGACTTGGCCAGCATGTGCACGCAGAAGCCGGAAATCAGCACCGCGAGCGCGCTGAACAGCCACTGTTGCCAGCCGCCGGCGTCGGCCAGGAAGCTGAAGGCGGCGCCGGTGTTGTGCACCAGCGTCCAGTTCCAGAAACCGGCCACCACCTCGACCGGCTCGCGGAAGCGCAACGCCGAGAGCGCCCACTGCTTGCTGAGCCAATCGAGCGCGATGATCGCGGCCGACAGGCCGAGCCAGGGCAAGGCGTTGGGTCTGGCGGCCATCAGAAGTACCTCCGGGTCTCGCCGGCGCCGCGCACGTTGTCGATGCAACGGTCGCACAGCTCCGGATCCTCGGCATCCTTGCCGACGCGGTCGCGGTAATGCCAGCAGCGCACGCACTTGCCGTGCCCGGAGACCTCGGCGCGCACCTTGAACGGCGTACCCTCGACGGCCACCGCATCGGTGCCGGCCTCGGCCAACGGCCGGATGCTCAGGCCAGAGGTGATGAACAGGAACCGGTACTCGTCGGCGATGCCGGGTTCGCCGGCCAACGGCGCCTCGTCGGCGTACACGGTGACCTCGGCCTGTAGCGCGGCGCCGATGCGGCCGTCGGCGCGCATCGGCTCCAGCACCTTGCTGACCGCCTCGCGCATCGCCAGCAGCTGCGCCATGGCCTCGCCGTCGGCGTCCAGATAGGCGCCATCCGGCGGCAACAGCGCGTCGATGGCGGCATTGTCTTCCAGGAACACGCTCTCGGCCTTGGCGCCCGGGATGTGCTGCCAGATCTCCTCGGCGGTGAAACTGAGGATCGGCGCCAGCGCGCGCACCAGCACCTGCACGATGGCGTACATGGCCGACTGTGCCGAGCGCCGGCCCAGGCTGGCGGTCGGCATGGTGTACAGGCGGTCCTTGGTGACGTCGAGGTACAGCGCGCCCATTTCGTTGGTGCAGAAGTTCTGGAGCATCGCCACCACGCGCGCGAAGTCGTAGTCGGCATAGGCTTGGGTCACGCGCTCGTGCAACTGGCGCGCCTTGGCCATGGCCCAGCGGTCGAGCAGCAGGCAGTCGCCGGCGGCCACGCGGTGCGCGGCCGGATCGAAGCCGTCCAAATTACCGAGCAGGAAGCGCGCGGTGTTGCGGATGCGGCGGTAGGAATCGGCGCTGCGCTTGAGGATGTCGTCGGACACCGACATCTCGTTGCGGTAGTCGGTGCTGGCGATCCACAGGCGCAACACGTCGGCGCCGAGCGCGTCGATCACCTTCTGCGGCTCGACCACGTTGCCGACCGACTTCGACATCTTGCGGCCCTGGGCGTCGACGGTGAAGCCGTGCGTCAACACCTGCCGGTACGGCGCCGTGCCGTCCATCGCCACGCCGGTCAGCAGCGAGCTCTGGAACCAGCCGCGGTGCTGGTCCGAGCCCTCCAGGTAGAGGTCGGCCGGTTTGGCCAAGCCGTCTTCCGGGCGCGCGGCCAACACCGCCTGATGGGTCACGCCGGAGTCGAACCAGACATCGAGGATGTCGGTGATCTTGTCGTAGTTCGCGGCATCCGCGCCGAGCAGCGTTTCCGGCTCGAGTTCGAACCAGGCGTCGATGCCGCGTTCGGCGACCAGCTCGGCCGCTTTGCGCATCAGCGCCACCGAATCGGGATGCGGCTCGCCGCTGAGTTTGTCGACGAACAGCGCGATCGGCACGCCCCAGGTGCGCTGGCGCGAGATGCACCAGTCCGGGCGGCCGTCGATCATGCCCTTGATGCGGGCCTGGCCCCAATCGGGAATCCAGCGCACGCCGTCGATGGCCTTCAGCGCGTCATCGCGCAGGCCGGCCTGCTGCATCGAGATGAACCACTGCGGCGTGGCGCGGAACGCCACCGGCGTCTTGTGCCGCCAGCAGTGCGGGTAGCTGTGGGTCAGTTTCGAGGAAGCCAGCAGCACGCCGCGCTCGCGCAGCAGCTCGACGATGGCGTCGTTGGCCTTCCAGATGTGCTGGCCGGCGAACAGTTCGGTGTTCGGCAGGTACACGCCCTTGCCGTCGACCGGATTGACCGTCTCGATGCCGTATTTCTGGCCGACCGCGAAGTCTTCCTGGCCGTGGCCGGGCGCGGTGTGCACGGCGCCGGTGCCGGCGTCGGTGGTGACGTGCTCGCCGAGGATGACCGGCACGCGGCGCGCGTAGAACGGATGCCGCAGCAGCTGGTGTTCCAGCGCGGCGCCGGGCGCGCGGCCGAGGATTTCGACGGTTTCCACGCCATAGCGCTGCAAGGCCGATTCGGCCAGCGCTTCGGCCAGCACCAACAGACCATTCGGACCGCGCACCAGCACGTAGTCGAGCTCCGGACCGAGGGTGACCGCCATGCTGGCCGGCAGGGTCCAGGGCGTGGTGGTCCAGATCGGCACCGCCACCGGTTCGGCGGATTCGACGCCGAAGGCCTTGGCCACCGCCGCCGGATCGAGCGCGGCATAGGCCACGTCGACCGCCGGCGAGGTCTTGTCGGCGTATTCGATCTCGGCCTCGGCCAAGGCCGAACCGCAGTCGAAGCACCAATGCACCGGCTTCACGCCGCGCGCCAGATGGCCGCGCTCGACGATCTTGGCCAAAGCGCGCAGCATCTCGGCTTCGAAGGCGAAATCCATGGTGCGGTAAGGCTTGTCCCACGCGCCCAGCACGCCCAAGCGCTGGAAATCGCGCGACTGGCCGGCGATCTGCTCGGCGGCGTATTCGCGGCATTTCTCGCGGAACTGCGTGGCGTCGAGTTTGGCGCCGACCTTGCCGAACTTCTTCTCCACCGCCAGCTCGATCGGCAGGCCGTGGCAATCCCAGCCCGGCACGTACGGCGCGTCGAAGCCGGCCATCAGCTTGGACTTGACCACGATGTCCTTGAGCACTTTGTTGACCGCATGCCCGATGTGGATGCTGCCGTTGGCGTACGGCGGGCCGTCATGCAGGATGAACGTCGGCTTGCCGGCGTTGCGGGCGCGCACCCTGGCGTACAGGCCGTCGCGCTGCCAACCGGCCAGCATGCCCGGCTCGCGCTTGGGCAGGTCGCCGCGCATGGCGAACGCCGTTTCCGGCAGGTTGATGGTGCTCTTGTAGTCTTTTCCGTTTTCCGGCGCGCTCACGCACACTCTCCCTGGGTTGTGCGCGCCAGCACGGCGCGCGCGTGTTCGGCATCCCGGTGCATCTGGGCGACCAGCGCATCGAGGCCATCGAATTTTTCCTCGTCCCGCAGCTTGCGCACGAATTCCACGCGCAGGCATTTGCCGTACAGGTCGCCGTCGAAATCGAACAGGTGCGCCTCCAGCAGCGGTTCGCGCCCGTTCACCGTCGGCCGGGTGCCGAGGCTGGACACGCCCGGCATCGGCGCGTCACCGACGCCGTGGATCCAGGTCGCGTAGATGCCCATCAGCGCCGGCTTGCGGCCCTGCAAGCGGATGTTGGCGGTCGGGTAGCCGAGCGTGCGGCCCAGCTGCTGGCCGCGCACCACCTTGCCTTCGATGCAGTACGGCGCGCCGAGCTTCGCGCGCGCCGCGTCCAGGCGACCGGCCTGCAGGTCGGCGCGGACCAGCGAACTGGAGATGCGTTCGCCGCCGTGGACCTGCGGCTCGACGCCGCGCGCTTCGAAACCGTAGCGCGCGCCGGCGGCCTGCAGCATAGCCAGATCACCACGGCGGCCCTTGCCGAAGAAGAAGTCCGGGCCGACCAGCACATGCCGGGCCTGCAGGCGCTTGACCAGCAGCTCGGCGATGAAGTCCTCGGCCAAAGTGTCGGCCATGGCCTGGTTGAAGCGCAGCAGGCCGACGGCGTCGGCGCCGAGCGCGCGCAGGCGGCGCAATTTCTGCCGGGCGCGGATCAGGCGCGGCGGCGGGTTATCGCGGCCGAAGAACTCGCGCGGCAAGGGCTCGAAACTGAGCACCACCAGATCGAGGCCTTCGGCGTCGGCCAAGGCGCGCGCCTCCGCCAGCAGATGCTGGTGGCCGCGGTGCAGGCCATCGAAGGCGCCGATGCAGACCACGCTGCCGCCCGGGCAGACGGCCGGCCCTGAGAAATCCCGGAATAAGACGGTCATAGACCTTGAATTATAGCGGTTCCCGGGCTCAAACTTCACGCAGATGGCGCAGGCGCAGACCGAAAGCGGCGTGGACCGCGCCATAGGCCGCACCGCCGGCGGCGACCGCGGCCATCAGCCAGGCCAGCCGCTGCCACCAGAGCAAGGCACCCCAGTCCCCGACCCAGAGCCGGATCGGCAGTACCACAGCCACCATCACCGCACAGGCCAGGGCGATGCGCAGCAGCCAGCCCGACCATCCGGCTTCGCCGCGGTATAGGCCCTCGCGCCGCAACAGCGCCAACAGGACGACGGCGTTGAAGATGCCGGCCAAGGCGGTGGCGAACGCGATGCCGATGTGGCCATAGGCCGAACCGGTCAGGCGCAATGCGGTCACGAAGACCGAAATCAGCGCGACGTTGACCAGCACGGTCCAGACCGCCACCCGCATCGGGGTGCGCGTGTCCTGGCGGGCGTAGAACGCCGGCAACAGCACTTTCGACAGCATGAACGCCGGGATGCCGATGCTCATCGCCGAGACCGAGGCGGCCACCATGCGGGTGTCGGCGGCGGTGAACTTGTGGTACTGGAACAGCGTGGCGCACAACGGCTCGGCCAAGGCCACCAGGCCGACCGCGGCCGGAATGCCGACCAGGCAGACCATCTTCATGCCCCAGTCGAGCGCGTGGTTGTAGCCTTCGCGGTCCTCGGCCGCATGCTGGCGCGAGAGATGCGGCAGGATCACGGTGCCGATGGCGACGCCGAACAGTCCCAGCGGGAATTCGGTCAGGCGATCGGAGTAGTACAGCCAGCTCTGGGCGTTGGCCACCAGGGCCGAGGCGAACACGGTGCCGACCAGCAGGTTCAGCTGCGCCACCGAGGACGAGAAGATGGTCGGCAACATCAGGCCGAACACCCGCCGCACGCCGGGATGGCGGACGTCGAGCTTGAGCTTCGGGCGCACCCCGAAGCGCGCCAGCGCCGGCCACATCACGCAGAACTGCAACAGGCCGGCCAGGAACACGCCCCAGGCCAGGGCGTAGGCCGGCACCTCGAAATAGCGCGCCAGCACCAGCATGGCCAGGATGATGGCCAGGTTGTGCAGCACAGGAATGAAGGCCGGCAAGCCGAAATGGCGCAGGCTGTTCATCACAGAGCCGGCCAGCGCGACCATGGAGATGAAGGCCAGATACGGGAAAGTGATGCGCATCATCGAGGCGGTCAGGGTCACTAGCTCGGAATCGTGCTCGGCCATCAACAGGAACAGCCGGGCCAGCCAGGGCGACAGCGCGATGCCCAAGGCGGTCACCACCAGCACCGCGGCCAGCAGCGCGCCGGCGATATGGTCGAGGAAGTCCTGGATGGCGGCCTCGTCCCCCTTTTCGCGCAGTTCCGACAGCACCGGCACGAAAGCCGAGGAGAACGAGCCCTCGGCGAAGATCCGGCGCAGGTAGTTGG
>JAYSFF010000006.1:40505-54180 GCA_041913425.1 Arenimonas sp. | reverse complement strand
AGGCGGCCGTACCGTCGGCGCCGGCGTGGTGGCCAAGATCATCAAGTAATCCGTTACGCCCTCGGCCGGCTCCGGCCGGCTGAACACATGCGAAATGAGGACAAGGACGTGCCTCGTGTTCGCGCCCAGGACGGGTAAAGATGCGGGGTCACGCTGTTGACAGACAGCCTGCGCCCGTATTACAATTTACGGCTCAGTGGATCAGGATCGATCCGCTGAGTTTTTTCTAGGGGGTCGGGACCGTCCGTGTTCCCGTCCCTGTCGCTCTTTATAACTGAAGGAATTCGCCATGGCGGATCAAAAAATCCGAATCCGGCTGAAAGCGTACGATCACCGTCTGATCGACCGTTCGGCCAGCGAGATCGTCGAAACCGCGAAACGTACCGGCGCCCAAGTGCGCGGCCCGATTCCGCTGCCGACCAAGATCGAGCGTTACACCATCCTCGTCTCGCCGCACGTCGACAAGGACGCGCGCGACCAATACGAAACCCGCACCCACAAGCGCGTGCTGGATATCGTTGACCCGAACGACAAGACCGTCGACGCGCTCATGAAGCTCGAGCTCGCCGCCGGCGTCGATGTCCAGATCAAGCTGAGCTGAGGTAGGACATGACCGCCAAATACAATATTGGACTGGTTGGCCGCAAGGCCGGCATGACCCGCGTCTTCACCGACGACGGCCGTTCCGTGCCGGTTACCCTGATCGAGGCCACCCCGAACCGCATCACCCAGATCAAGACCCCGGAAACCGACGGCTATTCCGCCGTGCAGGTGACCGCCGGCGCCAAGCGCGCGTCGCTGATCAGCAAGCCGCTGACCGGCCACTACGCCAAGGCCAAGGTGGAATCCGGCCGCGGCCTGTGGGAATTCCGCGTCGACGCCAAGGACCTGGGCAACTTCGAAGTGGGCGGCGAGATCAAGGCCGACATCTTCGCTGTCGGCCAGATCGTCGACGTCCAGGGCGTGACCAAGGGCAAGGGCTTCCAGGGCACCATCAAGCGCCACAACTTCAAGATGGGCGACGCCACGCATGGTAACTCGCTGTCGCACCGCTCGCCGGGCTCCATCGGCCAGCGCCAGACCCCGGGCCGCGTTTTCCCGGGCAAGAAGATGTCCGGCCACATGGGTGCCGTGAACCAGAGCACGCAGAACCTTGAAGTCATCAAGGTCGATGCCGACCGCGGCCTGATCGCCGTGCGCGGCGCAGTCCCGGGCGCGCCCGGCGGCGACGTCATCGTCCGTCCCGGCACCAAGGGTTGAGGAGCAGATCTATGGAACTCTCAGTATTAGGTAGTGGCCAGGCGCTGTCGGTTTCCGACGCCGTGTTCGGCCGCGAATTCAACCGCGACCTGGTGCACCAAGTCGTCGTTGCCTTCCGCAACGCCGGCCGCGCCGGCACCAAGGCGCAGCTGTCGCGCGCCGAAGTGTCCGGCACCACCAAGAAGTTCAAGAAGCAGAAGGGCGGCGGCGCGCGTCACGGCGACTACCGCGCCCCGATCTTCGTCGGCGGCGGCGTCACCTTCGCCGCGAAGCCGCGCAGCTTCGAGCAGAAGGTCAACAAGAAGATGTACCGCGCCGCCATCAGCGTGATCCTGTCGGAACTGAACCGCCAGTCGCGCCTGACCGTGGTCGACGCCATCGACGTGTCCGAGCCGAAGACCAAGGCCCTGATCGCCAAGCTGGACGAGCTGAACGCCGGCCGTCCGCTGATCGTGACCGAAAGCGGCTCCGAGAACCTGTATCTGGCCGCCCGCAACATCCCGTACGTCCAGATCCGCGACGTGCAGGGCCTGGATCCGGCCGTGCTGGTCGGCGCCGAGCGCGTGGTCATGACCGCCGACGCCGTCAAGAAAGTAGAGGAGTGGCTGGCATGAGCAACGCCAAACTGCTGCAAGTAATCCGCGCCCCGCGCGTGTCCGAAAAGACCGCCCGGATCCAAGAAGACAACCAGTACGTGTTCGAAGTGGCCCGCGACGCGACCAAGGCCGACGTCAAGTCCGCTGTCGAGTCGTTGTTCAGTGTCACCGTCGAGTCGGTCAACGTGTTGAACGTGAAGGGCAAGAACAAGTCCTTCCGCAACCGTGCCGGCCGCCGCGGCGACTGGCGCAAAGCTTACGTTCGCCTGGCCGAAGGCCAGTCGATCGACGTAATGGCAAAAGCCTGAGGTTGACCCATGGCATTGATGACATTTAAACCGACTTCTCCCGGCCGCCGCACCATGGTGCGCGTGTCCACCGCCGGCCTGCACAAGGGCGGCCCGCTGGAATCGCTGACCGAGAAGAAATCGAAGACCGGCGGCCGCAACAACCACGGCCGCATCACCACCCGCCACATCGGCGGCGGCCACAAGCAGGCGTACCGGATCATCGACTTCAAGCGCGACAAGGAAGGCATCCCCGCCCGCGTCGAACGCATCGAATACGACCCGAACCGCACCGCCCACATCGCGCTGCTGTGCTATGTCGACGGCGAGCGCCGTTACATCATCGCGCCGAAGGGCCTGCAGGCCGGCGACCAGCTGATCGCCGGCAAAGACGCCCCGATCAAGGCCGGCAACGCCCTGCCGCTGCGCAACATGCCGATCGGTTCGACCGTGCATTGCATCGAAATGAAGCCGGGCAAGGGCGCCCAGCTGGCCCGCGCCGCCGGCGCCGGCGCCCAGCTGATCACCCGCGAAGGCGGCTACGCCACCCTGCGTCTGCGCTCCGGCGAGATGCGCAAGGTGCCGGTCGACTGCTACGCCACCATCGGCGAAGTCGGCAACGTCGAGCACAGCCTGGAAAAACTGGGTAAAGCCGGTGCCGCCCGTTGGCGCGGCGTCAAGCCGACCGTCCGCGGCGCGGCCATGAACCCGGTCGACCACCCGCACGGCGGTGGTGAGGCGAAAGCCGGTCAGGGTAATCCGCATCCGGTCTCCCCGTGGGGCACTCCGGCCAAGGGTTACAAAACCCGTAAGAACAAGCGCACCCAGAAGTTCATCGTGCGCGATCGCAGAGGTTGATAGGCAATGGCACGTTCATTAAAGAAAGGCCCGTTCGTTGATCACCACCTGATCAAGAAGGTGGAAACCGCGGGCAGCAGCAAGAAGCCGATCAAGACTTGGTCGCGTCGTTCCATGGTTCTCCCCGAAATGGTGGGCTTCACCATCGCCGTGCACAACGGCAAGGTGCACGTCCCCGTTCTGGTGAACGAGAACATGGTTGGTCACAAACTGGGCGAATTCGCGCTGACCCGCACCTTCAAGGGTCACGGCGGCGACAAGAAGTCCGGCAAATAAGGGAAACGAATCATGAAAGCCATTCTCCGTTCCTCCCGCATTTCGCCGCAGAAAGCCCGCCTGGTCGCCGACCAGGTCCGCGGCCTTCCGGTCTCCCGCGCCCTCGACCTGCTGAAGTTCAGCGACAAGAAAGCCGCCCACATCATCTACAAGGTGCTGTGGTCCGCGACCGCCAACGCCGAGAACAATGACGGCGCCGACGTCGACGAACTGAAAGTCGCCACCATCATGGTCGACGAAGGTCCGATCCTGAAACGCTTCATGGCCCGCGCCAAAGGCCGCGGCACTCGCATCTCCAAGCGCACCAGCCACATCACCGTGGTGGTGGGCTCCGGCAAAAAAGGTTAAGGGCAGTCACGATGGGTCATAAAGTTCATCCTACCGGTATCCGCCTCGGCATCGCCAAGGACTGGAATTCCAAATGGTTCGCCAAGAAGGGCGAATACGGCCAGTTCCTGGTCGCCGACCTCAAGGTGCGCGCCATGCTGCGCAAGAAGCTGGCCCAGGCCGGCATCTCCAAGATCACCATCGAGCGTCCGGCCAAGACCGCCCGCGTCACCATCCACACCGCCCGTCCGGGCGTGGTGATCGGCAAGCGCGGCGAGGACATCGAGAAGCTGAAGAAGGAAGTCTCCGACGTGATGGGCGTCCCGGCGCACATCAACGTGGCCGAAGTCCGCAAGCCCGAGCTCGACGCCCAACTGGTCGCCGAATCGATCGCCCAACAGCTGGAACGCCGCATCATGTTCCGCCGCGCCATGAAGCGCGCCGTCGGCAACGCGATGCGCCTCGGCGCGCTCGGCATCAAGGTCAACGTCGGCGGCCGTCTGAACGGTGCCGAAATCGCCCGCTCGGAATGGTACCGCGAAGGCCGCGTGCCGCTGCACACCCTGCGCGCCGACATCGACTACGGCACCGCCGAAGCCTCGACCACCTACGGCATCATCGGCGTCAAGGTCTGGATCTACAAGGGCGAAGTGTTCGACTTCAGCCAGGTTGGCCAGGAGAAAGTGGAAGACGCCGCCCCGCAGCGCTCTTCGCGTCCTGCCCGTGAAGCGAGGTAATTGACATGTTGCAACCCAAACGCACGAAATACCGCAAGCAGTTCAAGGGCCGCAACGACGGCCTGAGCTGGAACGCCTCGGCCGTCAGCTTCGGCGAATACGGCCTGAAGGCGACCACCCACGGCGCCCTGACCGCGCGCCAGATCGAAGCCGCCCGCCGTACGGTGAGCCGCTACGTCAAGCGCGGCGGCAAGCTCTGGATCCGCGTGTTCCCGGACAAGCCGATCACCAAGAAGCCGATCGAGGTCCGCATGGGCGCCGGCAAGGGCAACGTCGAGTACTGGGTCGCCCCGATCCAGCCCGGCCGCATGCTGTATGAAATCGAAGGCATCCCCGAAGCCACGGCGCGCGAAGCGTTCCGCCTGGCTGCCGCCAAACTCTCAGTACAGACCACCTTCGTGGTCCGGACGGTGCGCTAATGGAACTCAAAGAACTGCGTCAGAAATCCGCGGCTGACCTCAAGGCCCATCTGCTCGACCTGCACAAGGAGCAATTCTCCCTGCGCATGCAGAAGGCCACCGGCCAGCTCGCCAAAACCCACGACATCAGCCGTGTCCGCCGCGAGATCGCGCGCGTCAACATGCTGTTGGCGAACACCAAGTAAACAGGGCCTTTACCATGACCGAGAAGACTAAGCAGTTGCGCACCGTCGAAGGACGCGTTGTCAGCAACAAAATGAATAAAACGGTAACGGTACTCGTCGAGCGCCAGGTCAAGCATGCCCTTTACGGCAAGTACCTGCGCCGCTCCACCAAGCTGCACGCCCATGACGAGAACAACGCCTGCAACGAAGGCGATCTCGTGCGCGTGGCCGAGTGCCGCCCCATGTCCAAAACCAAGAACTGGCAGGTGGTCGAAGTGATCACCCGTGCCGCCGAATAAGCGAGGAGACCGAGTATGATCCAGGTACAAAGCTACCTCGAAGCCGCCGACAACTCCGGCGCCAAGGAAATGATGTGCATCAAGGTGCTGGGCGGCTCGAAGCGCCGTTACGCCCACATCGGCGACATCATCAAGGTCACCGTCAAGGACGCCATCCCGCGCGGTAAGGTCAAGAAGGGCGAAGTCTACGACGCCGTCGTGGTCCGCACCCGTTCCGGCGTGCGCCGCGGCGACGGCTCGCTGATCCGTTTCGACGGCAACGCGGCCGTGCTGCTGAACAACAAGCAGGAGCCGATCGGCACCCGTATCTTCGGACCCGTGACCCGTGAACTGCGCACCGAGAAGTTCATGAAGATCGTCTCGCTGGCCCCTGAAGTGCTCTGAGCGAAGGAAAGACTATGAACCGTATCCGTAAAGGCGACCAGGTGATCGTGATCGCCGGCGCCGACAAAGGCAAGAAGGGCGAAGTGGTGCGCGTGGCCGGCGACAAGGTCGTCGTGCAGAACGTCCACATCGTCAAGCGCCACACCAAAGCCAACCCGCAGACCGGTCAGGCCGGCGGCATCGTCGAGCGCGAAGCGCCGATCCACATCTCCAACGTCATGCTGCTGAACCCGGTCTCGGGCAAGGGCGACCGCGTTGGTTTCAAAGTGCTCGAGGATGGACGCAAACTGCGTGTGTTCCGCTCGAGCGGCGAGGCGGTCGACGCCTGAGGAATGATGACATGAGCAATACGCGTTTGGAAAAAATGTACAAAGACGTGGTCGTGCCGAAGCTGATCGAGAAGTTCGGCTACAAGAACGTCAACGAAGTGCCGCGCCTGTCCAAGATCACCCTGAACATGGGCGTGGGCGAGGCCGTGGGCAACAAGAAGGTGCTGGAGAACGCCGTGGCCGACATGGCCAAGATCTCGGGCCAGAAGCCGATCGTCACCAACGCCCGCGTCTCGGTGGCCAGCTTCAAGATTCGCGACGGCTGGCCGATCGGCTGCAAGGTCACCCTGCGCCGTGCTAA
Organism: Arenimonas sp.; assembly: GCA_041913425.1. Taxonomy (GTDB): domain Bacteria; phylum Pseudomonadota; class Gammaproteobacteria; order Xanthomonadales; family Xanthomonadaceae; genus Arenimonas. The sequence continues at coordinate 47,943 of JAYSFF010000006.1, read as the reverse complement.
AATGTTCGAGTTTTTGGACCGGTTCATCAACATCTCGTTGCCGCGAGTGCGCGACTTCCGTGGCGTGAATGGCCGTTCCTTCGATGGCCGCGGCAACTACAACATGGGCATCAAGGAACAGATCATCTTCCCGGAAATCGACTTCGACGCCGTCGACGCGATGCGCGGCATGGACATCGCCGTGACCACCACCGCCAAAACCAACGAAGAAGCCAAGGCGCTGCTCGAAGCCTTCGGTTTCCCCTTCCGCAACTGATCCGAGGCACTCATGGCCAAATCGTCAATGATTAACCGCGACATCAAGCGGAAGAAGCTCGTCGCCAAATACGCCGGCAAGCGCGCCGATCTGAAGAAGATCATCGCCAGCACCACCGCGTCCTACGAAGAGAAGGAAGCGGCGGTCATCAAGCTGCAGAAGCTGCCGCGCGATTCGTCGCCGGCCCGCGTCACCAGCCGCTGCGAACTGACCGGCCGCCCGCGCGGCGTGTACAACAAGTTCGGCCTCGGCCGCAACAAACTGCGCGAAGCCACCATGCGTGGCGACGTCCCCGGCCTGCGCAAGGCCAGCTGGTAATCGCAATCGAAAGATCGCGGATATCGATGCTTTAATTCACAAGGATACATCCAATGAGCATGACTGATCCAATCGCCGACATGCTGGTGCGCATCAAGAACGCGCTGGCCGTCGGCAAACCCCAGGTTTCGATGCCTGCCTCGAAAATGAAGCTCGCCATCGCCGACGTCCTGAAGGCCGAAGGCTACATCGGCGACTTCCGCGTGACCGGCGAGAAAGCCGCTGCCAAGCTCGAGATCGCGCTGAAATACTACGAAGGCCGTCCAGTCATCGAGCGCCTCGAGCGCGTTTCCCGCTCGGGCCTGCGCCAGTACCGCGGCAAGGAAGACCTGCCGAACGTGCTCGGTGGTCTCGGCGTCGCCATCATTTCCACCTCGAAAGGTCTGATGACCGATCGCCAGGCCCGCAGCGCGGGCGTCGGCGGCGAAGTCATCTGCCTCGTGGCCTAAGGAGAACGCACCATGTCCCGCGTCGCCAAAAAGCCGATCACCCTCGCCAAGGGCGTTGAACTCAACGTCGCCGACGGCAAGATCACCCTGAAGGGCCCCAAGGGCACCCTGAGCATCGCCAAGCCGGACAACGTCGGCGTCGCCGTCGAGAACGGCCAGGCCCTGCTGACTCCGGCCAACGATGAAAGCATCGCCCTGACCGGCACCCTGCGCGCCATCCTGTCCAACATGGCCACCGGCGTGTCGGAAGGCTTCACCCGCAAGCTCGAGCTGGTCGGCGTGGGTTACCGCGCCGCCGTCGAAGGCAACAACCTGAACCTGAGCCTGGGCTTCTCGCATCCGGTCGTGTTCACCGCGCCGGCCGGCATCACCATCAGCACCCCGTCGCAGACCGAAATCCTGATTTCGGGCGCCGACAAGCAGCTGATCGGCGAAGTCGCCGCCAAGATCCGCGCCTACCGCAAACCCGAACCGTACAAGGGCAAGGGCATCCGGTACGCCGGCGAGAAAATCATTATGAAGGAAGCCAAGAAGGCCTAATCGGGCTCTTCCGCATCCTCGAGGTCATTACCATGAAAAAGAACATCGCCCGCCTGCGCCGCGCCAAAACCACCCGTTCCCACATCCGCGACCTGGGTGTGGCCCGTCTGTCGGTCCTGCGTTCCGGACAGCACATCTACGCCCAGGTGTTCACCGCCGACGGCTCCAAGGTGCTGGCTTCGGCCTCGACCGTGCAGTCCGACGTCAAGGACGGCCTGGCCAGCTGCAAGAACAAGGACGCCGCGGCCAAGGTCGGCCGCGCGATCGCCGAGAAGGCCCGCGCCGCCGGCGTGGAACGCGTCGCGTTCGACCGTTCCGGTTACCGCTACCACGGCCGCATCAAGGCCTTGGCCGAAGCGGCCCGCGAAGGCGGCCTGCAATTCTAAGCAGTACCCGGCGGCGGCGCGAGCCGCCGCCCCGTTCCATACAACTCTAAGCGGCCAAGCCGTACAATCTACACACTGATTAGGAGCTCACATGAGCAGCAACGAACGCGATCGCAATCGCAACAACGAGAACGACGACGGCTTCATCGAGAAGCTGGTCGCCGTCAACCGGGTGTCCAAGACCGTCAAGGGCGGCCGCCAGTTCACCTTCACCGCGCTGACCGTGGTCGGCGACGGCGCCGGCAAGATCGGCTTCGGCTACGGCAAGGCCCGCGAAGTCCCGGTCGCCATCCAGAAGTCGATGGACCAGGCCCGCAAGACCATGATCAGCGTCGACCTGAACCAAGGCACCCTGTGGCATCCGGTGAAGTCCGGCCACGGCGCGGCCCGCGTGTTCATGCAGCCGGCCTCCGAAGGTACCGGCGTGATCGCCGGCGGCGCCATGCGCGCCGTGTTCGAAGCGGTCGGCGTGAAGGACGTGCTGGCCAAGGCCATCGGTTCCCGCAACCCGATCAACCTGGTTCGCGCCACCGTCAAAGGCCTGACCTCCATCCAGTCGCCGGCCCGCATCGCGGCCAAGCGCGGCAAGAAAGTCGAGGAGATCGTCTAATGTCCGAGAAAACCGTCAAAGTCCGCCTGGTCAAAGGCCTGCGCGGCTGCCAGCAGCGCCACCGCCTGTCGGTCAAGGCCCTGGGCCTGAACAAGCTCAACGACGTCCGTGAACTGAAGGACTCCCCCTCGGTGCGCGGCCTGATCAATCAGCTGCACTACCTCGTCCGCGTCGAATCGTAACCGGGCCTAGGAGAAACAACATGCAATTGAACACCCTGTCTCCCGCACCGGGCGCCCGCAAAGAACGCGTCCGCGTCGGCCGCGGCATCGGTTCCGGCCTCGGCAAGACCGCCGGCCGCGGCCACAAAGGTTCCTACGCCCGCACCGGTAAAGGCAAGATCAAGCCGGGCTTCGAAGGCGGCCAGATGCCGCTCAAGAAGCGCCTGCCGAAGGTCGGCTTCCGCTCCAAGCTGAAGAACGACACCGCCGAAGTGCTGCTGTACCAGCTGGACAAGCTGGACGTTGCCGAAGTCGATTTCGCCGTGCTGCGCGCCGCCAAGCTGGTGCCGGCCAAGGCCAAGCAGGCCAAGATCGTCAAGAAGGGCGAAGTCAGCAAGAAGTTCGTGCTGAAAGGCATCCTGGCCACCGAAGGCGCCAAAGCCGCCATCGAAGCCGCCGGCGGTTCGGTAACGGAGTAATCCCTTGTCTCAAGCAAGCTCGGCGGCATCCCTGTTCGGCGGTCTCGGCAAATTCACCGAGCTCCGCCAGCGCCTCCTGTTCGTGGTCCTGGCGCTGATCGTCTACCGCATCGGCAGCTACATTCCGGTACCGGGCGTCAATCCGCAGGCCATGCTGGCCCTGATGGAGGCGCAGCAGGGCACCATCGTGGACATGTTCAACATGTTCTCGGGCGGCGCCTTGCACCGTTTCAGCCTGCTTGCCCTGAACGTAGTGCCGTACATCTCGGCGTCCATCATCGTGCAGTTGATGGGCCAGATGTACGAGCCCTGGAAGGCGCTGAAGAAGGAAGGCGAGGCCGGCCGGCGCAAGCTGACCCAGTACTCCCGAGTCGGCGCCATTCCGCTGGCTGTGTTCCAGAGCTTCGGCATTGTCAGCTGGCTGCAGGCGCAACCGGGTGCTGTCTATACCCCGGGCCTGGCCTTCACCATCACCGCCGTGGTCTCGCTGACCGCCGGCACCCTGTTCCTGATGTGGCTGGGTGAGCAGATCACCGAGCGCGGCATCGGCAACGGCGTGTCGCTGATTATCTTCGCCGGCATCGTGGCCGGCCTGCCGTCGGCGGTCATCGGCACCTTGCAGCAGGTTTCCAGCGGCGACATCAGCGTGTTCTCGATCTTCGTGATCATCGCGCTGGTGCTGGGCGTCACCTATTTCGTGGTGTTCATGGAGCGCGGCCAGCGCCGCATCACCGTGAACTACGCCCGCCGCCAAGGCGGCCGTCAGGCCTACATGAACCAGAGCTCGCATCTGCCGCTGAAGCTGAACATGTCCGGCGTGATTCCGGCCATCTTCGCCTCCAGCCTGATCCTGTTCCCGGCCACCATTTCGACCTGGATGAGCGCCGATTCGGCCCAGGCCGAGGGCTGGCGCGGCGCATTGTTCCGCGGCCTGCAGTCGATTTCGCAGGCGCTGGCGCCCAACGAGCCGCTGCATATGCTATTATACGGCGCCTTGATTCTCGGCTTCGCCTTCTTCTACACCGCCCTGGTGTTCAACTCCCAGGAAACCGCGGATAACCTGAAGAAGTCGGGCGCCTTGGTTCCGGGCATCCGTCCCGGCAAGGCCACCGCCGATTACATCGACGGCGTGCTGACCCGTTTGACCCTGATCGGCGGCCTGTATCTGGTGCTGGTCTGCCTGACTCCGGAGCTGATGCGCGCCGGATTCAACGTGCCTTTTGCTTTCGGCGGCACGTCCCTTCTCATCGTGGTGGTTGTGGTGATGGACTTCACGGCGCAGATCCAGGCGCACCTGGTGTCCCATCAGTACGAAGGCCTGATGAAGAAGGCCAACTTGAAGAGCGGCTCGCGCGGCAGCTTCGCGCGCGGGTAAGCGATTGTATGCCCTGCGCTGGAGTAGCGCGGGGCGGGTACCCGGAAGGGCGCCCGGCATGAGCTTGTCGCTGGAGCATGGGCACACTCCCCATGCCGGAGTTCGGACGGCCTCGGCCGTTCGGGCTTTCATTTAACCCGAAGCCCTGTTATAATTTTCGATTCCCCTCCGCGGTGAATCTTATATGGAGAACGCCTGATGGCGCGCATAGCTGGTGTCAATCTGCCTGCCCAGAAGCATGTCTGGGTCGGCCTGCAAAGCATTTTCGGAATCGGCCGCACCCGTTCCAAACTGGTGTGTGAATCGGCGGGCGTCAACCCGTCCACCAAGATCCGTGACCTGTCCGAACCCGAGGTGGAGAAGCTCCGCCTGGAAGTCGCCAAGTTCACGGTCGAAGGCGACCTGCGCCGCGAAGTCGGCATGTCGATCAAACGTCTGATGGATCTCGGTTGCTACCGCGGTCTGCGCCACCGCCGCGGCCTGCCGCTGCGCGGCCAGCGCACGCGTACCAACGCCCGCACCCGCAAGGGTCCGCGTAAAGCCATCAAGAAGTAAGGAAGCACGCACATGAGCAAAGCTGCAGCCGCTGCCAAAACGAAGAAGAAGATCAAGCGCGTCGTCACCGACGGCGTCGCCCACGTCCACGCTTCGTTCAACAACACCATCATCACGATCACCGACCGCCAGGGCAATGCCCTGAGCTGGGCCACCTCCGGTGGCGCAGGCTTCCGCGGTTCGCGCAAGTCCACCCCGTTCGCGGCCCAGGTCGCTTCGGAAAAGGCCGGTAAAGTGGCCCTGGACTACGGCGTGAAGACCCTCGAAGTCCGCATCAAGGGCCCGGGCCCGGGCCGTGAATCCGCCGTCCGCGCGCTGAACGCCTGCGGATACAAAATCATGAACATCATCGACGTGACCCCAATCCCGCACAACGGGTGCCGTCCGCCCAAAAAGCGCCGCGTCTAAGGGAAGGAGAACAATAAGTCATGGCTCGTTATATCGGTCCCAAATGTAAACTGTCGCGTCGCGAAGGCGCCGACCTCAGCCTGAAGTCGCCGGCCCGCGCCCTCGACTCCAAGTGCAAACTCGAACAGAAACCCGGCCAGCACGGCGCCGTGGCCAAGAAGGGCAAGCTGTCCGACTACGCCACCCAGCTGCGCGAGAAGCAGAAGGTCAAGCGCATCTACGGCCTGCTGGAACGCCAGTTCCGCGGCTATTACGCCAAGGCCGCCCGCCGCAAGGGCAACACCGGCGAAATGCTGCTGCAGATCCTGGAGACCCGTCTCGACAACGTGGTCTACCGCATGGGTTTCGCGGTCACCCGTCCGGCCGCCCGCCAGCTGGTGTCGCATAAGGCCATCCTGGTCAACGGCAAGAGCGTCAACCTGCCGTCGTACCAGGTCAAGGCCGGCGACAGCATCGAACTGACCGAGCGCGCGAAGAAGCACCTCAACGTGCAGGAAGCCCTGAACTTGGCCCAGCAGATGGACCTGGTGCCGAGCTGGTGCGAAGTGGACAGCAACAAATTCGCCGGTGTGTTCAAAGCCGTTCCGGACCGCGCCGATCTGCCTTCCGACATCAACGAAGCGCTGATCGTCGAACTGTACTCGAAGTAATAATCTTCAGGAGTGTCATTCCCCATGACGGTAACCGCCCACCAAGTGCTGCGCCCGCGCGGCCCTGTAATCGAACGTAGCAGCGCCCACCGCGCGAAAGTGGTCATCGAACCGCTGGAGCGCGGCTACGGCCACACGCTGGGCAACGCCCTGCGCCGCGTACTGCTGTCTTCGATTCCCGGCTTCGCCATCACGGAAGTCGAGATCGACGGCGTGCTGCACGAATACAGCACCATCGAAGGCCTGCAGGAAGACGTGCTGGAAGTCCTGCTGAACCTGAAGGACGTCGCCCTGCGTCTGCAAGGCGTCGACCACACCACCCTGAGCCTGAGCAAGAGCGGCGCGGGTGAAGTCACCGCCGGCGACATCAAGGCCGACCACACGGTCGAGATCCTGAATCCGGAGCACGTGATCTGCACCCTGACCAAGGACGCGTCGATCAACATGCGCCTGAAGGTCGAGCGCGGCTTCGGCTACCAGCCGGCCTCGGCCCGCCGCCGTCCGGACGACGAAACCCGCACCATCGGCCGCCTCGTGCTGGACGCCAGCTTCTCGCCGGTCCGCCGCGTGGCCTATGAAGTGGTCGCCGCCCGCGTCGAACAGCGCACCGACCTCGACAAGCTGGTGCTCGACATCGAAACCAACGGCACCATCGACGCCGAAGACGCCATCCGTACCGCGGCCGACATCCTGACCGACCAGCTGTCGGTGTTCGGCGACTTCACCAAGCGCGCCGACCAGGACAAGAAGCCGGCCGGCCCGGGCGTGGATCCGGTGCTGCTGCGCCCGATCGACGACCTGGAGCTGACCGTCCGTTCCGCCAACTGCCTGAAAGCCGAGAACATCTACTACATCGGCGACCTGGTGCAGCGTACGGAAGTCGAACTGCTGAAGGCCCCGAATCTGGGCAAGAAATCCCTCACCGAGATCAAGGACGTGCTGGCCCAACGCGGCTTCACCCTGGGTCAGAAGCTGGAAAACTGGCCGCCGGCCAGCCACCAGTTGGGAATGTTGGGTTAATTAAACACAGCGCGGGCTTCCGTCCGCGCGCCGATTAGGAATCACGACCATGCGTCACCAAAAATCCGGCCGTAAATTCAGCCGCACCAGCGCCCACCGCGAAGCGATGTTCGTCAACATGGCGGCTTCGCTGTTCAAGCACGAGCTGATCCGCACCACCCTGCCGAAGGCCAAGGAACTGCGCCGCGTCGCCGAGCCGCTGATCACCATCGGCAAGACCGACGGCGTCGC
>JAYSFF010000006.1:0-40405 GCA_041913425.1 Arenimonas sp. | reverse complement strand
AACTGCGCCGCGTCGCCGAGCCGCTGATCACCATCGGCAAGACCGACGGCGTCGCTAACCGCCGCCTCGCCATGTCGCGCCTGCGCGACAAGGAAGCCGTCGGCAAGCTGTTCGTCGAGCTCGGTCCGCGCTACAAGGAGCGTCCGGGCGGCTACCTGCGCATCATGAAGTGCGGCTTCCGTCCGGGCGACAACGCCCCGATGGCCTACGTCGAACTGGTCGACCGTCCGCAGGTCTCGGCCGTCGCCAGCGCCGAATAAGCGCCGCACGCTGCACCGGAAAAGCCCCGACCCGTCGGGGCTTTTTCTTTTGCGTGAAATGCTTTGCCAATGCGCCGCAAACGCGCTAGTGTAAAGGTCTGTAGTCCGTATCCGATACCGTCATGAATCCGCTGAACTGGTCCTTCCGCCGTCTGTATCTCCTCGCCGCCGCCGCCTGTTTCGGCTCCGTCGCATATGCCCTGTACGTGCAGTACGGCATGCTGATGCAGCCGTGCCCGCTGTGCATCCTGCAGCGCGTCGCGTTCCTGGCCATGGGCGTGTTCTTCCTGGCCGGCGCGGCCCACAATCCCGGCGCGTTCGGCCGCAAGGTCTACGCCGCCTTGGCCGGCCTGTCGGCCGTCGCCGGTCTGGCCGTGGCCGGCCGGCATGTCGCCATCCAGCTGGCGCCGGCCGACCAACTGTCGTTCTGCGGCGGCATGGGGCTGGATTACATGCTCGAGGCCATGCCGCTGACCGACGTGCTGGTCACGGTGTTCAAGGGCTCGGGTGAATGCGCCAAGATCGACTGGCAGTTCCTCGGCCTGTCGATGCCGATGTGGACGCTCGCCCTTTATGCCGGCTTCCTGGCGCTTGCCGTATATTCGGCATTCAAGAAATACTGAGATTCCCGATGAAACCGAATCAAGACTGGCATCCGGCCGGTTGGCGGAACCATACCGCCCTGCAGCAACCCGTGTATCCCGACGCCGCCGCGTTGGCGGCGGTGCAGGGCGAACTGTCCCGGTTGCCGCCGCTGGTCACCTCCGCCGAAATCCTGGCGTTGAAGCAGCACATCGTGCGCGCCCAGGAAGGCCGTTCCTTCCTGCTGCAAGGCGGCGACTGCGCCGAGAGCTTCAGCGACTGCGAATCCGGCCTGATCTCCAACCGGCTCAAGATCCTGCTGCAGATGAGCCTGGTGCTGGTGCACGGCCTGCGCAAGCCGGTGGTGCGCGTCGGCCGTTTCGCCGGCCAGTACGCAAAGCCGCGCTCGGCCGATCTGGAGACCAAGGACGGCACGACCCTGCCGAGCTACCGCGGCGACTTCATCAACGCGCCCGAGTTCACCGAAGCGGCTCGCGTCCCCGATCCGCGCCGCATGGTGAAAGGCCACGCGCGTTCGGCGATGACCATGAACTTCGTGCGCGCGCTGATCGACGGCGGCTTCGCCGACCTGCACCACCCCGAATACTGGGACCTGGGCTGGGTCTCGCAGTCGCCGCAGTCGGCGCAGTACCGCAAGCTGGTGCAGTCGGTCAGCGACGCCATCCGCTTCATGGAGACCATCTCCGGCGAGCCGGCGCACAACGTCAACCGCACCGAGTTCTACACCTCGCACGAAGCGCTGCTGCTGCCGTACGAGGAGGCGCTGACCCGCCGCGTGCCGCGCCAGGACGGCTGGTTCAACCTGTCGACGCATTACCCCTGGATCGGCATGCGCACGGCGCAGTTGGACGGCGCGCACGTCGCGTATTTCCGCGGCATCGCCAATCCGGTCGGAATCAAGATCTCGGCTTCGGTGACCGACGACCAGATCAAGCGCCTGTGCGAGACGCTCAACCCGGACAACGAGCCGGGCCGGCTGACGCTGATCCACCGCTTGGGCGCCGACAAAGTCGGTGCCGAACTGCCGCGCTTGGTGCGCGCGGTGCGCTCGATCGGCGCGCGCGTGCTGTGGGTCTGCGATCCGATGCACGGCAACACCGAGTCGACCAGCAACGGTTTCAAGACCCGGCGCTTCGACAACATCAAGGCCGAGCTGGAGACCAGCTTCGACGTGCACGCGGCCGAGGGCTCGCACCTGGGCGGCGTGCATCTGGAGCTGACCGGCGAGAACGTGACCGAATGCCTGGGCGGCGCGCGCGACCTGTCCGAAGCCGACCTGGAGCGCGCCTACCGCTCGACCGTCGATCCGCGCCTGAACTACGAGCAGTCGCTGGAGATCGCGATGTCGATCGTGCACAAGCACCAGAGCCTGGGCTGAGCGGCGCTCAGATCTCGAATTCGCCGATGCCGGCCGGGGTGCGTTGGTCGCGCCAATGCGGCGGCGGCATCGACGGCGCCGCCTGCACGCCGCGCAACAGGCGTTGCAGTTCGTTGCCGTGCAGCCAGGGCAGCAGTCGCCGCAGCAGGCTGAGCGTGTAATCGCGCAGGATGCGGTCACGGCGCAACAGCGCCCAGCAGGTGCATTGCGGCAGCAGTCCGGCGGCTTCGATGCGGACCAGGTCGCGGTCTTCCGCGCTCTGCGCCATCTCGGCCAGAACGCCGACGCCGAAACCGGCGCGCACATAGGTCTTGATCAGGTCGGCGTCGCGCGCGGTCATCGCCAGATTGACCGCCAGTCCTTCGCTGCTGAAGGTCCGTCGCAACGACGATTCGGGATCGACGCTGGATTCGTAACTCACCAACGGGTACTGCGCCAGTTGTTCCAGACGCGGCGCATCGGCCCGGTGCGCCAGCGGATGGTCCTGCTTGACCAGAATGATGCGGTCCCAGCGGTACAGGGGCAGGGCGATATAGCCGGCGGGCGGCAGCGTGCCGGCGCTGGAGATGATCGCCAACTCGGCTTCGTCGCGGTCCAGCATCGCCAGCGATTCGCCGTCGGTGCCCGGATTCAGATGCACCGCCACGGTCGGATACTCGCGGTTGAACGCGGCCAAGGCCGGCGGCAAGGCGTAGCGCGCCTGGGTATGGGTGGTGGCGATGCGCAATTCGCCGTCATGCACCTGGCGAAGGTTGGCGGCCAGTGCTTTGATGTTGTTGGCCTGCACCAGTAGCAGGCGCGCGTGTTCGATGACTTTGGCGCCGGCCGGCGTGATGCCCTCCAGGCTGCGCGCGCCGCGGGTGAACAGCAGGAAGCCGAGTTCGTCCTCCAGCTGTTTGATTTGCTTGGATAGGCCTGGCTGTGTGCCGTTCACGCGCTCGGCGGCTTGGGTGATGTTCAGGCCGGAGTCGGCGATGGCGACCAAGGCGCGCAGTTGGGTCAGGGTCATGGGCTATCCGGAAGCGGAGCGGGGTATATGACGAAACGTCATATGCCCGACAGCTTAGGTTATTTTACAGCCGGGGACAATGCGCCTAGATTGAACGCCTCATTCCGACCAGGACGCACCGACATGATCCACGACAGCATCCTCGACACCATCGGCCGTACGCCGATCGTCAAACTCGGCCGCATCGCCCCGATGCACGTCCATCTGTACGCCAAGGTCGAATCCTTCAATCCCGGCGGTTCGATCAAAGATCGCCTGGCCTTGGCCGTCATCCGCGACGCCGAACAGCGCGGTCTGCTCAAGCCGGGCCAGACGGTGGTCGAGGCGACCTCGGGCAATACCGGCGTGGCGCTGGCCATGGTCTGCGCCGCGCGCGGCTATCCGTTCGTGGCGGTGATGAGCGAGACCTTCTCGATCGAGCGTCGCAAGCTGATCCGCGCCTACGGCGGCAAGGTCATCCTGACGCCGGCCGCCGAGCGCGGCAGCGGCATGGTGCGCAAGGCGCAGGAGTTGGCGGCCACACACGGCTGGTTCCTGGCGCGGCAGTTTGAGAATCCGGCCAATCCGGCCTACCACCGCAGCACCACCGCCGCCGAGATCCTGCAGGATTTCGCCGGCAAGCGCCTCGACTATTTCGTCAGCGGCTGGGGCACCGGCGGCACCCTGACCGGCGTCGGCGAGATGCTGAAACTGGCCCGTCCCGACGTCCGCATCGTCATCACCGAACCGGCCGGCGCCTCGCTGTTGGCCGGCAAGGAATGGCAACCGCACAAGATCCAGGGTTGGACGCCGGATTTCGTGCCGGCGGTGCTGAACCGCAGCGTGCCGGACGAGGACATTCCGGTCGACGACGTCATCGCCCGCGATACCGCGCGCCGGTTGGCGGCCGAGGAGGGCGTGTTCGTCGGCATTTCGGCCGGCGCCACGTTGGCTGCCGCGCTGAAGGTGGCCGAATCGGCGGCCGAAGGCTCGGTCATCCTGGCCATGCTGCCGGACACCGGCGAACGCTACCTCAGCACCTTCCTGTTCGAAGGCGTCAACGAGGGCTCCGACGACGAGTGGCTGGCGTCGCTCTGACGCCGGCTCAGGCGGCGAACAGCAGCCAGGCCTGACGCGCGATCAGCGCCAGCACGATCACCAGGAACACGGCGCGCACGAAGGCCTGGCCCTTGCGGATCGCCAAGTGGCTGCCGAGGTAGCTGCCGAGCATGTTGCCGACGATCAGCGGCAGGGCCAGGGTCCAGATCACGAAGCCGCTGAACATCAACACCGTCCAGGAGCTCAGGTCGGCGGCGACGTTGGCGGCCTTCGCCGAGGCCGAGGACTTCAGGAAGTCCAAGCCCAGGAAGCTGACGAAGGCGAACACCATCAGCGTGCCGGTGCCCGGACCGATCAGGCCGTTGTAGAAGCCGGTCGCGGTGCCGATCGCCAACGCGGCGACGCTCTCGTGCCGGGGATGGAAGCGGCGTTCCTCCTTCAGCCCCAGATCCTTGCGCAGGGCGGTGTACAGCGCCAGCAGCACGCAGATCGCCAGCACGGTCCACTTCAGCAACTCGGGGTCGATGCGTTTGGCGAACTGCACGCCGACGGCCGAGGCCGTGAGCGCCGCGGCGCAGGCCGGCAACAGGATGCCGCGTTCGACGCGGACCTTGCGCAGGTAGTTCCAGGCCGCCACCGAGGTGCCCATGATCGAGCTGGTGCGTTGCGTGCCGATGGCCTGCAGGATGCCGAGGCCGGGATGCAGGTTGAGCATGGCGGGGGTCAGCACCAGGCCGCCGCCGCCGACGATGCTGTCGATCAGGCCGGCGGCGAAGCCGGCGAGGGCGGTCAATAGCCAGAGGGTGGCATCGATTTCCATGGTCGGTATCCGGGCAAGAAAAACCCCGCGGACGCGGGGTTTCTCGTGTTAAGCGCGGCCGGCGCGCTTGCGCTCGTTCTCGGTCAGGTGCTTCTTGCGCAGGCGGATCTCCTTCGGGGTGACTTCCACCAGCTCGTCGTCCTCGATGAAGTCCAGCGCCTGCTCCAGCGTGTACTTGATCGCCGGGGTCAGCTTGATGGCGTCGTCCTTGCCCGAAGCGCGCATGTTGGTCAGCGGCTTGGTCTTGATCGCGTTCACGGTCAGGTCGTTGTCCTTGGAGTGGATGCCCACCAGCTGGCCTTCATAGACGTTGTCGCCTTCGGCGGCGAACAGCTTGCCGCGCTCTTCCAGCGGGCCCAGCGCATACGCCGGGGTGACGCCCGGGGCGTTGGCGATCATCACGCCGTTCGGGCGCTTGGCGATGGCGCCTTCCGACTTCGGACCGTAATGGTCGAACACGTGGAACAGCAGGCCGGAGCCCTGGGTCAGGGTCTTGAACTCGTTCTGGAAGCCGATCAGGCCCCGCGCCGGGATCTCGTAATCCAGGCGCACGCGCCCACGGCCGTCGGATTCCATGCTCTTCAGCTGGCCCTTGCGGATGCCCAGCTTCTCCATCACGCCGCCCTGGTGCTGCTCCTCGATGTCCACCACCAGCTGCTCGATCGGTTCCATCAGCTGGCCGTCGATTTCCTTGATGATCACTTCCGGGCGCGACACCGCCAGCTCGTAGCCTTCGCGTCGCATGGTTTCGATCAACACCGACAGGTGCAGTTCGCCGCGGCCGGAGACCAGGAACTTGTCGGCGTCGGAACCTTCCTCGACGCGCAGGGCGACGTTGTGCACCTTCTCGCGGTCGAGGCGCTCCTTGAGCTGGCGGCTGGTCAGGAACTTGCCGCCGGACAGGTCCTTGTTGCCGGCGAACGGCGAGTTGTTGACCTGGAAGGTCATCGAGATGGTCGGTTCGTCGACGGTCAGCGCCGGCAGCGCTTCCGGGAAATCCGGGGCGCACAGGGTGTCGGAAATGGTCAGCTCCTGGATGCCCGAGATCGCCACGATGTCGCCGGCCTGCGCCTCTTCGACTTCCAGCCGCTCCAAGCCGAGGAAGCCGAGCACCTGCAGCACTTTGCCCTGGCGCTTCTTGCCTTCGCGGTCGATGACGGTGACCGGCATGTTCTTCTTGACCTTGCCGCGCTGGATGCGGCCGATGCCGATCAGGCCGACGTAGCTGTTATAGTCCAGCTGGCTGATGCGCATCTGGAACGGGCCGTCGAGGTCGACCTGCGGCGGGCTGACGTGCTTCATGATCGCTTCGTACAGCGGGGTCATGTCGCCGTCGCGGGTTTCCGGATCCAGGCTGGCGTAGCCGTTCAGCGCCGAGGCGTACACGATCGGGAAGTCCATCTGCTCGGCGGTGGCGCCCAAGCGGTCGAACAGGTCCCAGACCTGCTCCACCACCCAGTCCGGACGCGCGCCCGGGCGGTCGATCTTGTTGACCACCACGATCGGCTTGAAGCCCATGTCGAACGCCTTCTGGGTCACGAAGCGGGTCTGCGGCATCGGGCCGTCCATGGCGTCGACCAGGATCAGCACCGAGTCGACCATCGACAGCACGCGCTCGACCTCGCCGCCGAAGTCGGCGTGGCCCGGGGTGTCGACGATGTTGATGCGGTTGCCGTTCCAGTTGATGGCGGTGTTCTTGGCCAGGATGGTGATGCCGCGCTCCTTTTCCTGGTCGTTGCTGTCCATCACGCGCTCGGCGATCTGGGCGCGTTCGCCGAAGGTGCCGGATTGCTTCAGCAGTTGGTCGACCAAAGTGGTCTTGCCGTGGTCGACGTGGGCCACGATCGCGATGTTGCGGAGGTTTTCGATGGACATAGGGAGGCTGCCTGAACCGGCATGATTATCGTAGGGAGATGAGCCGTACATTATACTCCGTCAGGACGTGTTAAGTCGATTTATGGCATCCTATTCAACCCGTATTCACCCATTCCGGAGCCATCCATGTCCGATTTAACCGCCGTGCTGAACACCGACAAGGGCCCGATCCGCCTGAAGCTGTTCGCCGACGTCGCGCCGGTCACCGTCGCCAATTTCGTCAACCTGATCCAACGCGGCTTCTACGACGGCTTGAAATTCCACCGCGTCATCGCCGATTTCATGATCCAGGGCGGCTGCCCGCACGGCATCGGCAACGGCGGCCCGGGCTACCGGTTCGAGGACGAATGCAGCCCGAAAGCCCGTCATGACAAGCCGGGCGTGCTGTCGATGGCCAACGCCGGTCCGTCCACCAACGGCAGCCAGTTCTTCATCACCCACGCCGCCACCCCCTGGCTGGACGGCAAGCACACCGTGTTCGGCGAAGTGGTCTCGGCCGCCGACCAGGCCGTGGTCGACGCCATCCGTCAGGGCGACCTGATCCAGAGCGCGGTCATCGAAGGCGACGCCTCGGCCCTGTTGGCCGCGCAGGCCGAGCGCGTGGCGCAGTGGAACGCCGCCCTCGGCGCCTAAGTCAGCCATTGTGGTAAGGCAACAAAAAACGGGCGCTTCGGCGCCCGTTTTGCGTCATCGGCCCACGCGCCTCATTTGATGTGGCGCAGGCCGTCCAGCATGCGCGCCACGGCGGCGGCGTCGCGCGGCGCGTAATATTCGGCCGGCGCCTTCCAATACAGCACGTCGAGCTTGCCGCCGCGCTCCACCGCGGCCACGCCGCCCTGGTAAATCAGGCCCTCGGGGCTGGTCTGGCGGAGTTCGAAGCGGATACCGGTCGTGCCGCCGAAGTCGTGCGGGCGGAAGTTCTCGTCCGAGACCTGCGCCCAGCCCTGTCCGCGGATGGCGTCCAGGATCACGTCGCGCAGCTCGTCGGGGCGCATGCCTGGCCGGAACCAGGGTCCGTTCGGGTTCGACTTGCGCTCGCGGCCCAGCTGGAACACGTGTTCGCCGGGCTTGATGTCGTTGTACACGTTCAGGCTGTTCAGGCCCGGGCCGTCGATGGTCCACAGTTCCTGGCGCGGGGATTTGATGCGCGCCCAGGCCAAATCCGAATCCAGGCGCATGTCGAACACCTCGGCGGTGCTGCCGGCCTGTTGCAGGCGGCCGCCGGGGCTGGCGCAGGCGCCCAGCAGGACCAAGGCGAACAGAAGCGCGGCGGATTTCGGGCGGAAGTGGCTCACGGGCGGTTCTCCAGGGATTGGATGTCTTTTTCGATGAACAGCCGGTCTTTGGCGGCCGGCTCGAGTTCAAGATAGCGGCGCAGATGTGCGGCGGCTTCGGCGGCTTGCCCGCGCCGTTTCAACACCAGGCCGTATTCGCGCCAGGTGCCGGCCGGCGCTTCCGCGCGGCCGACGGCGTTGGCGTACAGCGCATCGGCGCGTTCGCGGTCGTCGTTGCGGTTGCGGCGGCGCAGGGCCTCGGCCAGATAGAATTCGTAGGTTCCCAGCAGTTCCGGCGCCGCGGCGCGCTTCAGATCCTCGATCATCTGGATGCTGGTGGCGAACGTACGTTTGCCGAGCTCGGCGTCCAGCCACGCCGCCAGATGCGGCCTGACCGCCGCGGCGTAGCGCGCCTGATGGCGTTCGTAGTCGCCGGGCGGGATGCGCGAGGCGGCGGCACGCATGTCTTCCAGGCGCTCCGAGGTCTTCGGGTGGCTGGCGAACACCGGGTCGTGGCGGCGGCGCGGATCGGCGGTTTCTTCGCGCAGCATGCGCTCCCAGACGCGCACGCCGGCCTGCGGGTCGTAACCGTGCCCGGTCACCAGCCGGAAGCCGATCTCATCGGATTCGCGCTCGTTCTCGCGCGAGAACTGCATGACGTTGGCCAGGCCCACCATCTGCGCGATGCCGCCGGCCAGGCCGACGCCGCCGGCCCAGGTCAACACGCCGAAGGTAGCCAGGAAGGCCGAGGTGCGTTTGGCCTTTTCCCAGCCCTGCAGGCTGTGCCGTTGCCGGAAATGGGCGAACTCGTGGCCCAGCACCAGCGCCAGTTCGGATTCGTCCTGCATCCGCAACAGCGCGCCGGTGAACACCAGCACCGCGCCGTTGGGCGCCATCGAGGCGTTGAACACCGGCACGTCGATGATGTACAGGCGCATGTCCGGGCAGTACTCATCGACCACGTCGCACAGCACGCGCCGCGTGTAGGCGTTCAATCCGGGGTCGCGTACCACATACGGCGAGGCCTGGATGTCCTTCTCGGCCTGCTCCATGCCGTACCACAGCTCGGCTTCAGTGCTGCCCGGCACCGGCTTTTCGCCGGCGCGCAGGGCGTCGGCCGCCGCCGCGCCGGAAGCGGGCAGGCTAAGCGCCAGCAACAGGGCCGCGCGCAGCGTCACAGAGGGAAGCTTTTCAGCAGGTCGTCGACCACCCCGTCGGCGCCTTCGGCGCTGCGCAGGTCGCCGGATTGCTTGACCATCACGTTGTGCCAGACCACTTGTCCGGTGCGCAGGTCGACCAGCGCCGCGACCCCGACCTGCATGCCGCCGCCGATGTCGATGTAGGAGCCCATCGCCAGTCCGGCGACCAGGGTGAACGCGCGCAGGGCGCTGCGGCCGCCGCTGGCGTAGCTGTCGCGCACGTAGGTGAACAGCGCGTAGTCGGCGCCGGTGGCCTGGCGGATTTCCGCCACGCCGGGTCCCAGGCTCCAGTCGAGCAGGGGCTTGCCGGTCTTGGGGTCTTTCTTGGTGGCCAGGACGCTGCCCGGGCTCGCGTATTGCGCGATGCTCAGCGCCACCACCTGGTTCAGGCGCAGCACTTGGCCCAGCCGCGAGGCGGGTTCGAGCGCGTCGGGGATGTCGAAATCCGGCTTCCGGCTGCCGTTGCGGGCCGCGATCAGGCGGCCGACCGCCGCCGGATAATGCCGCCGGGCGGCATCCGACCAGTCCTTGCGCGGCTCCTG
Organism: Arenimonas sp.; assembly: GCA_041913425.1. GTDB lineage: Bacteria > Pseudomonadota > Gammaproteobacteria > Xanthomonadales > Xanthomonadaceae > Arenimonas. The sequence continues at coordinate 30,407 of JAYSFF010000006.1, read as the reverse complement.
CAGGCCGCCGGCGGTGACCAGGCTGAGTTCGATGTCTGGTTCGACCAGCACGATGCTGCCCTCGATGCGGACGTTCTCGCCGGTTTCGGTGACCGCGGTCTTGGCGCGGGTGGCGGCCGGCGCGGGCGCCGCCACGCCGATGGCGAGGACCAGCAGCAGGCCGCGCAGGCGATTGGCGTTCAGTTCGGTTTTCATACTGGATTCCCCGGTCGTCCCGCCCGTGCGGCGGGTTGCCGCCATGGACGGCATGGTATGATATTGCACCTTTTGCTTGCACGATGGAAGACACGCAATGCCGCAATTAGCCCGACGCATCGGCCGCGCCAAACCTTCCGCCATCATGGCCGTGGCCGAAAAGGCCAAAGCCCTCAAGGCGGCGGGACGCGACATCATCAGCTTCTCCATCGGCGTGCCCAATTTCCTGCCCGGCCCGCATGTATACGCCGCCGCCGGCGAGGCCCTGAGCAAGGACTCCGGCCAATACGGCGTCAACCGCGGCGCCGACGCCCTGCTGGACGCCTTCCTGGCGCACATCGCGCGCGCCGGCCTGACCGGCTACACCCGCGCCCACGTCGCCACCGGCATCGGCGCCAAGCACATGCTGTACAACCTGGCCGAAGCCCTGTTGGACGAGGGCGACACTATCGCCTTCGCGGTGCCGTACTGGACCACCTACCAGGACATCGCCGACATCGTCAACGCCAAGACCCTGCACCTGCATTGTCCGGCCAGCCAGAACTACAAGATCACCCCGGCCCAGCTCGATGCCGCCCTGCAACAGAAGCCCAAGGTGTTCCTGTTCAACAACCCGAACAACCCGACCGGCATGGTCTACGGCAAAGACGAAATCGCCGCGCTGGCCGACGTGCTGGTGAAGTATCCGGACACCTGGGTGGTGACCGACGACATCTACCACCGCATGGTGTTCGACGGCATCGGCTACCACAACTTCGTGAGCGCCCGCCCGGAGCTGCGGGACCGCGTCATCTTCGTCGACTCGCTGTCCAAGACCTACGGCATGCCCGGCTGGCGGGTCGGTTTCATCGCCGGCCCGGAATCCGTGGCCAAGGCCGTCGCCACGCTGAACTCCAACCACATCACCAACATCCCGGAAGTGGTCACCGCCGCCGCCATCGCCGCGCTGAGCGGCCCGCAGGACGTGCCCGAGCAGAAGAACCGCGAGTTCGAGGCCAAGCGCGACGTGGTGATGGCCGCGATGGAGGCCATCCCCGGCGTGGTCTGTCCGCGTCCGCAGGGCGCGTTCTACGTGTTCCCGGACATCTCCTGCGCGTTCGGCAAGAAGCACGGCGACGCCGCGATCGGCGACGACGTCGACTTCTGCAACGTGCTGCTGGAAGCCAAGGGCGTGGCCTGCGTGCCGGGTTCCGCCTTCGGCGCGCCGAATTCGCTGCGCATCTCCTATACCTGCCCGAGCGCGCAGTTGCCGGAAGGCCTGAAGCGCATCCAGGAATTTTTCGCTGAATTAACCTGAACCCCGGAGTGAATCCCATGAAAGCCCCCATCCGTGTTGCTGTCACCGGCGCCGCCGGCCAAATCGGTTATTCCCTGCTGTTCCGCATCGCGTCTGGCGAAATGCTGGGCAAGGACCAGCCGGTCATCCTGCAGATGCTGGAACTTCCGATGGAGAAGGCCCAGGCCGCGCTCAAGGGCGTGATGATGGAGCTCGAGGACTGCGCGTTCCCGCTGTTGGCCGGCATGGTCGGCACCGACGATCCGATGGTCGCGTTCAAGGACGCCGACGTCGCCTTGCTGGTCGGCGCCCGCCCGCGCGGTCCGGGCATGGAGCGCAAGGACCTGCTGCTGGAGAACGCCAAGATCTTCACCGTGCAGGGCAAGGCCCTGAACGCCGTGGCCTCGCGCGACGTCAAGGTGCTGGTGGTCGGCAATCCGGCCAACACCAACGCCTACATCGCCATGAAGTCGGCGCCGGACCTCGACCCGAAGAACTTCACCGCCATGTTGCGCCTGGACCACAACCGCGCGCTGAGCCAGCTCGCCGCCAAGACCGGCAAGCCGGTCGGCGACATCCGCAAGCTGATCGTCTGGGGCAACCACAGCCCGACCATGTACCCGGACTACCGCTTCGCCACCATCGGCGGCGCCTCGGTCAAGGACGCCATCGCCGACGAGGCCTGGAACAAGGACGTGTTCATCCCGAAAGTGGGCAAGCGCGGCGCCGCCATCATCGAGGCGCGCGGCCTGTCCTCGGCCGCCTCGGCCGCCAACGCCGCCATCGACCACATCCGCGACTGGCTGCTCGGCTCGAACGGCGAGTGGGTCACCATGGGCGTGCCGTCGGACGGCAGCTACGGCATCCCCGAAGGCGTGATGTACGGCTTCCCGGTGGTCACCCGCGACGGCCGCTATGACATCGTGCAAGGCCTCGAGATCGACGCTTTCAGCCGCGAGCGCATGGACTTCACCCTGGCCGAACTGGAAGAAGAGCGCGCCGGCGTCGCCGACCTGCTGCAGTAAGCCGAACGGGGCGGGCATTGCCCGCCCTTCGTCTATGGGCCGACGGCCCGCACCACGGGAACAGAACAGATGATTTCAGCCGGTACCCGATTCCGCACCGCACTGGCCGACGAATCGCCTTTGCAGGTGATCGGCGCCATCAACGCCAACCATGCCCTGCTGGCCAAGCGCGCCGGCTATCGCGCCATCTACCTGTCGGGCGGCGGCGTCGCCGCGGGCTCGCTGGGTCTGCCCGACCTGGGCATCAATACGCTGGAGGACGTGCTGATCGACGTCCGCCGCATCACCGACGTCTGCGACCTGCCGCTGCTGGTCGACATCGACACCGGCTTCGGGCCGAGCGCCTTCAATATCGAGCGCACGGTCAAGTCGCTGATCAAGGCCGGCGCCGCCGCCTGCCATATCGAGGACCAGGTCGGCGCCAAGCGCTGCGGCCACCGTCCCGGCAAGGAGATCGTGTCGCAGGGCGAGATGGTCGACCGCGTCAAGGCCGCCGCCGACGCCAAGACCGATCCGGACTTCTTCCTGATCGCGCGCACCGACGCCATCCAGGTCGACGGCGTGGACGCCGCGATCGAACGCGCCGTCGCCTGCGTCGAAGCCGGCGCCGACGGCATCTTCGCCGAGGCCGCCTACGACCTCGCCACCTACCGCCGCTTCGTCGATGCGGTGAAAGTGCCGGTACTGGCCAACATCACCGAGTTCGGCAAGACGCCGTTGTTCAGCCGCGAGGAGCTGGCCTCGGCCGGCGTCGCCATCCAACTGTTCCCGCTGTCCGCGTTCCGCGCCATGAACAAGGCCGCCGAGAACGTGTACGCCAGCATCCGCCGCGATGGCCACCAGAAGGCGGTGGTCGACACGATGCAGACCCGCGAGGAACTTTACGACCGCATCGGCTACCACGCGTTCGAAGCAAAGCTCGACGCGCTGTTCGCCGCCAAGAAATGACAGAACAAGAAACGAAAGAAAGGACAGGACCATGAGCGATTCCCAGCAAGTGCTTCCCAAAGCCAAGAAATCCGTCGCGCTGAGCGGCACCGCCGCCGGCAACACCGCCCTGTGCACCGTCGGCCGCAGCGGCAACGACCTGCATTACCGCGGCTACGACATCCACGACCTGGCCACCAAGTCCTCGTTCGAGGAAGTCGCGCATCTGCTGGTGCATGGCACGCTGCCGACCGCGTCGCAGCTGACCGCCTACCGCACCAAGCTGAAACGCCTGCGCGGCCTGCCGGCCATCGTCGCCGAAGCGCTGGAGCTGGTGCCGGCCAACGCGCACCCGATGGACGTGCTGCGCACCGGCTGCTCGGTGCTGGGCACCGTGCTGCCGGAACGCGAAGGCCACCCGGCCAACGAAGCGCGCGACATCGCCGATAAGCTGATCGCCAGCTTCGGCTCGATGCTGCTGTACTGGTGGCACTTCACCCGCAACGGCCGCCGCATCGAGGTGGAGACCGACGACGAGACCACCGCCGGCCACTTCTTGCACCTGCTGCACGGCGAGCCGCCGAGCGCGCTGCATGCCGACGCGCTGGACAAATCGCTGATCCTGTACGCCGAGCACGAGTTCAACGCCTCGACCTTCACCGCGCGCGTCATCGCCGGCACCGGTTCCGACCTGCATTCCTGCATCACCGGCGCCATCGGCGCGCTGCGCGGCCCGAAACACGGCGGCGCCAACGAGGTGGCGATGGACATCATCAGCCGCTACGATTCCGCCGATGCGGCGGAAGCCGACATCCGCGCGCGCATGGAGCGCAAGGAGATCGTCATCGGCTTCGGCCACCCGGTGTACACCGTCGGTGATCCGCGCAATCCGATCATCAAGGAGATCTCGCGCAAACTGTGCGCCGAAGGCGGCAACCGGACCCTGTTCGACGTGTCCGAGCGCATCGAGAACCTGATGATGGACACCAAGAAGATGTTCCCGAACCTGGACTGGTACAGCGCTTCGGCCTACCACATGATGGGCATCCCGACCCCTATGTTCACCCCGCTGTTCGTGATCGCGCGCACCACCGGCTGGAGCGCGCACGTCATCGAGCAGCGCGAGGACGGCAAGATCATCCGCCCGAGCGCCAACTACACCGGTCCCGAGGACCGCCAGTACGTGCCGATCAGCCAGCGCTGAGCCACGCGCCGGCCACAACCGACAGACGACGATGAACACCGACTACCGTAAGCCGCTGCCCGGCACGAAGCTCGATTACTACGACGCGCGCGCCGCAGTCGACGCGCTGCGCCCCGGCGCATGGACGGAACTGCCGTACACCGCACGCGTGCACGCCGAGAACATCGTGCGCAAGGCCGACCCGGCCCGCCGAGACGCCTATCTGGCGCAGCTGACGGAGCGCCGCCGCGACCTCGACTTCCCGTGGTTCCCGGCGCGCGTGGTCTGCCACGACATCCTGGGTCAGACCGCGCTGGTCGACTTGGCCGGCCTGCGCGACGCCATCGCCGACATGGGCGGCGATCCGGCGCAGGTCAATCCGGTGGTGCCGGTGCAGCTGATCGTCGACCACTCGCTTGCGGTGGAATGCGGCGGCTACGATCCGGACGCGTTCGCCAAGAACCGCGCCATCGAGGACCGCCGCAACGCCGACCGCTTCCATTTCATCGATTGGACCAAGCAGGCGTTCCGCAACGTCGACGTGATCCCGCCGGGCAACGGCATCATGCACCAGATCAACCTGGAGAAGATGTCGCCGGTCATCTACGTGCAGGACGGCGTGGCTTTCCCGGACACCTGCGTCGGCACTGACAGCCACACCCCGCATGTGGACGCCTTGGGCGTGATCGCCATCGGCGTCGGCGGCCTGGAGGCCGAGAACGTGATGCTCGGCCGCGCCTCGTGGATGCGTCTGCCCGACATCGTCGGCGTGGAGCTCAGCGGCCGGCCGCAGCCTGGCATCACCGCCACCGACATCGTGCTGTCGCTGACCGAATTCCTGCGCCAGCAGAAAGTGGTCGGCGCCTATCTGGAGTTCCGCGGCGAAGGCGCGGCAGCGTTGACCATCGGCGACCGCGCCACCATCTCCAACATGGCGCCGGAATACGGCGCGACCGCGGCGATGTTCTTCATCGACGGCAACACGCTCGACTACCTGCGCCTGACCGGCCGCAGCGACGAGCAGGTGGCGCTGGTGGAGACCTACGCGAAGGCTGCGGGCCTGTGGGCCGATGACCTGATTAGCGCGCGCTATGAACGCACGCTGCAGTTCGACCTCTCGGGTGTGGTGCGCACCCTGGCCGGCCCATCCAATCCGCATGCGCGCCTGCCGGTGGCGCAGCTGGCCGAACGCGGCATAGCCGACGAAGGCAAGCTGCAGGCGGGCAAGGCGGAAGAGGCGCAGGGTCTGCTGCCCGATGGCGCGGTGATCATCGCTGCCATCACCTCGTGCACCAATACCTCGAATCCGCGCAATGTCATTGCCGCCGGCCTGCTGGCGCGCAACGCCGCGCGCCTGGGCCTGACCCGCAAGCCGTGGGTGAAGACCTCGCTGGCGCCGGGTTCGAAAGCGGTGGCCCTTTATCTGGACGAAGCCGGTCTGACCGACGACTTGGAAAAACTCGGTTTCGGCATCGTCGCCTTCGCCTGCACCACCTGCAACGGCATGAGCGGCGCGCTGGATCCGGCGATCCAGCAGGAGATCATCGACCGCGACCTGTACGCCACCGCGGTGCTCAGCGGCAACCGCAATTTCGACGGCCGCATCCACCCCTACGCCAAGCAGGCGTTCCTGGCCTCGCCGCCGCTGGTGGTGGCCTACGCCATCGCCGGCACCATCCGCTTCGATATCGAGAAGGACGTGCTGGGCACGTTCGACGGCCGCGAGATCCGGCTCAAGGACATTTGGCCGAGCGACGCCGAAATCGACGCCTTGGTGAAGTCGGCGGTGAAGCCCGAGCAGTTCCGCCGCGTGTACGAACCGATGTTCAAGATCGCGGTGGAGTCGGGCGAGACCGTCAGTCCGCTGTACGACTGGCGTCCGCAGAGCACCTACATCCGCCGCCCGCCGTATTGGGAAGGTGCCTTGGCCAAGCCGCGCAGCCTGCGCGGCATGCGGCCGCTGGCGGTGCTGGGCGACAACATCACCACCGACCACCTCTCGCCCTCGAACGCGATCCTGGCGTCCAGCGCGGCCGGCGAATACCTGGCTAGGATGGGCCTGCCGGAAGAGGACTTCAATTCCTACGCCACCCACCGCGGCGACCACCTGACCGCGCAGCGCGCCACCTTCGCCAACCCGACCCTGATGAACGAGATGGCGGTAGTGGACGGCACGGTGAAGAAGGGTTCGCTGGCGCGCGTGGAGCCCGAGGGCCAGGTCATGCGCATGTGGGAGGCGATCGAGACCTACATGGACCGCGGCCAACCGCTGGTCATCGTCGCCGGCGCCGATTACGGTCAAGGCAGTTCGCGCGATTGGGCCGCCAAGGGCGTGCGCCTGGCCGGCGTGGAAGCGATCGTCGCCGAGGGCTTCGAGCGCATCCACCGCACCAACCTGATCGGCATGGGCGTGCTGCCGCTGGAGTTCAAGCCGGGCGAGACCCGCAAGACTTACGCCATCGACGGCACCGAAACCTTCGACGTGGTCGGCGAACGCGCGCCGCGCGCCACGCTGACGCTGGTCATCAACCGGCGCAACGGAGAACGCGTCGAGGTACCGGTCACCTGCCGTCTCGACTCCGATGAGGAAGTGTCCATCTACGAAGCCGGCGGCGTGCTGCAGCGCTTCGCGCAGGACTTCCTCGAAGCCAACAAGGCGGTCTGAACCATGGCCTACGCACCGCAACGCCGCATACCCGCCACCTACATGCGCGGCGGCACCTCCAAGGGCGTATTCTTCCGGCTGGAAGACCTGCCCGAGACCGCGCGCGTGCCGGGGCCGGCGCGCGACGCGTTGCTGCTGCGCGTGATCGGCTCGCCCGACCCCTACGGCAAGCACACCGACGGCATGGGCGGCGCCACCTCGAGCACCAGCAAGTGCGTGATCATCGCCAAATCGTCGGTGCCCGAGCATGACGTCGATTATCTTTATGGCCAGGTGTCGATCGACAGCGCGTTCGTCGATTGGAGCGGCAATTGCGGCAACCTGTCCTCGGCCGTGGGTCCGTTCGCAATCGCCAACGGATTGATCGATCCTTCGCGCGTGCCGCAGGACGGCCTCTGCACCGTACGCATCTGGCAGGCCAATATCGGCAAGACCATCGTCGCGCAGGTGCCGATGGCCGGCGGCCAGGTGCAGGAAATGGGCGATTTCGAACTCGACGGCGTGACCTTTCCCGCCGCCGAAATCGTGCTGGAGTTCATCGATCCGGCCGATGAGGGCGAAGGCGAGGGCGGCGGCGCGATGTTCCCGACCGGCAATCTCGTCGACGACCTGGATGTGCCGGGCGTCGGTAAGTTGAAGGCCACGATGATCAATGCCGGCATCCCGACCGTGTTCGTCAACGCCGCCGACATCGGCTACAGCGGCAGCGAACTGCAGGACGCGATCAACGGCGATGCCAAGGCGCTGGTCATGTTCGAGGCCATCCGCGCGCATGCTGCGGTGCGTATGGGCCTGATTGCCGACGTGTCCGAAGCCGCTAAGCGCCAGCATACGCCGAAGGTCGCGTTCGTCGCCCCGCCGGCCGACTACACGGCGTCCAGCGGCAAGCGCGTCGCCGCGGCCGACATCGACCTGCGCGTGCGTGCGCTGAGCATGGGCAAGCTGCACCACGCCATGATGGGCACCGCCTCGGTGGCCATCGCCACCGCGGCGGCCGTTCCGGGTACCGTGGTCAACGCCGCGGCCGGCGGCGGCACCCGCAATGTGGTCAGCTTCGGCCATCCTTCCGGTACGCTGCGCGTCGGTGCCGATGTGAAGCAGGTAGACGGGCAGTGGACCGTCACCAAGGCGATCATGAGTCGCAGCGCGCGGGTGCTGATGGACGGCGCGGTGCGCGTGCCTGCGGACGTCTGCTGATGGGCTACCCGGACTGGGACGCGAACCTGCTCGTGGTCGTTGCCACCTTGGCGGCGGTGGCGATGTCCGTTCTGATCCATTACGAAGGACTCAGTTTCATCTCGAGCCGCTTGGCCCGACGCCGCGAGCACTATTCCCGACGCAAAGTGCTGTATGCGATCTTCGGCGTGCTCGGCCTGCATGTCGCCGAAATCTGGATTCTCGGCATCACCTTGTGGGCGCTGTTGCATTATCCGGGTGCCGGCTCGGCGGTGGGCATGCCCGTGGTCAATCTGCTGGACTGCATCTATCTGTCGGCCGAAAGCTTCAGCACCGTCGGCTTCGGCGACATCGCGCCGCAGGGCCCGATCCGCTTCCTGGCCGGAACCACGTCCCTGACAGGCTTCGTGCTGATCACCTGGTCGGCGTCGTTCACCTATCTGGAGATGGAGCGCTTCTGGCGGCGCTGATATCGCCCGAAATTCCTGAGCGTGCCGATTTGACAGGCTTCACGGACTATGTGTAAATGGCCCGAACCATGGGGGATGGTCATGAATGCATGTCATCGGATCGCGTTGCTCGGATTGATTTGCCTGTTCGGCTTTGGTTCTGGCTGCTTCGCGGCTGAGCCGCCTGAAATTTCCGGCAGAGTCTACATCAAGAACATTGATGGCTCATGCGGCCAATTCTTTGATGCCAATTTGGATCCTGGGTTGCTGCGTACCTTGTCCCGGTATTCTTGGCTAGGCGAATGTAAGTACGGGTTGCCCAATGGCTACGGATTTATATTTTCCCCGGCAGATGTCGGCAGCGAATTTAGTGCTGGCTACATGCAGTTTGGTATTTATAAAAGAATGCGTGGAGAAATTCTGCCAAGTCATGGCAATAGCGTCAGCGTGGGTGGTTCAACGATTAAAGTCAACTTGTGGAATGAAGCCTTTACGGATCTGGTTCAGGCCGAATTCCCGACCGGGTGGGATATCAATGCTCCTTATGCCCTATTACCCAACTCGAATAATGGCTCCCCGTACGATGACTACTGGTTTACGCTTGACGAAAACATGCTCTCCGGATTCAACAGGGTCTCGGTAACGTTGGGTTTGGATGCGCGCAATTGCGCCATGTTGGATAAGAAGCTGCCTGGATGCCAGTCTTTTGATAGAGGATTTGACGTGTACGGAGTCAGTCTTAATTTGACGGAAAAGGGAGTCCTGTCAAATTCGTTCACATTGTGTCCGAATCCGAAATCTCCATCCGGTTGCGATGCGCTTTGGCGCGATATCGCCGGACCTTACATCGAAAAAATCATCAGCCATATCCGCATGACGCAGGACTTGATGGCGTCGGAGAAGGAGGCTCTCGCCAAATCAGAATCCGCTGCTGAGGCGGCTCTGCCGGCCGACTGGAAGAGCTACTGGAAAGCCAATGCATTGGACCGTACGCCAGTGGAAATGGCCCAAAAATGCCGCGAGCTTTCGGATTTCCACCCGATAAACCTAGCGAACGCGCTATATATCCAACAAAAATATACAAGCACGCCCTGCAATAAGGCCTTTACCGCCACATATGCGCTGACAATGGTCGATAAATACATTGCATTGGATGCGGAAGGCAAAAAACAACTGGCGATGACCCGTGAGGTCCATGCGCAAGAGCGAGAACGCCTTGCCGCAGCGAACGCTGAAGCCTGGGCCGGTTTTTTCAGGACCGCAGACGCAATGCTGAATGCGCATTTTCAAATCCAGCAACAGAAGGCCGAAATCGCCAATGCCAAGTTAGCGGCCATGCAACAGCAACAGCAGCAACAGCAACAGCAATCCACGCCGGTTTATCAATCGTATAGCCAGCCATCAAGTTCATCCGGATACCAGCAGACCTATGCGCCCGACAAGGTGAAAACAACCCCTATCCACAAGCCCGAGCTGGACGCCGGCTCCTGCGTGAAGCTGGCCCAGCTGGCCAACGGCGATCCGCTGTCGAGCTTCGGCAGTCAGGTGTTCTCCAACCAATGCGGACAGACGGTGGAGGTGTTCTGGTGCAAGGTCGGAGACGAATGCGAGCGCGGGGCGGGGGGCAGCACCACGCTCGGCGCAGGCCGCTCCTGGCCGGTGACCTCGGGCCAGTACTACTTCGGAGCCTGCATCGGCGCCAACAGCGGCGCGCTGGTGCGGAATGCGGGCGGCGTGCATACCGGGCGCTACGCCTGCACCGGGCCCTGACACGGATTTCAGTCCATGCGCGCGGGCCGGTCGATCCCGGCCCGACTATATGATTGCCGCCAACTCCGCCCCTTGGGCGATGGCGCGCTTGGCGTCCAGCTCCGCCGCCACGTCGGCGCCGCCGATGACATGGGCCTGCAGGCCCAGCTCAAGCAGCGCCCGGTACAGCGACTTGTCCGGCTCCTGGCCGGCACAGACCACGACGTGGTCGACCGGCAGCACCCGGATCTCTCCGTCTTTGCGGATATGCAGGCCGTCGTCGTCCACGGCAAGGTATTCGATGCCGCCCCAGGCCTGCACGCCGCCGGCTTTGAGTGCCGCGCGGTGGATCCAGCCGGTGGTCTTGCCAAGGCGCGCGCCGGGTTTACCGGGGCTGCGCTGCAGCAACCAGATCCGGCGCGCCGGCGCTTCCGGTTCGGGCAGGCGCAAGCCGCCTTTGCCCTCGAACTGCGGATCCACGCCCCATTCGCGCATCCAGCGGCCGAGGTCGGGACCGGCGGCCGGCGTGTGCAGCAGGAATTCGGCGACATCGAAACCGATGCCGCCGGCACCGATGACGGCCACCGAGGCGCCGACCGGCTTGTCGTCGCGTAGCACGTCCAGATAACTCAGCACCTTGGAGTGGTCGCCGCCGGGCAGCGTCAGGCGACGCGGGCTGATGCCGGTGGCGATGACGATTTCGTCGAACTGTCCGCGTTGCAGCAGTCCGGCATCGACCGGCATACCCAGTTCCACCGTCACCCCGGTTTCCGCCAGCAGGTGGCGGAAGTAGCGGATGGTCTCGTGGAACTCCTCCTTGCCGGGAATGCGTTTGGCGTAATTGAACTGGCCGCCGATGTCGGACGCGGCGTCGAACAGCGTCACCGCATGCCCGCGTCCGGCGGCGGCGGTGGCGAAGCTCAGTCCCGCCGGGCCGGCACCGACCACGGCGATGCGTTTCGGCGCCGCCACGGGGAGGAAGTTCAGCTCGGTTTCGCGTCCGGCCCGCGGATTGACCAGGCAGGACGCCTTCTTGTTCTCGAACACGTGGTCGAGGCAGGCCTGGTTGCAGGCTATGCAGGTGTTGATCAGGCGGGCCTTGCCGGCTTTGGCCTTGGCCGGCCACTGCGGGTCGGCCAGCAACGGACGCGCCATCGAGACCATGTCGGCCATGCCTTCGGACAGGATGCGTTCGGCCACGTCCGGCATGTTGATGCGGTTGGTGGCCACCAGCGGCACGCGTACGTGCGGTTTGAGTTTGGCGGTAACGCCGGCGAAGGCCGCGCGCGGCACCGAGGTGGCGATGGTGGGCACCCGCGCCTCGTGCCAACCGATGCCGGTGTTGATCAGAGTGGCGCCGGCGGCTTCGATGGCTTTGGCCTGTTCGACGATTTCCGGCCAAGCCAGTCCTTCCGGCACCAGCTCCAGCATCGACAGCCGGTAGATCAGGATGAAATCCGGTCCCACCGCCTCGCGCATGCGCGCGACGATCTCGACCGCGAAGCGCCGGCGGCGTTCGGCGTCGCCGCCCCAGGCGTCGTTTCGGTCATTCACCTGCGGCGACACGAACTGGTTGATCAGGTAGCCTTCCGAGCCCATCACCTCGACGCCGTCGTAACCCGCTTCGCGCGCCAGCACGGCGCTGCGCACGTAGTCGCGGATGGTGGCTTCGACCCCGCGTGCGCCCAGAGCCCTCGGGCTGAACGGATTGATCGGCGCTTTCTTGCCGGTAGCCGAGACCGAGAACGGATGGTAGGCGTAGCGGCCGGCGTGCAGGATCTGCATCGCGATGCGGCCGCCGGCGCCGTGCACCGCGGAAGTGACCTGCCTGTGTGGCCCGGTTTCCAGGCGCCAACTCAGCTTGCCGGACAGCGGCTTCAGCCAACCGCGGATGTTGGGCGCGATGCCGCCGGTCACCATCAGACCGACGCCGCCTTCGGCACGCTCGCGGAAATAGGCGGCCAGTTTCGGAAAATCGGCGCGCCGGTCCTCCAGGCCGGTATGCATCGAGCCCATCAGGATGCGGTTGGGCAGCGTGCTGAAGCCCAGGTCGAGCGGAGCGAACAGGTGGGGGAATTCGGTTTTGCTCATGGCGGCGCGTGGTTCATTCAAGTGCGGGACGGGGTAGGCGCGTAATCTGCGCACCATACCGGGCAGTATAGTCAAAACGCGATAAAAACGGACCGCCACGGGCCGTTACCGTAAATCCGGGGAGGGGGGGCGACGCCCGCGCCAGGTATTCCATCGTGGCGCTCGCTTCGCCGGTTTTGCTGCGCGTCACGCTCGGTAACGGGAAATGACGCGTCTTGTTCATTAATCCATGATGAATTTCACATTTTCAGGCTTGCATTTGCCTCATTTGATGTTATGTTAGTGTTAACGATTCGATCAGGAATGCGGTCGTTGAAGTCGCGGGCATACGAGCCTGTTTCGATTTGTAGCGTTTTTTCCACGTGCATATGGAGATCTAAAATGAAGAAAAATCTACTCGGCCTTGCTCTTCTCGGCGCCGTCAGCCTCTCGCAAGTCGCTTCCGCCCAGGAGTTCGACGATCGTTGGTACCTGTCCGGCACCGTCGGTGTCCTCGGTACCGACAAGGATCGCCTTGATGCCAACAACGACCTGCTGTTCGGCATCGGTGTCGGCAAACGCGTCAGCCCGAACTTCGGCCTCGAGCTGTCGCTCGACCGCTCCAGCCCGGCTCTCGACATCAACCCGTTCACCGGTGACGTGAACTGGGACCTGACCTCGGCCTTCCTGAACGGCCGCTACTACTTCGTGAAAGAAGGCCGTAACTGGGATCCGTTCCTGGTCGGCGGCATCGGCGCCACCCGCCATGACATCGAAAGCATCTACGAAGGCACCGAATGGGCCGCCAAGCTCGGCGCCGGTATCGAAACCGACCGCCGCAAGCGCGTCGATTACCGTGTCGAAGCCGGTGTTCGTTACGACAGCCACAACGAGAACGACCAAGTCGTCGGCGATATCGGTTCGTTCATGGACTACTACGCCGCCGCCTCGGTGCTGGTGAAGCTGGGTGACCTGGTCGCCCCGGTCGAACCGACCCCGCCGGCCCCGGCCTGCGACACCCTCGACGGCGACGGCGACGGCGTCAACGACTGCAACGACAAGTGCCCGAACTCGCAAGCCGGCGAAGTGATCGGCGCCGACGGTTGCGCGGTCAAGCTGACCATCGACCTGAAGGGCGTCAACTTCGACTTCGACAAGGCCACCCTGCGTCCTGACGCGGTCGTGATCCTCGACGAAGCCGTCGCCGTGCTGCAGAAGTACCCGCAGCTGCGCGTCGAAGTCGCCGGCCACACCGACTCGAAGGGCAAGGACGCTTACAACCAGAAGCTGTCCGAGCGCCGCGCCCAGGCGGTGTACGACTACCTGACCGGCAAGGGCATCGACGCCTCCCGTCTGGTGGGTCCGAACGGTTACGGCGAAACCCGCCCGATCGACACCAACGACACCGAAGAAGGCCGCGCCAACAACCGCCGTACCGAACTGAACGTTCAGAACTAAGCGGTCGCACGCGTGATGGAAAAGCCCGGCTCCGGCCGGGCTTTTTTATTGCCCTGCCGCGGCGGATTCCGTATCATCGAGCCATGGACAATGCATCGATGAAAACTTTCCGTTTCTGCCCGTCGTCGGTCTTGCCGCTGTTGGCGGTCGTGATTCTGCTGGCGTCCTGTCAACGCGAGCAGCCAGCGCCGCCGAAGCCGGCGCCGGTGATCGAGCCGGTGCAGATGCCGCCGCCGCCGCCGTTGCCGACGCCCGAACAAATCGCCGCCGCCGAAGCCAAGGCGGCCGCCGAAGCCGAAGCGGCGCGCAAGGCCGAAGCCGCGCGCGCGGAAGCCGAACGAAAGCGCAAAGCGGCGCAGAAGCGTCCGGTGTACACCAAAGGCGACCGCAAGCCCGGAACGCCGGCGCCGAAGCCGGAAGAGCCGGCCAAGCCGAAGGAAGTGCGTTTCAACATGACCCAGGGCGGCAAGAAGATGACCGCCGAGGATTTCGACGCCTGGATGAAGTCGCAGGGCATCCGCATCGTACCGGCCAAGCCGGCGGAGCCGAAGCCCGAAGACAAGCCCTGAATCCCGGCGGCCGTTGCGCGCGGAAAGGAAAAACCCGGCTTAGCCGGGTTTTTTGTTGCGGAAGCGGTAGTGCGCCACCATCCATTCGTTGCCGCCGTCATAGGCGAACAGTTCGGCGCAGGACATCCAGAATATCCGCCAACGCTGGGCCCAGACATCCGCTTGAGCCTCGCCATAGGCGTCCGCCAGCACGGCGCGCACCGCGTCGCGGTTGGCATCCTGGTTGGCCAGCCAATGGTTGGCGGTGCGGGCGTAGTGGCGGCCGGGCACCAGCCAGCGCGATTCGACCGCGAGGCTGTCGGCGAAATGCAGCAAGGTGTCGGCCGAAGGCATCAGGCCGCCGGTGAAGAAGTAACGCCCCATCCAGTTGTCCTCGCCCTCGACCTCGAACGGGTACATCAGGTAGCGGTGCACGAAGATATGCACGAACAGCGCGCCGTCCGGACGGAGCCAGCGCGACACCGAATCGAGCAGGGTGCGGTAATTGCGCATGTGCTCGAACATCTCGATCGAGACGCAGCGGTCGAAGCTGTCGGCGGCGAACTCGAGCACGTTGACGTCGCGCGTGAGCACGGTGACGTTGCCCAGGCCGCGCTCGCGGCACTGCGCCTCGATATGCGCGCGCTGGGTAGCTGAATTGGACACCGCGGTGATGCGCGCGTTCGGATAGTTCTCGGCCATCCAGAGGGTCAGCGAGCCCCAGCCGCAACCCAGCTCCAGGATGTCCTGGCCGTCGCGCAAATCGGCGCGTTCGCCGTACAGGCGCAGCATGTGCTGTTCGGCTTCGTCCAGGTTCTCGTCGCCGTTCGGATAGTAGGCCGAGGAATACTTCAGGCGCCTGCCGAGGCACAGCCGGAAGAATTCGGTGGGGACCTCGTAGTGCTGTTCGTTGGCGGCGGCGGTCTCGATCGCCACCGGACTGCGCTTCAGTTCCTCGATCAGGGCGTTGAAGCGGCGGTCCGCGAGTCCGGCGTCGGCGGCGCCTTCGTCGGTCAGACGCTGGGCGCACAGGCGGCGGATGCCGTAGCGGATCAAGGCGTCGGGCAGCAGCCCGCGTTCGGCGAAATCGATCAGGCTCATAAGGCTCCGTGGTTATCGGGCTTTCGGGGGAAAGGGGAAGAATGCGCTGACTTCGCGCTGGTAGCGGCGGTAATCCTCGCCGCGCGAACGCAGGGATTGCGCTTCGGTCCACGGGATGCCGCTGATGCGGTACAGGAAGGCCAGCATCAGCACCGGACCGATCAGGCTGAGCGGCATGCGCGCGCCGCCGACGGCGATCAGTACATAGGCGAACCAGTGCAGCCATTCGAAGAAATAATTCGGATGCCGCGACCAAGCCCATAAGCCGCTGCGGCAGGTCTTGCCGCGGTTGGCCGGGTTGCTGCGGAACGCGGCCAGCTGCGCGTCGGCCAGGGCTTCGCCGGACACGCTCAACACGAACACGGCCAGCGCCGCGAACCAGAGCGCGTCGAAACCGCGGCCGGGATTCGATGCGGCGGCGATGAACGGCAGGCTGAACAGCGCGACGATTACGGCTTGGCCCTGGAAGAACACGAACAGCTTGGCCGGGCTGCCGTTCCAGGCCGCGCGCAGGGCCTGGTAGCGCCCATCTTCGGGTTCGTGGCGCACGCGCACGAACAGCGTCAGGAACAGGCGCAGGCCCCAGATGCCGGCGAATCCGCCCACCGCCAGGCGCGCAGCCGGGCTGCCGTCGGATACCAAGGCGCAGTACATGCCTGCCAAGGCCATCAATCCGGCCCAGGCGACGTCGACGATGCCGATGTTGCGCAGCTTCAGGGCCAACAACCAGACCAGCGTCATGGCCACGGCGCTGCCGGCGAACACCGGCAGCAGGATTTCGGCGATGCTCATGGCGTCGTCTCCTCATGTTGATTCGGCCCGTCGCGATCCAGCCAGCGGATCGCGCTGAAGCCGATGCCCCAGACCGCGCCGATCAGCAGCAGCGAGGGAATCAGCCGGTGTTCGACCGTCATCGCCTCGAAACGGACTGCTGCGATGCCGTAAGCCAAGGGCCCGCCCAGCAGGCCGAACAGGAAGGTGTACAGGCGGTTGCGGTAAACGGCGCGCAGCGAATGGTTCAGGGTCAGCGCGAAGGCCAGCCAGAGCGCCATGATCCACAGCGGCGCCCAATCGGCCCAAGGAAAGGCGCCGGCATAGCGCAGCCACTCCGATTTCACCAGCACGCTGTCCATCACGAAGCCGATCGGCAGGGCGACCGCCAAAGTCCGCAAATCGCGTTGCCGGCTGCCGCCGAACGCCAACACCAGCAGCGCGAATGCCGCCGCGGCCAACACACCGATCCGCCAATCGCCGTTGCCGGCGCCGATCACGCAGGACAGCCAGACGGCCTGGAATCCCACGAGGTTGAACAGGGTTTTCGCCAAATTGGCGGGCACGGCCGGCATCAATCGGCCTGTCCGGATTTGGCGAACAGCATGTGCACGTCGCTGATCGAGCGCTCGCGGAAGCCGGCCTCGCAGTAGGCCAGGTAGAAATCCCACATGCGCACGAAGCGGGTGTCGTAGCCGAGCGCGCGCACCGCGGCTTCGGCGCCGAGGAACCGGCGGCGCCACTCGTGCAGGGTACGCGCGTAACTGTCGCCGATGTCCTGCAGGCCGGTCAGGCGCAGCTGCCCGGCACCGGCGGCGGACGCCACCATCGAGCTGACGCAGGGGATGTAGCTGCCGGGGAAGATGTAGCGCTTGATGAAGTCGACGCTGTGCAGCGCCTGCCGGTAGCGGTGGTCTTCGATGGTGATGGCCTGGATCAGCGCCTTGCCGCCGGGCTTGAGCAGGGACGCGCATTTGGCGAAGTAGGTGTCCTGGTACTGGTGGCCGATGGCCTCGATCATCTCGATCGACACCAGCTTGTCGAAGCGGCCTTCCAGTTCGCGGTAATCCTTGAACAGCAGGGTCACGCGCTCCTGCAGGCCGGCCGCGCGGATGCGCTCGGCGGCCAGGTCGTGCTGCTCCTTGGAGATGGTGGTGGTGGTGACCCGGCAGCCGTAGCGCGAGGCGGCATACACCGCCATCGCGCCCCAGCCGGTGCCGATTTCGACCAGATGGTCGTCCGGGCCCAGCTCGAGCTTTTCGCAGATCAGCTGCAGCTTGCGTTCGGACGCTTCCTCCAGCGTCATGTCCTCGCGCTCGAACACCGCCGAGGAATACATCAGGCTCGGATCGAGGAACAGCTCGAACAGGTCGTTGCCGAGGTCGTAGTGCGCCGCGATGTTGCGACGGCTGCCCGAGCGGGTGTTGCGCCGCAGCGCGTGCGCGCCGCGCATCAGCCAACCGGCGATACGGGCGCCGCCGCCTTCCATTGCGTCCAACAGGTCGCGGTTGCGGATCAGCAGGCGCATGATGTCGACCAGGCGCGCGGAATGCCAGTCGCCGTCCATGTAGGATTCGGCGGCACCGACCGAGCCGCCGAAGGCGACTTTGGCGAAGAATGCCGGGTCGCGGATCTCCAAGGTGCCGAAGTCGGGCGCGGCCGTATCGCCCAACACCACGCTGCCGCCACGTTCCGCCAGACGAAAATGGCCGTGGCGCAGGCCGGCCAGCTTGCCGAGCACCTGCCGGCGGATCAGGGCGTCGAACGCGGAAGGCTTGCCGGCGGCGGTCTGGAGCTCGGTATCGATCATGTCGGTCTCAGGGGTGGTCGTGGAACGGAACGCGTTTCAGCCAGAGCAGCAGGGCGTTCCAGTAGATGCCGGCGGCGACTTTCACGGTGATCCACGGGAACGCCAGCAGTTGCCGCAGCAGCGATGATGTGTTCAATTCTCGCCGCCGCAGGGTCAAGGTCGCGTCAAATTGCCGCTCGCCGGCACGTTCCACCCGCATGTACACGCCCAAGGCCTCGCCGGGCGTGCCGAAGCGCCAATCGTATTCCAGCGTCATCGGCAGGAACGGCGAGACATGAAAGCGCTTGGGGAAGCGCCATGCCGATGGTTGCCGCGCGTCATGGCCGGGCTCGACCGGCAGGAAATAGCTGAAACGCTCGCCCCAGGGCGTGTTGGTGATTTCGGCCAAGACCCAGCGCAAGGTCCGGCCGTCCTCGTCGAATCCGTAGTAGAAACTGACCGGATTCATCACGAAACCCAATACGCGCAGGTGCGTGAGCACGAAGATCGGTCCGCGCTGGGCCTGTCCGGTTTCGGCTTCGGCGTGCCGGCGCACGGCCTCGTCCAACGACAGCGACGGGTCGCCGAAATAATCCGCACGCCGGTACTGCAGCCAGTTGAAGCGGCCGATCGAGCAGAACGGCAGCCGAGCCAGCGTATCTTCGACCTTTCGTGTGTCGAGGTAGAGCTGGAACAGGCCGTAACGGAAGGCGTGCGGCTTGGGCGCGAAGCGCCGGTGCGCGATGCGTCCGACGTACAGGGCATCGGACTGCGGAGCCGTCATTCCCGCTCCAGCAGGGCCTGGGCGACCTTGTGGCCGCTGCGGAAACCGTCTTCGTGGAAGCCGAAGCCCCAGTAGGCGCCGCAGAACCAGCTGCGGTTGCGGCCCTGGATTTCGCCGCGGCGGGTCTGCGCGCGCACCATCGCGTGGTCGTATTGCGGGTGTTGGTAGTCCATCACCGCGAAGACCTTGTCCGGATCGATCTGGCCGCGCTGGTTCAGGCTGACGATGAACGGCTCCGGGCTGTCCACGCCCTGCAGGATGTTCATGCAGTAGCTGACCGTGCAGGGCGCCGAGGGATCGGCCGGGATATCGGCGTTCCAGGCCGCCCAAGCGCGGCGGTCCGGCGGCAGCACCGAGGCGTCGCGGTGCAGCACGGTTTCGTTCGATGCGTAGCAGATGGCGCCGAGGATCTCGCGTTCGGCCGTGCTCGGGGCGTCCAGCATGGCCAAGGTCTGGTCGCTGTGGCAGGCGAACACCACCTGGTCGAAGCGTTCGTTGCCGTCGGCGGTCGCCACCTCGACATGCGATTCGAAGCGGTTGACCCGGCGTACGCCGGCGCCGAGACGGACTTCGACCGGCCACTGTGCGGCGAGTTTTTCGACATAGCTGCTGGAGCCGTTCTCCAGCACCCGCCAGACCGGCCGGCCGGTCAGCTGCAGCATGTGGTGGTTGGCCATGAACGCCACCAGGTACTTGGCCGGGAAATCCAGGATGCGCGCGCTCGGCGAGGACCACAGCGCGCTGGCCATCGGAATCAGGTGGTTTTCGATGAAGTAGTTGCCATAGCCGCCCGCGCGCAGGTATTCGCCCAAGGTCGGGCCGTCCTCGGGCGAGTCCAACAGCGCCGGGCATTCGCGGTAGAAACGCCGGATTTCGGCCAGCATGCGCCAGAACGCCGGCGAGACCAGGTTGCGCTTCTGGCAGAACAGGCCGCCGAGATCGTGCGCGTTGTAGTACATGCCGAGCGCACGGTTGTGAACCGCGAAGCTCATTTCGGTTTCCCGGGTGCCGATTCCCAGCTCATGCAGGAACGCGCTGAACAGCGGGTAGTTGCCTGGGTTGTGCACGATGAAGCCGGAATCGATGCGGTATTGCCGTCCGGCCATCTCGACCGTGTGCGTGTGGGTGTGCCCGCCGAGGCGCGGCTCCTTCTCGAACAGCACCACTTCATGCCGCTGCGACAGCGCCCGCGCGCTGGCTATGCCGGCGACGCCGCCACCGATGACCGCGATTCTCACATTGCCTCCGTTTTGACGCGCGCCGGCACCGGCTTCAGGTCCCAAGTCAGGCCCAATGCCTGCATCGCGCGCAGGGCGAGATAGGTCAGGTCCAACTCCCACCAGAAGAAGCCCTGGCGCACACTGTTCGGATAATGGTGATGATTGTTGTGCCAGCCTTCGCCGAAGGTCAGCAACGCCAGCAGCGCATTGTTGCGGCTGTCGTCGCGGGTGGCGTAGCGGCGAGAGCCCCAGACGTGCGCCACCGAGTTGATGCTGACGGTGACGTGGAACAGCAATACCGTGGACAGCACGAAGCCCCAGACCAGCAGTTGGGCGCCGTTGGTGTCCAGCGCGGGTGCGAAGCGGGCCAGCAGTTCACCGGTGATGTACAGCGACGCAGCCAACACGGCCGGTGCGACGACATCGAAGCGGTTGAGCCAACGCAGGAACGGGCGTTTGGCGAAGTCCTGGATCACCGCGTAATCGGTGGCGAAGGCTTCATGCCGCAGGAACCAGCTCATGTGGCTGCGCCAGAAGCCGTGGATCGGGCTGTGCAGGTCGCGCTCGGTGTCGGAATGCCGGTGGTGGTGACGGTGGTGGGCGGACCACCACAGCGGCCCGCGCTGCGCGCTGGCGGCGCCGATGAAGCCGAACAGCGACTCGACCCAACGGTGAGTCTTGAAGG
The DNA here is from genome assembly GCA_041913425.1 of Arenimonas sp. GTDB lineage: Bacteria > Pseudomonadota > Gammaproteobacteria > Xanthomonadales > Xanthomonadaceae > Arenimonas. The sequence continues at coordinate 9,336 of JAYSFF010000006.1, read as the reverse complement.
TCTTGTGCGAGAAATAACGGTGGTAGAAGCCGGTGATGGCGAACATGCGCAGCGCGTAGGTCGCCGCCAAGGCGATCAGCGCGGCATGCGAATAGCCGACCCAGAACACGGCCAAGCAGGCCAGATGCAGGCCGATGAACGGCAGGATGCGCAGCCAAGCGACGCCGTCGCCTTTGGGTTCGGGTACGGCTTCGCTGTCGAACCAGGCTATGAGGGTGCGGAGGCGTGAAGACGTAAAAGACATGCCGGTATTCTGGGCGGCATGCGGTGATTCCATCGTGAAGGTCAGGTCTCGATCCGGAAGTCGGTATTGAGCGTGTTGGCGATGAAGCAGTTGCGGTGCGCGCTGTCGTGCAGTTTGGCCAGGGTCTCGGCGTCCGGCGCATTGTCGCCGCCGAACTCGATTTGCGGATGCAAGACGCACTGCGTGATCGCCATCCGGCCGTCGGCGTTCTTGCCGAGCGTGCCGGTGATGCGGTCGCGGTAGCGCAATACCGTGTAACCGCGCTTGGCGGCTACCGCCAGGAAGGTGAGCATATGGCAGGACGCCAGCGCCGCCAGCAGCAGGGTTTCCGGGTTGGATGCCGCCGGATTGCCCAGGAACGCCGGCGCGGCCGAATTCAGCAGGGCATGTCCGTTCTCCAGGGTGACGGTGTGGTCGCGCGAATAGGTATCCGCCTGCTGCGGATGGGCCTGCGCGTTCCATTCGATGTCGGCGACGTGTTCGGACATGATGGTCTCCTCGGGTTTACCGTATTCTACACCGGCATGACCGACATCGCCGCCAAACGCCATGGCCTCGCCCGCGTGCTGTCCAAGCTGGGCCTAGCCTCGCGCACGCAGGCGGCGGCATGGATCGCCGAAGGCCGGGTGCGGGTCAACGGCCGCGTGCGCCGCGATCCGGAGTTTCCGGTGCGCATGGGCGTCGATGCGGTCGCCGTCGCCGGCGAGGCTGCGCAGCGGCAGGAGCGCCGCGTGCTGATGCTGAACAAGCCGCGCGGGCTGGTCACCACCCGAAAGGATGAAAAGCAGCGCGCCACCGTGTACGACTGCCTGCCGGCCGACATGCCCTGGCTGGCGCCGGTCGGGCGTCTGGACAAGGCCAGCGAAGGGTTGCTGCTGTTCAGCAACGATCCGCAGTGGGCGGCGCGCATCACCGATCCGGTGACCGGCCCCGACAAGACCTACCATGTGCAGGTCGATCGCCGGCCCGATGCCGCGTTGTTGAAAGCGTTGGAGACCGGTGTGGACTCGCCCGAAGGCCTATTACGCGCCAAACGGGCCCAGCTGTTGCGCGCCGGCGAAAAGAACGCCTGGCTTGAAATCATGCTGGACGAGGGCCGCAATCGCCAGATCCGGCGATTGCTGGAGGCCTTCGATATCGCCGTATTGCGTCTGGTGCGCACCGCCATCGGCAGGTTGCCCTTGGGCGAACTGCCGAAAGGGCAGTGGCGGGAGCTCGGCGCGGACGAAATCGCCTTACTGGATCACGCCTAATTCGCGGCCGACCTTGGTGAAGGCGGCGATGGCGCGATCCAGGTGCTCGCGCGTGTGCGCGGCGCTCATCTGAGTGCGGATGCGGGCCTGACCCTGCGGCACCACCGGGAAGAAGAAGCCGACCGCATAGATGCCTTCCTCGAGCAGGCGCTTGGCGAATTCCTGCGCCAACGGGGCGTCGTGCAGCATCACCGGCACGATCGGGTGGTTGCCCGGCTTCAGCGCGAAACCGGCGGCGGCCATCTTCTCGCGGAAATAGCGGGTGTTGTCCTGCAGCTTGGCGCGCAGGCCGTCGGCCGCGGCCAGCATGTCGAATACCTTGATGCCGGCCGCCACCACCGGCGGTGGCAGCGAGTTGGAAAACAGGTAAGGGCGCGAGCGCTGGCGCAGCAGCTCGATCAGCGCTTTCGGGCCGGTGGTGAAACCGCCCAAGGCGCCGCCGAGCGATTTGCCCAGGGTGCCGGTGAAGATGTCGATCTTGCCCATCACCCCGTTCACTTCCGCCGAGCCGCGGCCGGTCGCGCCCAGAAAGCCGGTCGCGTGGCATTCGTCGATATGCACCAGTGCGCCGTATTTCTCCGCCAACGCGGTGATCTCGGCCAGCGGCGCGATGAAGCCGTCCATCGAGAACACGCCGTCGGTGCTGATCAGGATCTTGCCGCAGCCGTCGGCGCGCGCCTTCTGCAGCTGCGCCTCCAGGTCGGCCATGTCGCAGTTGGCGTAGCGGTAGCGCTTGGCCTTGCACAGGCGGATGCCGTCGATGATCGAGGCGTGGTTCAGCGCGTCGGAGACCACGGCGTCGTTCTCGCCCAGCAGCGGCTCGTACAGGCCGCCGTTGGCGTCGAAGCAGGCGGCGTACAGGATGGTGTCCTCGGTGCCGAAGAATTCGGCGATCTTGGCTTCCAGCGTCTTGTGCAGATCCTGGGTGCCGCAGATGAAGCGCACCGAGGCCATGCCGAAGCCGTGGCTGTCCAGCGCATCCTTGGCGGCTTGGATGATGTCCGGGTTGTCGGCCAGGCCCAGGTAGTTGTTGGCGCAGAAATTCAGCACCCGTCGGCCGTCGGCCAGTTGGATCTCGGCGGATTGGGCGCTGGTGATGATGCGTTCCCGCTTCAGCAGTCCCTGGGCTTCGATTTGGGCGAGTTCGTTCTGGTAGTCGAGCAGGGCGGGCTTGGTCATGGCGGTAATCCGGGGGAGTTGATCAATCGGGTCATTCTACATCAAATGCCCGCGATTGGATTCCATAACATATTGAATTATTGAAGATTATTTCAGGCGACTGGGGTGGTCATGTAGGCCGGCTACCCTCTTGAGGTAGATGAATATGCCTTGAACCGCAGGTCACAAACTGTGACAGGGCTACACAATTTGCTAAGAATCCGTTAATATCGATTCAAGCCAACCGGCTAAGGAAGTCGGTGCGCCTCGGGCCTCGACCCGTAAATAAACCAATCCTTTTGGAGAATTTCAATGCAAAACAACCTGAAAGCCGCCGTCCTGGCCGCGCTTCTGTTGGCTCCGGCTGCTGCCTTCGCGCAAGACGCCGCCGAATCGAACTTCAGCTGGAATGCCGGCGTGGTCTCCGACTACGTGTTCCGCGGCGTGTCCCAGTCCAACCGTGATGTCGCCTTCCAAGGCGGCGTCGACTACGCCTTCGGCGACAGCGGCTTCTACGCCGGCGCTTGGGGCTCCAACGTCGATTTCCAGGACACCCTGGGCCCGAACATCGAAGTCGACCTGTATGCCGGTTACAACACTGACATCACCGATAACGTCAACTTCGACGTGATGCTGACCCGTTACACCTACCACGGTTCGGAAGGTGGCTACGGCAACATCGACTACAACGAGCTGATCACCAAGGTCGCCCTGAAAGACGTCGGCACCCTGACCGTCGGTTACACCAACGACTACTCGAACAGCGGCGAAAACGTGACCTACGTGAACCTGGGCCACGGCTGGGATCTGGGCGGCGAATACACCCTGAACGCCGGCTTCGGCCGCACCTTCTCCGATTTCGGCGACTACAACGACTGGAACGTCGGCGTCAGCAAGTCGTTCAAGGGCATCGAGTTCGGCCTGAACTACTACGACACCAACCTCGAAGGCCCGCGCGCGGCCGACGCCGTGGTGCTGAGCATGACCATCGGCGGCTAATCCCCGGCGATGCGGTAATTAAAAAGGGGCGCCTCGGCGCCCCTTTTTCATGCCCGCGATCCGCTTCCGGCGGAATCACCAGCTGCACACCACCTTGCCGCAGACGCCGGCTTCCATCAGGTCGAAGCCTTTCTGGAAGTCGTCGATGTGGACCTGGTGGGTCAGCACCTTGTGCAGCGGGAAGCCGGTCAGCACCATCTGGGTCATCTTGTACCAGGTCTCGTACATCTTGCGGCCGTAGATGCCCTGCACGGTCAGGCCCTTGAAGATGATGCGGTCCCAATCCACGCCTGCGCCCTTGGGCAGGATGCCGAGCAGGGCGACCTTGCCGCCGTGGTACATGCAGTCGAGCATGTCGTTGAAGGCCTGCGGCACGCCGCTCATCTCCAGGCCGACGTCGAAGCCTTCCATGTGCAGTTCAGCCATCACGTCCTTCAGGCTCTGCTTGGAGACGTTGACCACCCGGGTCGCGCCCATGTCGGCGGCCAGCTTCAGCCGGTAGTCGTTGACGTCGGTGACCACCACGTTGCGGGCGCCGACGTGCTTGCAGATGCCGGCGGCGATGATGCCGATCGGACCGGCGCCGGTGATCAGCACGTCCTCGCCGATGACGTCGAACTCCAGCGCGCAGTGCGCGGCGTTGCCGTAGGGGTCGAAGAACGCGGCCAGCTCGCTCGGGATCTGGTCGGGAATCGGCCACAGGTTCGACGCCGGCATCACGATGTATTCGGCGAAGGCGCCGTGCCGGTTGACGCCGATGCCGACGGTGTTCGGGCACAGGTGCGGGCGGCCGCCGCGGCAGTTGCGGCAGTGGCCGCAGACGATGTGACCTTCGGCCGAGACCCGGTCGCCTACGGCATAGCCGGTCACGCCCGGGCCCAGTTCGGCGATGCGGCCGACGAATTCATGGCCGATCACCAGGCCCGGGGTGATGGTGCGCTGGCTCCATTCGTCCCATTTGTAGATGTGCAGGTCGGTGCCGCAGATCGCGGTCTTTTCCAGCTTGATCAGGACTTCGTTCGGGCCCGGGCTGGGTACCGGCACCTGCTCCATCCAGATTCCCTTCTCGGGGTGGCGTTTGACGAGGGCTTTCATCATGGCGGTCATAGGGGGACTCCCGTTGCAAGGCCGCCATTATACGCATAGGCGACCACCGGGACGCGGATTTCGGTCATAATCGGGGTTTGTCCCCGTCGTCCGGAGTTTCTGGTATGCGTTTGAAAATACTGTCTTTATTATTGGCTTTCGGTGCCGCCGCGCAGGCGGACGAGGGCATGTGGGTGCCGCAACAGCTCGGCGAGATCGCCGGTCCGCTGAAGCGCGCCGGCTTGGCGCTGGATCCGGCCGACTTCGCCGACCTGACCGGCAAGCCTCTGGGCGCCGTGGTCTCGCTCGGCGGCTGCACCGCCTCGTTCATCTCGCCGAACGGCCTGGTGGCCACCAACCACCACTGCGCCTACGGCGGCATCCAGCTCAACTCCACGCCGCAGAACAACCTGATCGCCGACGGCTTCATCGCCAACTCGCCTGAGCAGGAACTCAACGCCGGCCCGAACTCGCGCATCTACGTGATGGACTCGATCACCGAGGTGACCGATGCCGTTAACCGGGCGATTCCAGCCAAGGCCGACGGCCTGCAGCGCCAACAGGCGATCGAGAACGCCACCAAGGCGCTGGTGGCGTCCTGCGAAAGCGAGCCGGGCTACCGCTGCTCGGTGTACAGCTTCTTCGGCGGCGTGCAGTACCGCCTGTTCAAGCAGATGGAAATCAAGGACGTGCGCCTGGTCTACGCGCCGCCGGGCAGCATCGGCAATTACGGCGGCGAAGTCGATAACTGGATGTGGCCGCGCCACACCGGCGACTTCACCCTGATCCGCGCCTACGTCGGCAAGGACGGCAAGCCGGCCGCCTATTCCAAGGACAACGTGCCGTACCGCAACGCGCGTTGGCTGAAGGTGGCGCGCGATCCGTTGGCCGAAGGCGATTTCGTGATGGTCGCCGGCTATCCGGGCCGTACCAACCGCTATGCCCTGGCCGACGAGTTCGACAACACCGAGAACTGGGCGTATCCGTTCATCAGCGGCCACTACAAGGCCGTGCGCGACCTGGTGCACGCCGCCGGCAAGGCCGACAAGGACATCGACATCAAATACGCCAGCACCGTGCGCAGCTGGGAGAACGTGCTGAAGAACTACGACGGCCAGCTGCTCGGCTTCCGCAAGAGCGGCGCCGCGGCGCTGAAGCGCGCCGAAGAGAAGGCCGTACTGGCTTGGCTGGCCAAACAGGGCAAGTCCGGCAAGCCTGCCTTGGCCGCGCATCGCCAACTGGTCGCCTTGCACATGCTGGACCGTAAGACGCAGGTGCGCGACAGCCTCGTCGGCAGCATCGCCAACCTCGGCCTGCTGGGCAACGCCCGCAGCCTGTACCGCCTGTCGGTGGAACGCGCCAAGCCCAATGCCGAGCGCGCACCGGGCTACCAGGACCGCGATCTGCCGCGCTTCGAGGGCGCCGTGCGCGAACTGCAGAACCGCTTCCATCCGGCCATGGAGCGCCAGCTGATGCAGTACTGGCTGACTCAGTACATCGCCCTGCCGGCCGGCAGCCGCAATGCCGCGCTGGACGCTTGGCTCGGCGGCAATGACGCCGTCGCCATCGAGCGCGCCTTGGATGGCCTGTACGCCGGCACCGGCTACGGCCGCCTGGAAGAGCGCGAGAAGTGGCTGAAAGCCGACAAGTCCGCGTTCGAAGCCAGCAGCGACAGCGTCATCCGTCTGGCCGTCGCGCTGTACCCCGAGCTGCTGGCGGTGGAAAACACCGGCAAGGCCCGCGCCGGCGAATACGCCCGCTACCGTCCGGTGTTCATGCAGGCGGTGATGGACTACAAACGCGCCCGCGGCCAAGGCGTCTACCCGGACGCCAACGGCAGCCTGCGCCTGACCTACGGTAACGTGACCGGCTACACGCCGCAGGACGGCGCGCGCTACGTGCCGTTCACCACCGCCGAGGGCATGGCCGCCAAGGCCACCGGCGTCGAGCCGTTCGACGCCCCGCGCCGCGCGCTGGATCTGGTCGCCGCCAAGGATTACGGCCCGTACGCCGACGCCAAACTCGGCAGTCTGCCGGTCAACTTCCTGTCGAACCTCGACATCACCGGTGGCAACTCCGGTTCCCCGGTGATGAACGGCAAGGGTGAACTGGTCGGTCTGGCCTTCGACGGCAACTGGGAGTCGGTCAGCTCGAACTGGGTCTACGACGGCAGCCTGAACCGGATGATCTCGGTCGACGCCCGCTACATGCTCTGGGTCATCGACAAGGCCTTCCCGGCCCCGAACGTGCTGGCGGAAATCGAAGCCGCCAGGCAGTAAGACGGAAAGCCGGCGCAAGCCGGCTTTTTGTTAGTATGGAAACGCCATCACACGGGGAAACGCGATGAAAGTCAGCCTATTCGGCGCCACCGGCGCGGTCACCGGTTCCTGCCATCTGGTCGAGGCCTGCGGCAAGCGCATCCTGCTCGATTGCGGCATGATCCAGGGCAGCCGGATCGAGGAGGCCAAGAACGCGCTGCCGTTCGATTTCGACGTCAAAAGCATCGATGCCGTGGTGCTGAGCCATGCCCACATCGACCACTGCGGCCGGCTGCCGGTGCTGATGCAGTACGGCTTCCATGGGCCGATCTACACCCAGCGCGCCAGTGCCGACCTGTTGCCGGTGATGCTGGAAGACGCGGCCTCGCTGGCCGAGATGGACGCCGAGCGCCGCAACCGCTTCCACAAGGACGGCCACAGCCACCACAAGCCGCTGTTCACCCGCCACGACGTGGGCCAGGTGGTGCGGCAACTCGAGCGCTTGGATTACCGCCGGCCGACCGAGCTTTTCCCCGGCGTCACCGTCACTCTGCAGGACGCCGGCCATATCCTCGGTTCGGCCAGCGTGCGGGTGCAGGCGGTCGAGGACGGCGTGACCAGGACGCTGGTGTTCTCCGGCGACCTCGGCCCACGCAACACGCCGATCCTCAACGACCCCGACCCGTACGACGCCGCCGACCTGGTGCTGCTGGAATCCACCTACGGCGGACGCCTGCACCGCGACCGCGCCGCCACCCTCGAGGAAATCGGCGGCATCTTCGACGCTGCCTGGAAAAGCGGCGGCAACATCCTGATTCCGGCCTTCGCCGTGGGCCGCAGCCAGGAGCTGCTGTACTGGTTCGCCAAGCATTTCGACGACTGGGGACTCGGCAAATGGCGCATCTTCATGGACAGCCCGATGGCGTCCAGGGTCATCGAGGTCTATGACCGGCACGAGGAGCTGTTCGACGCCGATGCCAAGGCCATGTTCCACGGCCGGCCGCATCCGTTCCGGCTGCCCAACCTGAAGTACACCACCGACGTCGAGGATTCCAAGGCCATCAACGAGCACAAGGGCGGCTGCATCATCATCGCCGGCTCCGGCATGTGCAACGGCGGCCGCATCCGCCACCACCTGCGGCATAACCTCGGCAGCGCCAGGAACCACGTACTGTTCGTCGGCTACCAGTCGGTCGGCACCTTGGGCCGCCTGCTGGTCGACGGCATCGACTCGATCAAGCTGTTCGGCGAGGAGATCCGCATCAAGGCGCACCGGCACACCATCGGCGGCCTGTCCGCGCACACCGACCAGGCCGGTCTGCTCGATTGGTTCGGCGCCTACGACCGCCATCCGCGCGTCGCGCTGGTGCACGGCGAGGACGATGCCCGCAAGGCCCTGGCGCTGGCGTTGAAGACCCGCTTCGACGTCGACGCGCAGATTCCCGCCTACGGCGACACCTTGACGATCTGATTCGCCGCAAGGACCCACGACATGTACGACCCGATCCATGCCCTGATCCATGCCCATCCGAAATTCCAGGCGCTGGTGCGCAAGCGCGAGCGCCTGGCATGGACCTTGTCGGCGCTCATGTTGGCGCTGTACCTCGCCTTCATCCTGTTGATCGCGTTCCGCCCGGATTGGCTGGGTGCCCGCATCCGCCCGGACGCGCCGACGACCTGGGGCATTCCGGCCGGCATCGGGCTGATCGTGTCCGCGTTCGTGCTGACCGGCATCTACGTGCGCCGGGCCAACGGCGAGTTCGACCGGCTGACCCGCGAGCTGCTCGAGGACGTGACGCGATGAGCGCGTCGCGGATCGGCTTCGGCCTGATCGCCCTGTCGGCCGCAGGCCCGGCCATGGCCGCCGATGCCCTGACCGGCGAGGTGCAGAAACAGGGCACCAACGTCACCGCCATCGCGATGTTCCTGGCTTTCGTGGTCGCCACCCTGGCGATAACCTACTGGGCGGCGCAGCGCAACACCTCGGTGGCCAACCACTATGCCGCCGGCGGCCGCATCACCGGTTTCCAGAACGGTCTGGCGATCGCCGGCGATTACATGTCGGCGGCGTCGTTCCTCGGCATCTCGGCGCTGGTGTTCGGCTCCGGCTACGACGGACTGATCTATTCGATCGGCTTTCTGGTCGGTTGGCCGATCATCCTGTTCCTGATGGCCGAACGCCTGCGCAACCTCGGGCGCTACACTTTCGCCGACGTCGTCTCGTTCCGCCTGAAGCAGATGGAGATCCGCAGCCTGTCGGCCTGCGGCACCCTGGCCGTGGTCGCCCTGTACCTGATCGCGCAGATGGTCGGCGCCGGCAAGCTGATCCAGCTGCTGT
>JAYSFF010000005.1:12932-55074 GCA_041913425.1 Arenimonas sp. | reverse complement strand
CCCAGGCTGGCGGTGGCCAGGGCGAGCGCGATGGAGAGGGTGACGGGGTTTTTCAGCATGGGGTACGGCCTCGAGTGGATATCCTCTCGATTTTACGCCAATGCCCGTTAAGAAAATGTGCCGGAAGCCATGGTTCGCGGGCCCGGCGGCACTTGGGTTTTGCCCGGATTGCCCCGATAATACCGGCATGACCAGCGAAAATCCGAAAGAACAGGGCTTCAGCTTCCCCGGCGTGTTCGAAATCACCGCCATGGGCGCCGCCGGCGCCGGATTGGAGACCGCCGTGCCGCACGAGCTGACGCAGGCCGGCCTGACCGTGCTGCACGAGACGCTGTCCTCGCGCGCGTCCAGCGCCGGCCGGTTCGTGTCGATTTCGGTGCGCTTCAAGGCCGAATCCCGCGCCGACTACGAAGCCGCGCACCACGCCCTGCGCGCCCATCCCGAGATCAAGTGGACGCTGTAAAACCCGACTGGCGCGTTTACCGGCTCGGCCTGCAACCCTACCAAGCGGTCTGGGACGCCATGGAGCGGCACACCGCCGCCCGCGGCGAGGAAGCCGGCGCCGACCAGCTCTGGCTGCTGCAACACTACCCGGTGTACACCTTGGGCCAGGCCGGCAAGTCCGAGCACGTGCTGTTGCCGGGCGACATCCCGGTGATCCGTTGCAACCGCGGCGGCCAGGTCACCTACCACGGACCGGGCCAGATCGTGGCCTATCCGCTGGTCGACATCCGCCGCCTGGGCATCGGCGTGCGCGAACTGGTGCACCGCATCGAACAGGCCCTGATCGACACCCTGGCGCACTGGGGCGTGGCGGCCGAACGGCGCGAGGGCGCGCCCGGCGTGTACGTCGGCGCGGCCAAGATCGCCGCCTTGGGCCTGCGGGTCAAACGCGGCTGCAGCCTGCACGGCCTGGCCTTCAACATCGACATGGACCTGAGCCCGTTCCATGGCATCAATCCCTGCGGCTTCACGGGGCTGGCGGTGACGCAGATGCTAGAATTGACCGGTCCCGTGGCCTTGGCCGAGGTCGAGGCCGAACTGGTCCGCCAGCTGTCCGCCCAACTGGGCCTCAACCCGATCCCGGCCGACGGCCTGCCGCCGGCACTTTCCCCCGAATCCGCGAGTTCCTGATGTCGAACGAGAAAACCATCGCCGCGCAAACCGTGACCTCGCTGGAGACCGGCGCCAAGCAGTTGGGCGAAAGCAAGATCGCGCGCAGCCCGGTGCAGTTCGCCGAGGCACCGGTGCTGCGCAAGCCGAGCTGGATCCGGGTGCGCATCCCGGCCGGCAACGCGGTCGCCAAGCTGAAGGCGCAGCTGCGCGAGAACCGCCTGGTCACCGTGTGCGAGGAGGCCAGCTGCCCGAACATCCACGAGTGCTTCAGCCACGGCACCGCCACCTTCATGATCCTGGGCGAGGTCTGCACCCGCCGCTGCAGCTTCTGCGACGTGGCGCACGGCCGGCCGAAGCCGCCGGACGCGGCCGAGCCGCTGAATCTGGCCACCACCATCGCCGACATGAAGCTGCGCTACGTGGTGATCACCTCGGTCGACCGCGACGACCTGCGCGACGGCGGCGCCGAGCACTTCACCCGCTGCATCGACGAGATCCGCCGCTTCAATCCGGGCATCAAGATCGAGATCCTGACCCCCGATTTCCGCGGCAAGGGCCGCATGGAACGCGCGCTGGAGCTACTCAACCAGTCGCCGCCGGACGTGTTCAACCATAATCTCGAGACCGTGCCGGACCTGTATCCGAACGTGCGCCCCGGCGCCGATTACGCCTGGTCGCTGCGCCTGTTGAAGGAGTTCAAGGCCGCCAACCCCGGCGTGCCGACCAAGTCCGGCATCATGCTCGGCCTGGGCGAGACCATGGAGCAGGTGCAGCAGACCCTGCGCGACCTGCGCGCGCACGACGTCGACATGATCACCGTCGGCCAGTACCTGCAGCCGACCCCGCACCACCATCCGGTGATGCGCTACTGGACGCCGGAGGAATTCGCCGAAATCGAGGCGTTCGGGAACCAATTGGGCTTCACCCATGTCGCATCCGGACCGATGGTGCGTTCCAGCTACCACGCCGACCTCATGGCGATCGAAGCCGGATTCGTGCAGACCTGACCAATGGCCCATGCGTTCCGGGCGGGAACGCGCATAATGCTGGCAATCCACCGAGGCGACACATGAAAAAACCCTACGTTCTGGCCCTGACCGCCCTGCTGCCGCTGGCCATCGCCTTCGCCGCCAACCAGGGCCGCAGCACCACGCCCGAATCCGAGCTGGTGCCGACCGAGGCCCAGGCGCTGACCGGCAACCTGGTGTACCAGCTGCTGTCCGGCAGCAACTATGCCTACAAGACCCTGCCGCTGGACGACGCGCTGTCGGCCGACATCTTCGACAACTACCTGGAATCGCTGGACGGCAACAAGCTGTTCTTCACCGCCGCCGACATCGCCCGCTTCGAGGCCTACCGCAGCCGGATGGACGACGCCATCCGCGACCGCGAGCTCGACCCGCCCTTCGAGATCTTCAAGACCTATCTGACCCGCGTCGACCAGCGCGTGGCCTACGCCCGCGGCCTGCTCAAGCAGGATTTCGATTTCAGCGCCGACGAGACCTACCGCTACGACCGCGAGGACGCCGCCTGGGCCACGGACGCGGCCGAACTCGACGCGCTCTGGCGCCAGTCGGTGAAGAACGACGTGCTGCGCCTGAAGCTGGCCGGCCGGCCGATGGCCGAGATCCGCACCACCCTCGACAAGCGCTACGCGCAGCTGTCCGAACGCCTGCACCAGCTGCGCGGCGACGACGTGTTCGAGAACTTCATGAACGCCTACGGCAGCGCCATCGACCCGCACACCTCGTACATGAGCCCGCGCAGCGCCGACAACTTCAACATGACCATGAAGCTCTCGCTCGAGGGCGTGGGCGCGGTGCTGCAGGCGCAGGACGAATACGTGGTGTTCCGCACCATCATGCCCGGCAGTCCGGCCGAGAAGTCCGGCCAGATCAAGACCGGCGACCGCGTGCTGGCCGTCGGCCAGGGCGAAAGCGGCCCGATGGTCGACGTGGTCGGCTGGCGCATCGACGACGTGGTGGCCAAGATCCGCGGCGCCAAGGGCACCGTGGTCCGGCTCGACGTGCAGTCCGCCGACGAAGGCCCGGACGGCCCGCGCAAGATCGTGCGCATCGTGCGCGACAAGGTCAAGCTCGAGGAGCAGGCCGCCAGCCGCCGCATCATCGACACCGGCGGCAAGCGCATCGGCGTGATCGAACTGCCGACCTTCTACCTCGACTTCGAGGCCGCCCGCCGCGGCGATCCGGACGTGCGTTCGGCCACCAGCGACGTGCGCAGGCTGCTGACCGAGCTGAAGGCCGAGAACGTCGACGGCGTGGTGGTCGATCTGCGCGACAACGGCGGCGGTTCGCTGATCGAGGCGGTCGAGCTGACCGGCCTGTTCATCGAGCGCGGTCCGGTGCTGCAGGTGCGCAACGCCAACGGCGACGTCGAGGTCGAAGCCGACGAGGATCCGTCGGTGGCCTGGACCGGCCCGTTGGCAGTGCTGGTCAACCGCTCCTCGGCCTCGGCCTCGGAGATCTTCGCCGCCGCCATCCAGGATTACGGCCGCGGCCTGATCATCGGCGAGCCGACCTTCGGCAAGGGCACGGTGCAGACCCTGGTCGACCTCGACCGCTTCCCGCGCCGCAAGGACATCCAGTTCGGCCAGCTGAAGATGACCGTGGCGCAGTTCTTCCGCATCGACGGCGGCACCACCCAGAACGCCGCGGTCACCCCGGACGTGCCGTTCCCGGTCAGCGTCGACGCTTCCGAATACGGCGAGAGCACGTTCGACAACGCCCTGCCGTACACCCGCATCGCGGCCGCCGACTACGCCCGCCTCGGCAGCTTCCAGGCCATCCTGCCGCAGCTGATCGAGCGCCACGGCAAACGCGCGGGCGCCGACCGCGAGTTCTCCTGGTGGATGCAGGACGTGGCGGTGTTCAAGGCCGAGCGCGACAGGAAGAGCGTGTCGTTGAACGAAGCCGAACGCATCCGCGAACGCGACGAACGCAAAGCCCGCCGCGAAGCGCGCGAAGCCGAGCGCAAGGCCCTGGGCCTGAAATCGGTGGCGATCGACGACCGCGACGACGGCCTGCAGGCCGACGAGCGCCGGATCAGCGAGCAGGTCGCGCAGGAGAAGGCGGCCAAGGAACTTCCGGATCCGCTGCGCAACGAAGCGGCCGCGATCCTGGCCGACGCCATCACCCTGCTCGAGGCCGATAAGCCGCTGCTGACCAAAGTGTTCCCGAAATCGGCCTCGGCCAGCCAGTGGACCGAATGACAGGATGCGGATAACGCCACCGGCCGGCGCGGCGTAGGATGGCGGCATGGACACATCGCCCGATCCCCGGCTGGAAAAAGCGCGCGCCCTGCTGGAGTCGGGCGCGTTCTCTCTGCCCGAGCTGGCCGCCGAAGTCGGCCTGAGTCCGGCCTATCTGCAGAAGCGCTTCAAGCGGGCCTATGGCCTGAGCCCGGCCGAGTACGCCGGCCAGCGCCGGCTGATGCGCCTGAAACAGCGCCTGCGCGAAGCCGAGGACGTCACCCAGGCCTGGGTCGACAGCGGCTTCGGCTCCTGCTCGCGCGTGTACGAAAACGGCGCGGCCAAGCTCGGCATGCTGCCGGCGCAATACCGCAAAGGCGGCCGCGGCCTGCGCATCCACTGGACGGTGACCGACACCGCGCTCGGCAAGGCGCTGGTGGCGGCGACCGCACGCGGCATCTGCGCCGTGGCCTTGGCCGACAGCGACGCCGCGTTGCTGGCCGAGCTGCGGCAGGAATTCCCCGAAGCCGAACTGAACCATGTGCCGGACGACGACGGCGCCATCGCGCCGACGGTGCGCGCCGTGGCCGATTCGCTGGCCGGCAAGGCCGCCGCATTGCCGCTGGAGCTGGTCGGCACCGCGTTCCAGCACCGCGTCTGGCAGGCGCTGATGCGCATCCCGGCCGGCGAGACCTTCAGCTACGCCGAGCTGGCGCAGGTGCTGGACATGCCCAAGGCCGCGCGCGCGGTGGCGCGCGCCTGCGCCGGCAACAAGGTGGCGGTGCTGGTGCCCTGCCACCGCATCGTGCGCGGCGACGGCTCGCTCGGCGGCTACCGCTGGGGCCTGCCGCGCAAACAGACGCTGCTGGCGCGCGAACGCGTGCGATAATGGCGCATGAGCGATCCACCCAAACGCAGCCACGTGTTCGCCGCCTTGCTGGCGGTTTATGTCCTCTGGGGCTCCACCTATTACGCGATCAAGCTGGCCTTGCCGGGCTATCCGCCGTTCCTGCTGACCGGCACCCGCATGCTGATCGCCGGCGGGCTGATGCTGGCCTGGCTGGCCTGGCGTCGGCATCCGCTGCCCACGCGTTCCCAGTGGCCGTCGCTGGTGGTGCTGGCGACGGTGATGACGGTGCTGTCGAACGCCTTCGTCAACCTCGCCGAACAGACCGTGTCCAGCGGCGTGGTCGCCATCGGCGTGGCGGCGATGCCGCTGTGGGCCGGACTGTTCGCCGCGCTGCGCGGCTACCACCCGAACCGTATCGAATGGGGCGGATTGCTGCTCGGGTTCCTCGGCGTGATCTGGCTCAATCTCGGCAGCGAACTGCGCGTCTCCACCGTCGGCCTGCTGTGCGTGCTGGCCGCGCCGCTCGGTTGGGCCTGGGGCTCGATGTGGAGCAAGGGCCGCGACCTGCCGGATCCGGTGGCGCTGTCGGCCTGGCAGATGGCCATCGGCGGCGTCATCTCCAGCCTGCTCGGCCTGGCCATCGGCGAGCGCTTCACGCACGCGCCCGGACTCGAGGCCACGGCCGCCATGCTGTATCTGGCGGTGTTCGGCTCGGTCATCGCGTACTCGGCCTTTGTCTGGCTGGTCAAGCACGTACGGCCGGCGTTGGCCACCAGCTACGCCTACGTCAATCCGCCGATCGCGCTGCTGCTGGGCGTGCTGCTGCTCGACGAACCGATGAATTCGCACACCTTGGTGGCGATGGCGCTGATCCTGGTCAGCATCGGCATCGTCACCCTCGGCAAGCGCCTGCACGGCGGCTGAGCCGCCGCGCCTATTTGGTTTCGATGCGGATGCCCGGAGCGCGGTAGCCGCCGGCGCATTTACCCGAGCGCACGCCGGCCAGGAAGGCGTCGATGCTGCCGGTGATCAACGCGGTTTCGGCCGCCGTGCCGCCGCCGCCGAAATCGCGATGGCTGCCGCCCTCGACGATGCCCTGCCATTTGCAGCCCGGCGCCATGTTCCGGTACGGCTGCAGGCGCGATGTCCAGTCCGCGTCGATCTCGGCGTCTTCGGTGCCGGTCAGCGAATATACCGGCGCCCGGATGCCGCGCCAGGCGTCGGGCGGAAAGATGCGGCCGACGCCCTGCGGCGACAGCGCGACGTAGGCGTCGAACGCGATGCGTGTGTCGAGCCCGAGCCGGTTGTCGGCACCGGCCAACAGCATCGTGGTGGCGGCGCCCATCGAATGCCCGATCAGCACGCTGAAATCGGCGCGGCACTGCTTCTTGCCCCAATCGCGCGCGGCTTGGATGTCGGCGAAACGGTCGCGGTATGCGGCGGCGTCGGTCACCAGGCCGCTCAGTCCTTCCTTCACCGCGCCCTTCAAGCGCCCCTGCGGCATATGTGCGCGCAACGCGGTTCGGCCGCTAAAGGCGTGCCCGGGCACAACGGCCAGATAGCCGGCGTCGCGCAGATGCGATGCCAGATAGGCCAGACCGTTTTCCGAACCGCCGGCGCCGTGGCTGAGCACCGCGATGCCGCGGCAGGCGCCGGCCGGCTCATACACCTTGGCGATGGTCGCACCGTCCGGACGCGGAATGCGTCGGGTTTCCTGCGCCGCCGCGGCGGTACAGGTGGCGATGAGGATCAGGGCCAGAGCGGTCGAATGGCGTGTCATCGATATCTTTCCGGATGAGGTGTGTCCATCCAAGATGCGGCGGATGCCGCATCGGTCGCTGACCGGATTTCAGCCGCCGCGCAGCGCGGCCGTGACCGGCAGGCGCGCGGCGCGTACGGCCGGCGCCAGGCCGCCGAGAAAGCCGATGCCCAGCGCCCAGGTCAAGCCCTGCAACACCAGCCCCGGAGTGACCGCGAAATTGAACGCGACCTGGGTGAAGCTGCCGCTGAGCGTGGATACCGAGTAGTCGTTGAACAGCACGTAGGCGGTGACCGCGCCGATCACGCCGCCGAGCAGCGACAGCGCCATCGCCTCCGCCATCACCGAGGCCACCACCGGCGCGTTGCCGAAGCCGAGCGCGCGCAGCGTGCCGATCTCGGCGGTACGCGCCGAGACCGCCGAGTACATGGTGTTGAGCGCGCCGAACAGGGCGCCGAAGGCCATGATGACCGCCACGATGTTGGTCAAAAAGCCGATCTGGCGGGTCAGCCCGGAGGACTGCGCGCTGAAGAATTCCTGTTCGGTCTTCACTTCCACGTTGAGCTGCGGATCCGATTCCAGCCGGCGCTTGAGCGCGCCGAGCGCGTCGCGGTAGGCCAGGCGCGCCACCACCGAGGACGCGCCCGAGCGTCCGAATGCGCTCTGCACCGTCTCCAGGTCGGCCCACAGTTCGGAGTCGTGCGCGTCGCCGGTTTCGAACACGCCGACCACGCTCCAGTACGAACCGCGGAATTTCAGTTTGGAGCCGACCTGTAGGCCATCGAACTGGGTGTAAGCGCCCTTGCCGACCATCAGCTCGCGCAGGCCCGGCGTGAACCGGCGGCCTTCGAGCAGCTTCAGTTCCGGCCGCAGCGTGAAGCCGGCCGGCTCGACGCCGCGCAGCGAGACGTTGGCGCCCGAGCGCTCGCCCTTGCGCGGCACCTCGGTGATCACGATCAGCTCGGCCGAGGTCACCGGCAGGCCATCGGCGCCGCGCGCGATGGCCGGGTCCTGTTTGATTTGGGTGACCGCGGCGCGCTCCAGGAAGCTGGCCAGTTCGCCGTTGGCGCCGCCGCGCAGCACGATGGCGCGGTCCGGATCGCCGGTGGCGGTCAGGGTCTTGTTCAGGCCGGCCGACATCGACAGCATCGCCACCAGCACGCCGACCACGCCGGCGATGCCGATCACGATCACCAGCGAGGCGCCCAGTCGCTGCGGGATGCTCCTCAGGTTCATCAGTACGATTTCGCGCACTTGCGTGACGGTGCTCATGTCAGCGTCCCGCCAAGGCGTCGACGATGCGGATGCGCATGGCATGCCAGGCCGGCGGCAGGCCGACCGCCGTCGCCAGCAGCGCGGTGCTGGCCAGCGCGAACAGCCAGACGCGGCCGTCGGCGCGGATCGGGTATTCCGGCGGCAACGCGCCGGTCACGGCGCTGGCCAACAGCAGGCCGGCCAGCGCGCCCAGGAAACACAGCAGGAACGATTCGGCCAGCACCAGACCGAGCACGGTGCGGTCGGTGAAGCCCAGGCATTTCAGCACCGCCAGTTCCGGCACGCGTTCGCGCACGGCCTGGCTCATGGTGTAGCCGGTCAGGATCAGGATGGTGAAGAACACCGCGCCGGAAATGGCGTTGACGATGAAGCCGATGTCGCCCAGCTGCTTCAGGAAGCCGAGCTGGAACTCCTGCTCGCTCTGGGTCTTGGTCTCGTCGGCCGAGTTCTCGAACTTGCCGTCGATGGCGGCGGCGATGCGGCCGGAGTCCATCGGGTTCTTGACCCGCACCACGAACACGCCGGCCAGGCCGCGCGCGCGTTCGACCCGGCCTTCGTCGAACTGGCCGTAGTTCAGGTACATCAGGTTGGCGCGGTCGCTCCATTCGCGGTCGCGTCCGCTGAAGATGCCGACCACGCGCCATTGCCAGACGCGGCTGCCGTCCTTCTGGGTCCAGATGAACGAGTTGAGCGGCACGATGTCGCCGACCTTCCAGCCGTATTTGTCGGCCAGTATTTTCCCGACGATGGCGCCGTCCTGGGTCGAGATGAAGGCCCGCCACTGGTCCTCCGGCATGGTCCATTCCGGATAGGTGTCGCGCAGGCGCTGCGGATTGACCGCGAACTGCGGGAAGAAGTTCTTCGGATCCTGGTACACGCCGCCGAAGAACTGCGAGTGCCCGACGTGCTCGACGCCGGGAATGGCCTCGATCTGCGGCAGCAGGCGCATCGGCAGCGGCGTGGTGAAGCTGATCTTGGCCTGGGTGATCAGCCGGTTGGCGCCGAGGAAGTCGGCGCCGCCGGCCAGCACCGAGTTCACCGCCTGCAGCAGGCCGATCAGCAGGAACGCCGCCGCCAGCGACAGCAGGGTGAACGCGGTGCGCGTCTTCTTGCGCAGCAGCGAGCCCCACACCAGCGGCAGGTACTTGCCGATCACGTCAGTGCTCCGCGCCGCTGGCCAGCGTGCCCTTGTCGACCAGGGTGCCCTTGTCCAGATGCACCGTGCGCCGGGCGTATTCGGCCGCCTTCGGGTCGTGCGTCACCATCACCACGGTCTTTTTGAAGTCGCGGTTGAGGCGCTGCAGCAGGGTCAGCACCTCGTCGGCGGTCTTGCGGTCGAGGTCGCCGGTGGGTTCGTCGCAGATCAGGATGCGCGGATCGGACACCAGCGCGCGCGCGATGGCCACGCGTTGCTGCTGGCCGCCGGACAGTTCGTTCGGCTTGTGCCCGGCGCGGTCGCCGATGCCGACCAGGTCGAGCGCGATGGCGGCGCGGCGCCGGCGTTCGCCGGTGTCCATGTCGGTCAGCAGCAGCGGCAGCTCCACGTTCTTCTGCGCGCTCAGCACCGGCATCAGGTTGTAGCTCTGGAAGATGAAGCCGACCGTTTCCGCGCGCCAGGCCGCCAAGGCGTCGCCGGACAGTTCGTCGATGCGCCGGCCCTCGATCTTCAGCTCGCCGCCGCTGGGCGAGTCGATGCCGCCGATCAGGTTCAGCAGGGTGGTCTTGCCGGAGCCGGAGGGGCCCATCAGCGCCACGAAGTCGCCCTCGGGGATGTCCAGGTCGATGCCGTGCAGCACTTCCAGCACCTGCTTGCCGCGCACGTAGGATTTGCGCAGGCCGCGGATCTCGACCAGCGGGAACAGCGCGTCGCCGCCGTTCATTTCGCGGCGCCTGCCTTGCCGGCCACGGCGGCGCCGTCGGCCAGGCCTTCCGGCGGCGAGACGATCACCGAATCGCCCTTGCCCAGGCCTTTCACCACACGGCTGTCGCTGTCGTTGGCGTCGGCCACGGTGACCGGCACGCGCCTGGCCTTGCCGTCGGCCACGGTGAACACGAAGGCCTTGTCGCCATCCTTGACCACCGCGGCGTTCGGGATCCAGAAACCGGTCAGCGGTTTGCCGGCTTCGGCCTTCTCCAGGAAGCTGACGCGCACGCCCATGTCGGGCACGATGCGCGGGTCCTTGCTGTCCAGCGCCACGCGCACCTTGACCGTGGCCTTGGAGCGGTCGGCGGTCGGGATGATGGCGATCACCGAGCCAGGGATGCGCCAGTCCGGATAGGCGTTGAGCATCGCCTCGATCGGCATGCCTGGAGCCACGCGGCCGATGTAGGCTTCGTTGACGTCGACCTGCACTTCCAGCGAATCCATGTCGACCAAGGTGCCGATGCCGGTACGGATCGAACCGCCGCCGGCCGAGATCGGCGAAATCATTTCGCCCGGCTGGGCCGCCTTGGCGATGATGACGCCGGAAAACGGCGCGCGGATCACCGTGTTGTCGACGCCTAAAGCCGCCACCGCGCGTTGGTCGAGCGCCAGCGCCACGGATTTCTGCAGGCTGGCCAGGCGCGCGGCGCGCGAATCGCGCTCGGCCTTGGCGGTATCCAGCGCCTGTTTCGACACCAGCTGCTGCGCGGCCAGGTCGCGGGTGCGGCGGAAATTGCTTTCGGCCAGCGCCAGCTGCGCCTGCGCTTCGGCCAATTGCGAGCGGCTGGCGGCCACCTGCGACTGCGCCACGTCGAGCTGGGCGCCGGCGTCCTGGTCGTCCAGGCGCGCCAGGATCTCGCCTTCGGCGACTTTCTGGCCTTCCTCGATGTAGACCTCACGGACCTTGCCGGTCACCTTCGAGGACACCGTGGCGATGCGACGCGCGGTCACGTAGCCGGAGGCGTCGAGCACCGAGGCCGGCCCGGCTTCAGCGGCCGAACGCGGATTGACGGTCTCGACCGCCAGCGGCTTGCCGCCGCGCAGCAGGAACAGCGCGAGCAACACAACGACCGCGATGGCGGCATACAGCGGCCAACGCCGCCTGCCGGCCGGGCGGCCGCCGCGGCTGCGGTCGATCTTCAATTCATGCAAGGCAGTTTCTGGGCGGCTCATCGTCGGGTCCTGGGAAAACGGTTCGGTGGGAGTATGCGGCGTCTTCAGGCCGAAGCCGAGTGCCGGTTGTCATATGTTTGCCGCAGCAGGGTGAAGGCGGCGCGCAAGCCCTGCGCCTCGCCGCCGGCCGGCTTGCCCGGGCGGTCGCCGTCGTTCCAGCTGTACACGTCCACGTGCGTCCAGGCGATGTCGGCGGGCACGAAGCGCTGCAGGAACAGCGCGGCGGTCACGCTGCCGGCCATCTTGCTGCCGGCGTTGGCCAGATCGGCTACGTTCGACTTCAGGTAGGTAAGGTACGGCTGCCACAGCGGCAGGCGCCAGAGCGGGTCGTGCTGTGCCTCGCCGGCCGCCAGATAAGCCTGCGCCAGGTCGTCGCGGTTGCTGTACAGCACCGGCAGGTCGGGACCGAGCGCGATGCGCGCGGCGCCGGTCAGCGTGGCGAAATCCATGATCAGCGCCGGCCGCAGTTCGCCGGCCAGGGCCAGGGTGTCGCACAGTACCAGACGGCCTTCGGCGTCGGTGTTGTCGATCTCCACGCTCAGCCCTTGGCGGGTGGTGATGACGTCGCCGGGCCGGAAGGCGTTGCCGGCCACGCTGTTCTCCACCGCCGCGATCAGCAGTGTCAGCCGGATCGGCAGCTTGCCTTGCATCACCAGGCGCGCCAACGCCAGGGCGTGCGCGGCGCCGCCCATGTCTTTTTTCATGTTGCGCATGCCGTCGGCCGGTTTCAGGTCCAGACCGCCGGTGTCGAAGCACACGCCCTTGCCGCACAGCACCACGCGCGGATGCGCCTCGTCGCCCCAGTCCAGCCGGAGCAGGCGCGGTGCGCGGTGCGCGGCGCGGCCGACCGCGTGGATGGTCGGGAAGCCGCGTTCCAGCAGGGCGTCGCCGACCACCGCTTCGCTGCGCGCGCCGAATTCGCTCGCGGCGGCGTGCACCAGCTGTTCCAAGTGCTCCGGTCCCATGTCTTCGGCCGGGGTGTTGACCATGTCGCGCACCAACGTGCTGGCGGCCAGCAGCGCCAGGCTGTGCGCGGCGTGGCCTTCGGCGTGCAGGCGCGCCGGTTCGCGGCGTTCCAGATAGCGTTCGAAGCGGTAGGCGCCCAGACCCCAGCCCAAGGCCAGCGCATCGGCGCCGATGGCATCGCCGGCGCCGCGATGGTAGTCGCCGGCGGGCAACAGCTTGGGCAGGTGCGCCACGGCATAGGGATGGTCGCCGTCGAGCACCGCCAGCACGCGCTGCCAATGCCCGGATTCGTCCGGCAGCAGCGCGAACTGCCCGCCCTTGCCGGCGAAGCCCTGGCTGGCCAGCCAATTGCGGCAGAACTCAGGCTGCGCCGCCAGCCAGGCCGGATAGCCGCCGGACGCGATGAAGTCGATCGGACGCGAACCGGCGGCGCGCTCGAAGCGCAGTCCGGGCGTAGCGGGGCTCAGGCTCATGCGGCGTTCTCCTCCAGCCAGTCGGCCAATTGCGTGAGGTCGGTGACGGTGACGTGCGCGGCCGCGATCTCCGCCGGCCACATCGCCCCGGTGCGGTTGATCCAGGCCGAGCGGAAGCCGGCGCCGTGCGCGCCCTGCACGTCCAGCCAGGGGTCGTCGCCGACATGCAGGATCTGCGCGGCCTCGAGGTCGAGCCGGCGACGGGTGGCTTCGAAGATCGGCGCATGCGGTTTGGCGTGGCCGATGTCGCGCGCCGACACGCAGCCGACGAAGAAGTGGCCGATGCCGGTGCGCTGCAGGTCGGCGTTGCCGTTGGTCAGCGCGATCAGCGGGAAGCGCGCGGCCAGCCGCTCCAGCGCCGGCAGGCAGTCCTCGTACAGGGTGACGTCGTTGCGGGCGCGGAAGAAGGCGTCGAACGCCGGATCGACCAGCGCCTCGGATTCGCCCGAGAGCCGGAACGCGTGCTGTAGCGACAGCTTGCGCTGGGCGGTGAAGTCGTGCGCCAGCTCCGGATGCGCCTGCGCGATCTGCTCGCGCACGTGGCGCATGGCCGGAATCGGGAACTGCGCGGCGGTGGCCGGCGCATGCACCAGCAGGAACTCGTGCAGCGCGGTTTCGGCGCGTTCGATGATCGGCCAGATCGGCCAGAGGGTGTCGTCGAGATCGAGACTGAGGGCTTTGATGGCGGGCATAGGCGCTTAGGATACCGCGAAGCGCGTGCAGGCCCCGTGTTTTTCAGCGCATCTCCAGATAGCCCGACTGCCGGCCGCGCGCCAGACCGAGCTCGAGCCGGCGCGGGCTGGCCGACAGCAGCGCGCGCAGGCCGGCCAAATCGGCCACCGATTGCCGGTTCAGCACCAGGATGCGGTCGCCGGCTTCCAGGCCATTGCGCTCGGCCCGGCTGCCGCCGGCCACCTTGCTGACGATGACGCCGCGCATGCCGGTCTGCCGGTAGCGCTCGGGCGTGTCGATCAGCACCGCGCCGGCCAGGCGCGGATCCAGCTGGCCGGCGTCGAGCTCCTTGGGCGCGGCCTTCAGCTGGGCGCTGAGCTCCAGGCGCTGCGCACCGCGCATCAGCTGCAGGCGCACCGGCGCGTTCAGCGGCAGCAGGCCCTCCAGGTTGCTGAGCGCCTCGCCGCTCTCGATGCGTTGGCCGTTGGCCTGCAGGATGACGTCGCCGGGCCGGATGCCGGCGGCCTCGGCCGGGCTGCCGCGGTATACGCGGGTCACCATCGCGCCTTTGACGATCGGCTGTTCGGTGGTCTGCGCGGTTTCGGCGTCCAGTCCCAGCGAGCCGCGGCGCACTTCGCCGTAGGCCATCAGCTGGCGCATGATCTCCTTTGCCAAGTTCGACGGGATGGCGAAGCCCAGGCCGATGTTGCCGGCCGCGCTGCCGCGCGGGTTGAAGCTGGCCACGTTGATGCCGACCAGTTCGCCGTTGAGGTTGACTAGGGCGCCGCCGGAGTTGCCGGGGTTGATCGAGGCGTCGGTCTGGATGAAGTTCTGGTAGCCCAGACCCTGCAGACCGCTGCGGCCGACGGCCGAGACGATGCCGCTGGTGACGGTCTGGCCCAGGCCGAACGGATTGCCGACCGCGACCACGTAATCGCCGACCCGCAGCTTGGTTGAATCGGCCATCGGCAGCGCCTGCAGGCCGGTGGCGGAAATGCGGATGACCGCGATATCGGTGTCCGGGTCGGAGCCGACCGGCTGCGCCTCGAAGGTGCGGCCGTCGGTCAGGCTGACCGACACCTCGTCGGCGCCTTCGACCACGTGGTTGTTGGTCAGGATCAGGCCGCGCGCGGCGTCCACGATCACGCCCGAACCCAGCGACTGCGAGATGCGCTCCTGCGGGTAGCGGCCGCCGCCGAAGAATTCGGCGATCGGGTTGTTCACCCGCACGCGCTGCTTGGTGTAGATGTTGACCACCGAGGGCGTGACCTTCTCCAGCATCGGCGCCAGGGTCGGCATCGCCTGTCCGGTACCCGGGGTGCCGGCGGCGCTGGCTAAGGGAATGCCCCATTGCGGCGCCGCGCCGGTGTCGGCCGGCGTGGGCGCTTGGCTGAAGTACAGGCCGGTGGCCAAAGCACCGGTGGCGGTACCCAATAGGGCGAAGGCGACGGTTCGCAGGGTAGGGCGCATGATCGGCCTCGAATCGGTGGGTTGGCAAGTATAACAAGCACGAAAAAATTCCCGGATTCACGTCCGGTTCCACGCCAGTAAAGCCAGTCTATCCCGCTGTTAATTAAGCAAATATGAATTGACATGGGGTGACAATTTTCCGGTTGACAGGCCTTTGGCAGGTGTTTAATGTACGCAGAGGAAACACAACATCTTGTGTTTTTAAAACGATAAACCCCAACATGTAGTACGGGGCGGCACGGATGTGCTGGAATCCATCGAATTATCAGGGAGATAAGCAACTCATGAGTACACCCCGCCTGGAAGCCGTTCCCGCAAGCGTGCCCGCCCCGAACACCGACGCCTTGCCGCTGCAACCGGCCTCCTTGGACATCTGGGACAAGAAATACCGCCTGAAGGCCAAGAACGGCACTCCGGTCGATCTGACCATCGACGACACCTACCGTCGCGTCGCCAAGGCGCTGTCGGACGCCGAGCCGGACGCCGAACGCCAGGCCTATTGGAACGAACGCTTCCTGTGGGCCTTGCGCCGCGGCGCGATTCCCGCCGGCCGCATCACCTCCAACGCCGGCGCGTTGGAGCACAAGCCGGCCACCAGCACCATCAACTGCACCGTGTCCGGCACCATCCCCGACTCGATGGACGGCATCCTGGACAAGGTGCATGAAGCCGGCCTGACCCTGAAGGCCGGCTGCGGCATCGGTTACGAATTCTCGACCCTGCGTCCGCGCGGCGCGTATGTGTCCGGCGCCGGCGCGCACACCTCCGGCCCGCTGTCGTTCATGGATATCTACGACAAGATGTGCTTCACCGTGTCCTCGGCCGGCGGCCGCCGCGGCGCGCAGATGGGCACCTTCGACGTCTCGCACCCGGACGTCAAGGAATTCATCGGCGCCAAGCGCGAAGACGGCCGTCTGCGCCAGTTCAACCTCAGTCTGCTGATCACCGACGGCTTCATGGACGCGGTGGCCAAGGACGCCGACTGGCCGCTGGTGTTCCCGGTCAGCGTCAAGGAGCAGGGCGACATCGACCTGAACGATGCCGCCAAGGTGGTCTGGCGCGACTGGCCGGTGACCGCCGGCTACGTCACCCGCGACGACGGCCTGGTGGCCTGCAAGATCTACGGCCATATCCGCGCCCGCCAGCTGTGGAACCGGATCATGGCCTCGACCTACGATTTCGCCGAGCCCGGCTTCATCCTGATCGACCGCGTCAACGAGATGAACAACAACTGGTGGTGCGAGAACATCCGCGCCACCAACCCCTGCGGCGAACAGCCGCTGCCGCCGTACGGCGCCTGCCTGCTGGGTTCGATCAACCTGACCCTGTTCGTGCGCCATCCGTTCACCGACCAGGCCGCGTTCGACTGGGACGAATACAAGGAAGTGGTGCGTGTGTTCACCCGCATGCTCGACAACGTGGTCGAGATCAACGGCCTGCCGCTGGAGCAGCAGCGCAACGAGATCATGCGCAAGCGCCGCCACGGCATGGGCTTTTTGGGCCTGGGCAGCACGCTGACCATGCTGCGCATGAAATACGGCTCCGAGCAGAGCCTGGAATTCACCGAGCAGGTCTCGCGCGAAATGGCGCTGGCCGGCTGGGAAGTGGGCCTGGCGCTGGCCGAGGAGAAAGGCCCGGCGCCGATCATGGACGAGGACTTCAAGGTCACCGCCGAGATGCTGCGCAAGCGTCCGGAGATGAAGGCCGACGGCTGGAAGGTCGGCCAGAAGATCAAGGGCCGCGTGCTGCACGCCAAGTACTCGCGCTACATGCAGCGCGTGGCCACGGTGGCGCCGGAGCTGGTGGCGCAGCTGGCCGAGAAGGGCTCGCGCTTCACCCACCACAGCTCGATCGCGCCGACCGGCACCATTTCGCTGTCGCTGGCCAACAACGCCTCCAACGGCATCGAGCCGAGCTTCGCGCACCACTACAGCCGCAACGTGATCCGCGAAGGCAAGAAGTCCAAGGAAAAGGTGGAAGTGTACAGCTACGAGCTGCTGGCCTACCGCGAGCTGGTCAACGCCAACGCGATGCCCTACAGCGCCGACCCGGAAGCCGCGTTGCCGGATTACTTCGTGGCCGCCGACGACATCTCGCCGAAGGAGCACGTCGACATCCAGGCCGCCTCGCAGAAGTGGATCGACTCCTCGATCTCGAAGACCGCCAACGTGCCGACCAACTATCCGTACGAGGACTTCAAGGACATCTACACCTACGCCCACCAGCAGGGCCTGAAGGGCTGCACCACGTTCCGCTTCAACCCGGCCGCCTTCCAGGGCGTGCTGGTCAAGGAGTCCGACCTGGAGAACACCACCTACCGCTTCGAGCTCGAGGACGGTTCCGTGGTCGAGGTCAAGGGCAACGAGGAGATCGAATACGACGGCGAGATGCACACCGCCGCCAACCTGTTCGACGCCCTGAAAGAAGGTTACTACGGCAAGTTCTGAGCGGTTCCACGGCAAGTTCCTAGAATCCCGACGGGGGGAATGAGATGGCAACGAAGAAGTCCGGAAGTGCGGTGCAGGGTGCGGTGAAGAAGGTGCAGGCGGAGGCCAAGAAGGCCGCCGCCGCAATCGGCCGCAAGGCCGCGCCGGTGGTCAAGCAGGCCATCGCCAAGGCCGAACGTTCCGACGCCGCCAAGGCGGTGAAGCAGGCCATCGCCAAGGCCGAGCGTTCCGATGCCGCCAAGGCGGTGAAGCAGGCCATCGCCAAAGCCGAACGCTCCGATGCCGGCAAGGCGGTGAAGCAGGCCATCACCCAAGCCGAACGCTCGGCCGCGGCCAAGGCGGTCAAGAACGCCATCGCCTCGGTGAAGGCCAAGCTCGAGAAGAAAGCCGCCGCTGCGGTCAAGAAAGCTCCGGCCAAGAAGGCGGCGGCCAAGAAAGCCCCGGTGAAAAAGGCCGCGGCCAAGAAAGCGCCCGTCAAAAAACCGGTGGCCAAGAAATCCGCCGGCAAAAAACCGGCGGTGAAGAAAGCCGCCAAGAAACCGGCCAAGAAGTCCGCCGGCAAGTAACACGTAATCCGCGCCGCGCGGCTTGGGCCGCGCGCGCCGTCCGAATCACAAACACCCAGGAGTCAGAGCAGTAATGGCCATCAAAATTACAAAAAAAATCAAATCCTATAGCGTGCAGAAGCCGGAGGACAAAGCCGCCGCCGAGACCGCGGCCGTCGCCGCGCCGGTGAGCGCCGCGCCGGCCGCCCTGGGCGCCGAGATTATCCACATGCACGAGAAGGTCGAGCGCCCGGAATCGCTGGTCGGCGCCACCTACAAGATCAAGTCGCCGCTGGTGGAGCACGCCATGTACGTGACCATCAACGACATCGTGCTCAACCCGGGCACCGACCACGAGCTGCGCCGCCCGTTCGAGGTGTTCATCAACTCCAAGAACATGGACCACTTCCAGTGGGTGGTCGCCATCACCCGCATCATGAGCGCCGTGTTCCGCAAGGGCGGCGACGTGACCTTCCTGGTGGAGGAGATGAAGGCGGTGTTCGATCCGCGCGGCGGCTACTTCAAGGCCGGCGGCGTGTACATGCCCTCCATCGTGGCCGAGATCGGCTCGGTGGTGGAGGAGCACCTGAAATCCATCGGCATGATCGTGGATCCGGAGCTCAGCGACGCGCAGCGCGCGCTGATCGCCGAAAAACGTGCGGCCTACGAGAACCGCACTAAAAAAAAAGTAGTCTCTCCTGAGGGCGACCTCGCCGTGGATGCCGGGCGCTCCAGCGCCGACGAGGCGGCATCGCAGTCCGGCGAGGGAGCCTCTTTTCCTCCCACCGCCACCATGTGCCACAAGTGCAGCACCAAGGCGCTCGTGCTGATGGACGGCTGCCAGACCTGCCTGAACTGCGGTTACAGCAAGTGCGGCTGAGCCGCCACGGGTGACCGGAAAAGCCGCCTTCGGGCGGCTTTTTGTTTTAATGGCATACTGATGTCCGATTCCATCCATACGACAAACCGGGGAAATTCCATGCGCCATCCGTTCCGACTTCTCGCCGCCGTCGTCCTGCTGGCGTGCTCCGCCTTCGCCTCCGCCGACCAGGCCGTGCCGCTCAGCGTCGGCGGCAAGCAGGTCAAGGTCTCCGTGCCGAGCGGCTACATCCGCACCAGCGAGACGGTGCGCCCGCTGTTCGACATCACCGCCGCCGCGTTGCCGGAAAGCAACCGACTGGTGGAATACTTCATCGCCGAAAGCGACTACCGCGACATGCTGGCCGGCAAGGCCGACAACCTGCGCCGCCCGGGCTTCCAGGTGCAGGTCATGCGTTCGATCGAGAACGCCGAGATCAGCGCCGCGGATTGGCAGCTCGGCCGCGTCGAAATCGCCAAGACCATGGGTTTGCTCGACACCAATGAGCTGATTAAAGCCGATGGCGCCAAGGCCAACGAGCGCATGAGCGAGGCCGCCGGCACACAGTTGGAGGTCAGCTACGGCGAAATCGGCAAGCCGCAGGTGTACGGCAACGACCCCGGTTCGCTGCGCTTCACCCTGCGCGTGCCGATGAGCGTGCAGACCGCGAACGGCGTCCAGCAGGCGGTGATTTCCTGCGTCGGCGCGGTCACCGTGCTGAACGGCCGCTTGGTGTTCCTGTACGCCTACGGCGACGAGAAGCAGTTGCCGGAACTGCGCGTCGCGCTCGACCGTTTCGTCGACGGCAGCCGCGCCCTGCTGTGACGATTGTTAGGTTATTGCGCTCTAAGAAAAATTCTTATTGACCGATGCATCTTGCATGGGCTAATTTCGCCGCTTACATAATAAGTTTGGGCTATATATGAAAAAAGCTCTGGCATTTTTACTTCTTGGGGTTCTGTGCGGAGTTTCGCATGCTGCAACACGGATTTTTGAGCCAGTAGCTTCTCCTGGCCAATCAGTCGAATACCATAACGGAGTCGCATTCTTAATTCATAAAAATGAGAGATTTCACTATGGGATTCAATTTGTCCCAGAGTCAAATAAGGCTGGCTGGCTCGCTGTTGTGATTCAGAATTTTGGTGAACTGCCCGTTAATGTCAGTGAGCGATCCTTTCTTGTGACATCAGCTGGTAGCCCTGTAAAGGTTTATACCTACGCTGAGTTACTTAAAAAAGAGAGGTCAAGGCAGGCTTGGCTCGCAGTTGCAAATGGTTTGGCTGCAACTGCGAATACCTACAATGCTTCGATGGCTGGTTATAGTAACTCTTACGGGTCTTATTCCGGAAGGACTAATGCTCAAGTTTCAGGCTATGGCGGCACTGCTTATGGTTCTGCCAACACATATGGAACTTATTCTTCGAATACCTACAATGGCGCGGCAGCTTATGCAGCTCAGGCTGATGCTAATCGTCGGAATCAGGAGTTATTTGACCGATCAGCCCAAATTGCTCTTCAATCTTCGCAGGCTCTTGAACAGAGAGCATTGAAAGCTAACACCATTTCAAAGGATGAGGTTGTTTCTGGGCAGATCAGGATGGATTTGCCCAAGAAGAATAGGAAGCAGCCGCCAGAGTTTACGGTTATGCTCACGTTCGGCGCCGAGTCCATTCCGGTTACATTCCGAGAAGTTAACTGATAGCCGTCGTTTGGCTTAGGTCTGGACTCAAAGACCTTGCCTTGCTAAAGTGATTTTCATCGCCCCGGCCTGCCGGGGCTTTTTTGATGCGTCCTTTGGGGGAGAGGCTATGAACTACGCGATGTACATCGTCGACGCTTTCGCTGATAGGCCGTTCACCGGCAATCCGGCGGCGGTGGTGCCTTTGGTGGAATGGCTGCCGGACGCGCTGATGCAGTCCATCGCGGCCGAGAACAACCTGTCGGAAACCGCGTTCCTGGTGCACCAGGACGACGGCCGCTTCCACATCCGCTGGTTCTCGCCGATCGGCGAAATCCCGTTCTGCGGCCACGCCACGCTGGCTGGCGCCTTCGTGCTGATGCACGAGCTGGGCCGCGCGCAGCCGCTGGTGTTCCACGCCAAGGCGGTCGGTGACATCACCGTCACCGAATCCGGCGACGGCCTGATCGGCATGCGGTTCCCGAACCGCGCGCCGCAGCCGGTGGCCGATCCGCCGGCCGATCTGCTGGCCGGGCTGGGCGCTAAGCCTGCGGAAGTCTGGGCCAACGAGCAGGCCTGGATCGCGGTGTACGAGAACGCCGCGCAGGTGCGCGCGCTGCGGCCCGACGCCGCGCTGCTGACCCGCGTGGCGCCGCGCGATGTGTGCGTGACCGCGGCCGGCGACGCCGACGGCGTCGATTTCGTCTCGCGCTATTTCTGGCCGGCCAACGGCGGCTACGAGGATCCGGTGACCGGCTCCATCCATGCCGCGCTGACGCCGTTCTGGGCCGCGCGTCTGGGCCGCATGCAGCTCACCGCGCTGCAGGCTTCGGCGCGTACCGGCCTGCTGCACTGCGCGCTCGACAGCGAGGGCGTGTCCGTTTCCGGCCGCGCCCGGCGTTATCTGAAAGGCATCGTGTCGCTCTGAGCCGGCCAATGACTTCCGGCAGATGCCGGCACGGCGTGATGTCCGTATGCTGTGCGAAATTCCGGAGTCCTGCCATGCCCAACGTCTCTTCGTTCCTGACCGGCGCCCTCGTCCTGTTGGCGTTGTCGCAGCCGGTGGCCGCCGGCGCCAATGGCCGCATCGCCGACGCGTTGAATGATCCGGCGCGCAGCGCCGCCGACCGCGAGCGCGATCTGCGCGAGAAACCGCAGCAGGTGCTGGCCTTGGCCGGCTTCGAGCGCGGCATGACCGTGGCCGACGTATTCGGCGGCGGCGGGTATTACAGCGAAATCCTGGCCGGCGTGGTCGGCAGGAAAGGCAGGGTGCTGCTGCTCAACAACGCGCCATATGAGCGCTTCGTGCAGCGTTCGTTCGAAGCGCGCCTGGCCGACGGCCGGTTGCCGAACGTGGAGTACCGGTTGATTTCAAACGACGACCTCGGCCTGGAGCCGGCCAGTCTGGACGGCGCGCTGATCAATCAGTCGCTGCATGATCTGTATTACGCCGATCCCGAACACGGTTGGCCGGCCATCAACGACCGGGTGTTCCTCGGCCA
This sequence comes from Arenimonas sp., assembly GCA_041913425.1. Classification (GTDB taxonomy): domain Bacteria; phylum Pseudomonadota; class Gammaproteobacteria; order Xanthomonadales; family Xanthomonadaceae; genus Arenimonas. Next base: position 33,157 of record JAYSFF010000005.1, on the reverse strand, counting down.
GCTGGTGGCCGCGCTCAAGCCCGGCGCGCATCTGCTGGTGGTCGACCATTCGGCCAAGGACGGCACCGGCACCCGGGACGCCAAGAGCCTGCACCGCATCGAGGAGAAGTTCGTCATCACCGAACTGCGGCGTTACGGCCTGGAATGGACCGCGGCGATTCCGGTGCTGCGCAATCCGGCCGACGACCGCAGCCTGAGCGCGTTCGATCCGGCCATCCGCGGCCGCACCGACCGCTTCGTGCACCTGTACCGCAAGCCGGGCGACTGAACCCGGTTCAGGCCGCCGGGGCGACCTGCCGTTTCGACGGAAAGGCGTGGCGCAGGATGCGCCACATCACGCTGCCGTACTGTTTCCAGAAGCCGCCGGTGTTGTAGTGCACGCCGTAGCGCGCGCAGATTTCGCGCACCTTCGGGGCGATCTGGGCGTAGCGCCGCGAGGGCATGTCCGGGAACAGGTGGTGCTCGATCTGGTGGCTCAGGTTGCCGGTCAGCATGTGGAACCAGCGGCCGCCCTCCAGATTGCTGGAACCCAGGATCTGCCGCAGGTACCAGCCGCCGCGGCATTCGTCGCGGGTTTCGCGGATGGTGAACAGCTGGGCGTCGGCGGTGAAGTGGCCGCAGAAGATCACCGCGTTGGTCCACACGTTGCGGATGCCGTTGGCGATCAGGTTGCCGAGCAGCACGCGCGGGAACTGCCAGAACGCCAGCGCCGGGAACAGCACGTAGTCCTTGAACACCTGCGAGCCGGCCTTCTTCAGGAACGGCTTGGCCAGCACGCGCATGCGCCGGGTGCTGACCCGGCCCTTCAGCCAGCGGCCCAGCTTCAGGTCCTGGATGGCGATGCCCCATTGGAAATTGGCGGCCAGCATCAGGTAGCTCAGCGGCTGGATCAGGTAGGACGGCTTCCAGCGCTGTTTCGGGTCGAGGCGGAACAGGCCGTAGCCGTAGTCCTCGTCCTTGCCCAGGATGTTGGTGTGGTTGTGATGCTCCACATTGTGCGACTTGCGCCAGTTCTCCGGCGCGCAGGCCATGTCCCAGGAATAGGTGCGCGAATGCAGGCTGGGGTCGTTCATCCAGTCGTACTGGCCGTGCAGGATGTTGTGGCCGAGCTCCATGTTCTCCAGGATCTTGGCGTGCGCCAGCGCGGCGATGCCGGCGACCCAGCTGACCGGGCCGACGCCGAACATCAGCAGGCCGCGGCCGGCGATGGCGCTGCCCTGCACCGCGGCGCGCACGCGCCGGATGTAGCGCGCGTCGGTTTCACCGAGGTCGGCCAGGGTGTCGGCGCGCAGGCGGTCGAGTTCCTCGCGGAAGGCGTCCAGCTGTTCGGGGCTGAGGTCGGGTTTGTTCACGGGGCCATCTCCAGATGCAGGTCGCTGACCGGGGTCGAGACGCAGAGCTGGATCCACTCGTCGCCGTCGCCGGACAGGGTGTCGGTCAATTGGTTGTGTACGGTGCCGCCGAGCTTGCGGCAGGTGCAGGTCATGCAGATGCCGCGCCGGCAGCCGTGCGCCGGGTTCAGGCCCTGCCGTTCGGCCGCCTCCAGCAGGTTCTGGCCGTTGCGGGCGGTGAACGCGGCCTGGCCGTCGGCGCCGAACACGCGGTATTCCGGCGCATCCGGGCGGATCTCGGTTTTGAAGGCCTGGAAGTGCTCCTGCTTCAGGCGCGCCGACAGGCCGTGCGCGCGGTAGTGGCCGGCGATGTCGGCCATGAAGCCTTCCGGCCCGCACAGCAGGGTGTCGCGCTCGGCGTAATCCGGCACCAACGCCGCCAGATCCTCGGTGTGCAGGCGGCCATCGCGGCCGGTGAAGCGGCTGTGTACACGCAGTTCCGGCCATCGGTGAACGAGTGTTTGCAACTCATCCCGGAAGATCCAGTCGGACGGATGCCGGCAGCTGTGCACCAGCACCACGTCTGGACGCTTGCCGCGACCGGCCCAATCCTGCAACATCGCCATCATCGGCGTGATGCCGCTGCCGGCCGAGAGCAGCAGCACGCCGCGTTCCGGATCCGGCAGGGTGAACTCGCCCATGGCTTGGCTGATGGTCACCACGTCGCCGGCCTTCAGTTCCGCGGCGGCCTTGGATACGCTGCCATCGGGCTTGACCCGGATGGTCAGGCGCAGGCTGCCGTCGCGCGCCGGCGCCTTGGAAAGGCTGAAGCTGCGCGATTTCAGCACGCCGTTGCAGGGCAGGGTCAGGCTCAGGTACTGGCCGGGCACGAAGCCCTTGAAGCGGCCGTTGGGCTTCAGGTGCAGGCTGACCGCATCGGCGCACTCGCGCACCACCGACAGCACGCGGGCGCGGACTTCGGTCAGCGACCAGGTCCGGTTGGCGAGCTGCAGGACGCGGTTCCAGGCCTCGACGTCGTTCAGCGGCTTGAGCCAGGGGATTTGCCAGAATGCGGCAGTGGAGGCGGTCATGTCGTTACGGGAATTGTAAGTGAACACATGTTCACTAAAATACCCGAGAAAGTCAATTTCGCGTTGCACCGGGGCCGGCGGTGTTTATACTGGGTTCACTCCTTGGGAACGCCGTCGTGTCCAGCCATCCGCCCGCCCTCACCGCGTCCGGCAACCGCCGCGACGCCCGCAAGCAGCACACGCGCCAGCAGTTGATGCAGGCGGCGCTGACGCTGGTCGGCCAGGGCCGGGGCTTCACCTCGCTCAGCCTGCGCGAGGTGACCCGCGAGATCGGGGTGGTGCCGGCCTCGTTCTACCGCCACTTCAAGGACATGGACGAGCTCGGCCTGGCCTTGGTGGAGGAGGGCGGCGTGACCCTGCGCCGATTGCTGCGCGAAGCGCGCCGCAGCGGTTTTCCGCCCAAGGACATGCTGCACAACTCGGTGCTGGTCTATAAGCGCTACCTGGAGCAGAACCGGCTGATGTTCGCGTTCATCGTCGGCGAACGCAGCGGCGGCTCGCCGGTGATCCGCAAGGCCATCCGCCGCGAGGAAGAGCATTTCGTGCACGAGATGGCGCACGACATGCGCGAGCTCGGCACCGTGCCCGGCCTGTCCGGCCAGACCATCGAGCTGATCTGCAGCCTGGTGGTCAGCACCATGCTGAACGCCGCCACCGACATCCTCGACCTGCCCGCCGGCCGGCAGCAGGACGAGCGCGAGCTGGTCGAACATTTCGTGCAGCAGCTGCGGCTGATTTTCCTGGGCGCCCGCCTGTGGCGCGAACCCGGTTGAGCCGGCGCGTTACAATACGCCGACACGAACCGAGGGCAAGGCCATGCTGAAACTGGTGGGATTCGACGCCGACGACACGCTCTGGCACAGCGAAGGCTTCTACCGCGAGGTGCATGACCACTTCGAGCGCATCCTCGGCCATTACCTCGACCTGGACAACGCCAACGTGCACGGACGCCTGCTCGAGGTCGAGCGCGTGAACATCAAGGTGTTCGGCTACGGCGCCAAGGGCATGACCCTGTCGATGCTGGAGACCGCCATCGCGCTGACCGGCGAACGCATCAGCGCCCGTCACTTGCACGAAATCATGAACCTGGGCAAGGAGGTGCTGTCGCACCCGGTCGAGCTGCTGGACGGCATCGCGCCGGCGGTGGCCGAGATCGCGCGCGAGCACCAGGTGGTGCTGATCACCAAGGGCGACCTGTTCCATCAGGAGAGCAAGGTCGCCAAGTCCGGCCTGTCGGAGCTGTTCGGCCGCATCGAGATCGTGTCCGAGAAGGATCCGGCCACCTACCGGCGCGTGCTGTCCGAATTCGGCCTGGCGCCGGAGCAGTTCCTGATGGTCGGCAATTCCCTGCGTTCGGACATCGCGCCGGTGCTGCACATCGGCGGTTCCGCCGTGCACATGCCGTATCCGCTGACCTGGGCGCTCGAGCACCACGACGATTTCGTCGGCGATGCCGAGCGCATGCGCACCGTGGCCGCCGCGGCCGAGATCCCGGCGGCGGTGCAGGCGCTGGCGCTGAACGCCGCCCGCCGGCACTGAGCGACGCATGCGTTATCGGGCGCCCGCGCGCGCCGAGGTGCCGGCGTCGCTGTTCGCGCATCCCGCCTTCGACGGCCTGACCGAGGCCCAACGCGGCCTGTGCCGTCAGCCGCAGTGGCCCGGCGTCGATGGCCTGAACGCGCTGTGGCATGCGCCGATGTCGGACGCCGGCGCGCGGCTGCGTTTCGCGGCGCAGGAAACGCTCGACGACGGCCTGCATTACGAACGCCGGATCCATGACCACGGCCTGATCGCGACGCGCGGCGACAACTGGCACGACCTGTTCAACGCCTTCGTCTGGATGCGCTTTCCGGCGCTGAAGGCCGCCTTGAACCGGCGCCAGGTCGAGGATCTGGCGCGCGTCGGCGCCGGCCGGCGCACCCGCGCGCAGAGCGCGATGACCCATTTCGACGAAGCCGGCGCGATCGTCCGGCTGCACGACGAGCGCTTGTTGGCGGCCTGGGACGCGCACGATTGGCCGACGGTGTTCCGCGGTTGGCAGGCGGCCGAAGACCGCGGCGCGCTGCAGTGCCGGCTGTTCGGCCACGCGCTGATGGAGCACGCATTGACGCCGGCCATCGCCCTGGTGGCCAAGGCGCTGGTGATCGCGCATCCGGTGCCGATGGACGACGCGCAGACGGATGCGTTGCTGGCGGCGCGCGTGCGCGCCGGCGACTGTCTGAACGATCCGCAGGAGCTACGGCCGATTCCGCTCAGCGGCGCGCCCGGTTGGCATCCTGAACACGGCTCCCCGGATTTTTTCCAGCGCCTGCCGTGCTTTCGGCCGAAACGGGAAGGCCGCCTGTACCCCGCGCCGATCCGGCCGTGAGCGCGCTTGCCGTTGGCGCGAAACGGCCCGTAAAATGCGGTATGCGGCCGCTCATCCCCCTTCTGCTCGGACTCTGCGCCTTTCCGGCGCAAGCCGCGCAATTGCTGCCGATGCGGATCAACGGGCTCGATCCGCTGCTGGAGGCGCACGTGCGCGCCGCCATCGCGTTGCCGGAAGCCGGCGACAAGGCGGTCGACATCAGCGAAGGCCGCCTGGCCTATTACGTCGGCAACATCAACCGGCAGGTGGAAGACAGTCTGGAGCCGCTGGGCTATTACAGCGCCACGGTCAGCAGCCGGCTGGAGCGCGAAGGCGAGGCCGTGCGGCTCGTGCTCGATGTGGCGCCCGGTTCGCCGGTGACCGTGCGTCAACGCAGTCTGCGCATGGACGGCGCGGCCGGCGGCGACCGCTTCATCGGCTTCTGGCTGGAAGGCTTCGAACCGGTCGAGGGCGCGCCCTTCGTGCACGGCACCTACGAGGACAACAAGGCCGCCATCGGCCAGGCCCTGCTCGACCGCGGCTATTTCGACCAGCGCAACAGCGTGCACGCGGTACGCGTGACCCGCGCCGAAGGCGCCGCCGACATCGATCTGGCCTGGGACAGCGGCCCGCGCTACCGCTACGGCGCGGTGCGTTTCGAAGGCCACGGCTTCGAGCCAGGCCTGCTCGACAAGCTGGTCGATTTTGAGCGCGGCAAGCCGTATTCGCAGCCGCAGATCAACCGCCTGCAGGAATCGCTCGGCAAGCTGGATTACTTCAGTTCGATCCAGATCGTGCCGGAGCTGTCGGCCAAGCAGGACGGCGAAGTGCCGATCCTGGTCAACCTGACCCGCGCCCAGCGCACCAGCCAGCACGCCAGCGCGCGCTTCGGCACCAAGACCGGCTTCGGCGTCGAGTACGGCGTCGAGCGGCGCTGGATCAACCGCCGCGGCCACAAGCTGGACGCCACTGCCGCCTGGGCGCAGAACGAGCAGAGCTTCACCACGCTGTACCGCATCCCGGCCTTCCAGTGGCTGGACGGCTGGTACGGCATCGGCCTGGTCGCGCGCAACGAGGAATACACCGGTTCCAACAGCCGCTATCTGGAGGCGGTGTTCAGCCGCAGCGGCCAGATCCGCAAGTGGGAGCTGCTGGCCAGCGTCAACGTCCGCCGCGAGCGTTTCGACGAGTTCATCCCCGACGTCGACCAGAACGTGCCGTTCGACCTGTACACCTCGGTGCTGTATCCGGAATTCAACGCGGTCTGGCGCGACAGCGACGACCCCAACTACCCGCGCGACGGCCGCGCCTGGCACTACCAGTTGCGTACCGGCTATGAATTCAGCGAATCCAAGTCGCCGTTCGTGCAGGCCGGCGTCAAGCACAAACGCGTGCTCGGCCTGGATGACGGCAACCGCCTGCTGCTGCGCGCCGAGCTGGGCGCGATCTGGACGCCGGATTACGCGCTGTTCCCGCCGTCCTTGCGCTACTACGCCGGCGGCGATCAGAGCGTGCGCGGCTACGGCTACAAGGAGATCGGCCAGTACATCGGCAGCTACAACTTCGGCGGCCGCTATCTGGCGGTGGCCAGCGCCGAATACGAGTACCGGCTGAATCCCGAGTGGGCGGTGGCCGGCTTCGTCGACGTCGGCGACGCCTTCGACCGCAAGCCCAGCGCCCACATCGGCGTCGGCGCCGGCGCACGCTGGCGCTCGCCGATCGGACCGGTGCGCTTCGACCTGGCTTACGGCTTCGACGGGCCCAAGCCCGGCATCGGCATCCACTTCGCCATCGGGCCCGACCTGTGAACGCGCGCCGCCTCCTGCGCTGGCTGTGGTTGCCGCTGCTCCTGCTGTTGGCGTGCTTTGTGCTGCTGCAATGGCTGCTGCGCACCGAGTCCGGCCGCGATTTCGCGCTGGCGCGCCTGCAGGGGCAGTTGCCGGCCGGCGCCAGCCTGAGCTGGCAACGGGTCGATGGCCGCATCCTCGACGGCCTGCGCTTCGAACGCATCCGCTACCGCGACGCCACGCAAAGCTTCGAGGCCGGCAGCCTGGAGATCCGCGCCGCGCTCAGCCCGCTGCTGGTGCGCAACCTCAACGTCGAACTGCTGCGCGCCCGGCGCGTGCGCATCCATCTGGCCAAGGACGACACGCCGTTCGAGTTCCCGCGTTGGCCGGACAGCCTGCCGGCGCTCGACCTGCCGCTCGGCGTGCGGGTCGACAGCCTGCAGGTTTCCGACCTGCAGCTGTTCGAACAGGACACGCCGCTGTACGCGCTGAAGTCGGTCACCGGCGGCTTCAATCTGCAGCCCGGCTATCTGCGCATCCCCGGTCTGCAGGCGGTGTCCGAACACGGCCTGATCGAATTCCAGGGCCATTACCGGCCGAGCCGCCAGTACGACACCGCGCTGTCCGGGCGCGTGCGCTTGGATACCGGCGGCACGCCGCAATCGCTGCGCCTGCGCGCCGACGGCAACGCCACGCGCTTCCGTTTGGCGCTGGACGGCGCCATACCGGAACCGGCCCGCCTGGAGTGGCAGCTCACCGACCGCGACGGCAAGCCGTTCTGGTTCCTCAGCGCCAGCACCGAGGCGTTCGAGCCGCGCCGGCTCGGGTTCGTCGACGACAGCGTGTACCGCGCGCAGTTGGCGGCGTCCGGCGGCAGCGGCCATGCCCAGCTCGCCGGCGAGCTCAGCCGCGACGGGCAGACGCTGGTGATCGAGCCCTCGCGCATCGCACGCGCCGATGGGCGCATCGTGTTGGAGGAACTGCAGCTGCTGTTCGGCGGCGGCCGCTTCCGCGCCGCCGGCAGTTTCGCCGACAGCGGCGATTTCGCCAGCGACGGCATCACGTTGCAGGTGCGCGATTATCCGTTGCCGTTGGCCGACGGCGAAGCCGGCGGCGCGCCGGTCAAGCTCAGCGGCGAGGCCACCTGGTCCGGCAGTCTGGCGCAGTGGCGGGTGCGCGGCGACGCGCGTCTGGCGCGCGCCGCCGACAGCGCGAAAGTCCGCTTCCAGGGCACGGGCGGCAAATCCTCGGCCGAGTTGCCGACGCTGACGGTGGAAACCGCGCAGGGCGGCCTGAACGGACGCCTGAAAGCGGTCTGGTCGCCGCGTCTGGAGTTCACCTTCGAGGGCGGCCTGCGCAAGTTCGATCCGGGTTATTTCCATGCCGCATTCCCCGGCGCGGTGGATGCCGACATCAAGGCCTCGGCCATCGGCGAAGCCGGCAAGGACTGGCGCGGCGCGCTGCGCATCGACCGGCTCGGCGGCAGCCTGCGCGGCCGCGCGCTGGCCGGCAAGGCCGACCTGCGCTTTACCGGCATGGCCGTGGACGGCGAGGCCGATCTGGGCATCGGCGGCTCGCGACTGCGCCTGAAAGGCGAGGGCGGCACGCGCATCCGGGTCGATGCCGCGCTGCAGCCGTTGGCGCTCGACGACCTGCATCCCGACTGGAGCGGCCGCATCGAAGGCACGGCGCATCTGGAAGGCGATCCGCGCCTGCCGGATTACCGGATCGACCTGCGCGGCAGCGGTCTGTCGGCGTTCGGTTACCGCATCGGCGCACTGCGCCTGCAGGGCGACACCGTGAGCGGCGCACTGACCGTACTCGAGGCCGACGAGCTAGCGTTCGACGGCCAGACGTTGCAGTCGCTGCGCGCCGAGATGCGCGGCCGCCCGGCCGATGCCAGCCTGCGCGTGGCGGCGCGCGCCGGCACCTACGCATTGGATGCCGACGGCCGTCTGCAATGGTCGGAAACCGAACCGCGCTTGGCGCTGCAGGGCTTGCGCCTGGACGGCGACAGCTTCGGCCAGTGGCAGCTGGCCACGCCTATGCAACTGCGCTTCCCGGCGGCGGGATACGCCTTCAGCCCGTTCTGTCTGGCCGGCGCATCCGGCGGCGCGCGCCTGTGCGCGCAGGACATGGGCAGCCGCATCGCCTTGGATGGCCGGGATTTCCCCTTGGCCCTGCTCGAACCTTGGCTCAACAACACCGGCCGGGAGTTCATCTACCGCGGCATGGCGTCCTTGACCGGCGAATTGCCCAAGGATTTCGCGCTGGCCGCCGGCGGCTTCGCCGAGCTGCGCGTGCCCACGCTCGGCATCGGGGTCAAATCCGGCAACGGCGCCGACGTCGCGCGTCTGGATGACGTGCGCCTGGATGCCGAATGGCTCGGCCGGCGTTTCAACGGCAGGGTCAGCGCGCGCCTGCCGCAGGACGGCTTCATCGACGGCGAACTGGCCACCGGCTTCGAGGACGCCTCGCCGCTGTCCGGCAAATTGCGCCTACAGGTCAATCGACTGGATTGGCTGGAGCTGTTCTCGCTCGATCTGGCGCAGCCGACCGGTCGCATCGCCGGCGAGGTCACGGTGGCCGGCACGCGCGCCGAACCGCTGATCAACGGCGCCTACCGCCTGCAGGATTTCAGCGTGCAGATTCCCGCGCTCGGTCTGAAGTTGAGCGACGGCCAGATCACCGCCACCAGCCGCGACAACCTGGCGATGCTGGTCAAGGGCTCGATCCGTTCCGGCGACGGCCGCTTGACGGTGACCGGCGTCTGGGATCCGGCCGACCAGTTGCCGCAGCCGATCGATCTGCGCCTGCGCGGCCGCGGCATCGACCTGGCCGACACGCCCGACCTGCAGCTGACCGCCGACACCGATCTGCTGCTCGGCTATGCCGGCGGCGTGTACAGCTTGGCCGGCGACATCGCGCTGAGCGAAGGCCTGGTCAACCTGGAGAAGATCAGCACCGGCGTCACCGTGTCCGGCGACGTGACGGTGGTCGATCCGGCACCGGAGAAAACCGCCGCCGATCTGCTCAAGCTCGGCCTGAAGCTCGAGGTCAGCGCCAGCGAAAAAGTCCGTGTCGTCGGTTACGGTCTTGACGGCACGGTCAGCGGCAAGGTCGCGGTGAACAGTCCGCACGACGCGCCGACCCGGCTGACCGGCACGCTCAACCTGGGCGGGCGTTACGCCGCCTACGGCCAGGCGCTGCAGATCAAGCGCGGCAACATCGCCTACAACAACAGCCCGGTGTACGAGCCGCGCCTGGACGTGCTGACCGAGCGCGTGATCGAGGACGCCAACATCACCGTCGGCCTGGAGATCACCGGCCTGGCCTCGCGGCCGCGCACGCGCGTGGTGTCCAATCCGGCCATGTCGGATTCCGATGCGCTGTCCTGGCTGCTGTTCGGCCGCCCGATCACCCAGGTCAGCGCCGGCCAGGCCAACTCCATCAACGCGCGTTCGATGGCGCTGAACGCCGGCGGCTCAGTGCTGGTCGGTACGCTCGGCCGCCAAATCGGCCTGGACCAGGCCTCCATCAGCGATTCGCGCGCACTCGGCGGCTCGACGCTGACCATCGGCAAGCAGCTGTCGCCCAAGTTCTTCGTCAGCTACGGCGTGTCGCTGCTCGGCATCGGTCAGGTCATCACGCTGAAGTACCTGCTGCAGAAAGGCCTCGACATCACCGTCGAATCCGAACAATCCGACCAGCGCGAGCAGACCTCGGCCGCGCTCAACTGGCGCAAATGACCGGGGCTTTTGTGAGTTGAGTCAATAAACAGGCACGCTAAATCGCGCATAATGGCCGCAGGGGATGTCTGAATCAATATTAGAGGCTACTACGGATGATCCCAGAAATCGGCCAGATGGCGCTGATTCTCGCTTTGCTGGCAGCAGTGCTGCAAAGTACGTTGCCGCTCTACGGCGCGGCCCGCGACGATGCGGCCTGGATGTCCTTGGCCCGTCCGGCGGCGTACGCACAGCTGTTTTTCGTGACCGCCTCGTTTGCGGTTCTGGCGTACCTGATGGTCGTCCAGGACTTTTCCGTGCGTTACGTGGCCGCGAACTCCAACCTCAGGCTGCCCTGGGAATACCGTGTGTCCGGTGTCTGGGGCGCGCATGAGGGCTCGCTGCTGCTTTGGATACTGATTCTGAACTTCTGGACGGCCGCGGTCGCCCTGTTCAGCCGGAAGCTGCCGGAGGCCTTCGCCTCGCGCGTGCTCGCGGTTCTCGGCATGATCAGCCTCGGCTTCATGTTGTTCATCCTCTTCACATCCAATCCGTTCGAGCGCCTGTTGCCCGCGGCGCTGGACGGAAACGACCTGAATCCGCTGCTGCAGGACCCCGGTCTGATATTCCATCCGCCGATGCTGTACACGGGCTACGTCGGGTTCTCGGTGGCTTTCGCTTTCGCCATCGCGGCGCTGTTGGGCGGCGGAATCGACCAGCAGTGGGTGCGCTGGTCGCGGCCCTGGACCAACATCGCCTGGGCTTTCCTGACGCTCGGCATTGCACTCGGCAGCTGGTGGGCGTATTACGAGCTGGGTTGGGGCGGCTGGTGGTTCTGGGATCCGGTCGAGAACGCCTCGTTCATGCCCTGGCTGGTCGGCACCGCGTTGATCCATTCCCAGGCCGTCACCGAAAAGCGCGGAGGGTTCCAGTCCTGGACGCAGTTGCTGGCGATCTTCGCGTTTTCGTTCAGTCTGCTCGGCACCTTCCTGGTGCGCTCGGGCGTGCTGACGTCCGTGCATGCGTTCGCCAGCGATCCGGAGCGCGGCATTTTCATCCTGGCCTTCCTCGGTATCGTGGTGGGCGGGTCTTTGCTGCTGTACATGCTGCGGGGCTCGACGATATCCGGCGGCAAGCCGTTCGCCCCGGCATCGCGCGAAACCCTGCTGCTGGCCAACAACGTGGTGTTCGTGTGCGCCGCGGGCATGGTGCTGCTCGGCACCATGTATCCGCTGATCGGCGAGGCCTTCGGTTTGGGCCGGATTTCGGTCGGGCCACCGTATTTCGGCACCTTGTTCACGCTGCTGATGGCGCCGATCGCCCTGCTGCTGCCGTTCGGCCCGATGCTCGACTGGGCCTCGGGAGACTTGCGCCTTGCGTTCAAACGCCTGCTCCCCGCCGCCGGTGTCGCCGCCATATCAGCCTTGCTTGCCGCAGTCCTGTCATCCGGCATGCCGGTCAAGGCCGTGCTGGGCGTGTTGGCCGTATCCTGGGTCGGCCTGGGTACGGTCGCGTTCGCCGTTTTGCGTTGGCGCAACCGGCCGAAGGGCAAGAGGTTCACCTTGGAGATGGCCGGCATGCTGTTCGCCCATTTCGGCGTGGCCCTGTTTTTCGCCGGCGTTTTGCTTACTGAATCCACCAGCATCGAGAAGGATCTGCGCATGGCGCCGGGACAGACAGTGCGGATGGGCGACTATGAGTTCCGTTTCGGCCCGGTAGTGCGCGTGGACGGACCGAATTACTCCGCGGAGGAAGGCGATATCGCCGTGCTCCGCGACGGCGTCGAGGTTTCTCGCCTGAAACCGCAGAAGCGCCAGTACTCCGAAGGTTCCCGCATGCAGACTGAAGCGGCGATTGACCCGGGACTGGCCCGCGATCTGTACATCGCGCTCGGCGAGCCGCTGGACGCCACGGGCGCCTGGTCGGTGCGCGTCTATGTCAAGCCGTTCATCCGCTGGATCTGGGCCGGCGCCCTGCTGATGGCGCTCGGCGGTTTCCTGGCCGCATCGGACGCCAGGTTGCGGCGGATGCCGCAGGCGGTGGCGCCATGAAGGCCGGTGCGCGCGCCATTCCGCTGGCCGGTTTCGGTCTGCTGTTCGCCCTGCTGGCGTTCGGCATCTGGTTCATCAAATACAACGACATCAACGTGGTGCCGTCGCCCTTGGTCGGCAAGCCGGCGCCGGATTACGCGCTGCCGACGCTGTACGAGCCCGGCAAGTCGGTCAATGGCGGGGCTTTCCGCGGCCGTCCGTATCTCCTGCACGTGTTCGCCAGCTGGTGTTACGTCTGCCGCGAGGAGAATCCGGTGTTGATGACCGAAGGCCGCACGCTGGGCATCCCGCTGGTCGGCTTCAATTACAAGGACGAGCCTTCCGACGCGCGGCTTTGGCTGGCCCGCTACGGGGATCCGTACGACCTCATCATCTCGGACTACGAGGGCGCCACCGCCATCGATTTCGGCGTGTACGGCGCGCCGGAGGCCTTTCTCATCGACGCGGACGGACGCATACGCTACAAGCATGTCGGCGCCCTGACCGAAACGGTCATCCGCGACGAAATCAAGCCCGTCCTGCAACAGCTGAACAGGGAGTCCGCCCGATGAAGATGCGATTGCTGTTTTTCTGCGCGGCGCTGTGCATCGCCGCCGGCGCTTCCGCAATCGATCCGATCGAGTTCGAGAACGCGGCCGAGGAGGCGCGCTTCCAGGAGCTGACCAAGCAATTGCGCTGCCTGGTCTGCCAGAACGAGAGTCTGGCCGACTCCACCGCCGGGCTCGCGCAGGATCTGCGCGCCGACGTCATCGGCCAGATGCGCGCCGGCCGCAGCGACGACGAAATCAAGACCTACATGACCGACCGTTACGGCGACTTCGTCCTGTACAGCCCGCCGGTGAAGCCGCGCACCTGGCTACTCTGGTTCGGGCCGCTGGCCATGCTGTTGGCGGGCGCAGCCGCGCTCGTCGCCGTCGTGCGCGGGAAGTCCATGAAACGGGGTTCCGCGGACTCGGATTCGCAGGACCCGACCAAAGGAGAGTGGTAATGACGGTTTTTCTGGTTGTCGCGATACTGATGACCGCCGCCTTGGCGGCCTATCTGCTGTTACCGGCCCTGCGCCGCGGCCGTTCCGCAGACGCGGGTCGTTCGAAGGCGTTGAGGGCGGCGCTGGCCGCCGGCGTGCTGTCCCAGGCCGAATACGACGCCAAGGCCGCCGAGCTGGCTTCCGGGGCCGCACAGAAGCCGACTGCGCGCATCAGCCGCCTGCAGGCCGCCGCCATCGCCGTATTGCTGCCGGTGCTCGCGTTCCTGATCTACTTCGCGGTCGGCCGGCCGGACGCCCTGAGCATGCCGCAAACGGAGTCGGCAGCGCCACCGGCGGCGGCCACAACGGCCGGGCCGGTCGGCATGGATATGCCGAAGGCGATCGAAAGCCTGAAGGCCAAGCTGGCGGATAATCCCGGCGACGCCGATGGCTGGCTGCTGCTGGGTCGCGCCTACAAGTCAGTGGATGACAACCAGTCGGCGCTGGAGGCGCTGAAGAAAGCCTACGCGTTGTCCCCCGGCCGGCCCGACATCCAGATCGCGTACGCCGAAGCCATGGCCCTGATGAGCCCGACGCGTCGCATCGAAGGCGAACCGCTGCGCTTGATCAGGAGCGCGCTCGAAGCCGAGCCGATGAACCAGGACGGGCTGTGGCTGCTGGGCATGAGCGACTACCAGAACGGCCGTTACGCCGAAGCCGTGGCCTCCTGGGAGAAGATCCGCGAACAGTTGCCGCCGGACTCGGACGTGCTGGCCAATGTCACCGGCATGATCGACGACGCAAACGCCATCCTCGCAGGCAATCCGCCGGGTGCGGCCATGCAGTCCGGCGGGCCGGTGCAGCCGGTTTCCGACGGCCCGAAGTTGACCGTGAACGTCGCGCTTGCGCCGGAAAAGGCGGGCATGGTGAAGCCCGGTGATACCCTGTTCGTCTACGCCAAGGCTGCCAGCGGACCGCCGATGCCGATCGCCATCCGGAAGCTTCTGGCCTCGGATCTGCCGGCCACGGTGGTGTTGACCGATGGCATGGGCATGACGCCGGCCATGAACCTGTCGCAGTTCCCGCAGGTGGTGGTGGTCGCGCGCGTTTCCCGGACCGGCAACGCGGTTCCGCAGGCCGGCGATCTGCAGGCGGTTTCGCCAACGCTCGTCCTCGCCTCCACCAAGACGGTGAACCTTTCCATCAACCAGGCCGTCAAGTAGCCCGGCAGGGTCGGGGATGCGCCGGTCAGCGGCGTATTTCCCCGTGATGGGTCTCGAAGCGGATGCCCATGCTTTTCAACAGGTCGATCGGCAGCAGTCCGCCGATGGAGACGATCACCGCGTCATTGGCCAGCGTGAGCGTCGCTCCGCCGTACACGACATCGACCGACGCGTGATCGATGCGCGCGACCTGCGATTCCATCAGGACGCGCAGCCGTCCGTCCGCCGCCAGCGACTTCAGGCGCTCCCGGTTCGGCGCCTTGATGCGGTTGAACACCTTGCCGCGGTAGCTCAGCGTCACGGCCGCGCCGGCTTCCGTGCATGCGATGGCGGCCTCCACGGCGCTGTCGCCGCCGCCCACCACCAGTATGTCCTGTCCGGTGAACTGCTCCGGATCGGTGACCCGGTACATCACTTTCGGCAAAGACTCGCCCGGCACGTCCAATTTGCGCGGACTGCCGTGGCGCCCGACCGCGAGCAATACCGCACGGGTCCGATAGACGCCTTTCGAGGTGGTGACCGTGAAGGCGCCCGCCTCGTCACGCTCGACCGATTCCATCCGTTCGCCTGTGCGGATGCGCAGTCCGGTCCGTGCGATGATGTCCTGCCAGAACTCGAGCAGCTTCTCCTTGCTGACCTGGGTGAAACGCATCATGCCGACGATCGGCAGCTTCACCGGCGCGGTCATCGCCACTTTGTTGCGCGGATAGCGGAAGATGGCTCCGCCGATGTCGGCTTCCTGTTCCAGCAGCAGATAGCGCATCCCTTTCTCGACGGCGCCCAATCCGGCCGAAATGCCCGCCGGTCCGGCTCCGACGATGACGACGTCATGGTCGACGGGCAGCGGTTTCAGCATCGCGATGGCGTCCATCGCCTGACGTCCCTGCTCGGCGGCTTTGCGGATCAGGCCCATGCCGCCGAGTTCTCCGGCGATGAACAGCCCCGGCACGTTCGACTCGAAATTCGGATGCACGTCCGGAATGTCCACGCCGCGCCGCTCGGTGCCGAACACCAGGTTGATGCCGTCGACCGGACAGGCGGCGTAGCAGGCGCCGTGCCCGATGCAGGCGGTCGGGTTCTTCAGTACGGCTTTGCCGCCGATGATGCCGATGGCGCCCTCCGGGCAGGCGCTGACGCAGGATCCCGAGCCGATGCAGCGTGCGGTGTCGATGACCGGATGCAGGGACGGCGGTTCGGTCATTCCCGTTTCCAGCGCCGTTTCAAGCACCTGCAGATCGTCCAACTCGGCGCGCCGGTTGCGCCTGAAATAGACGAACGCCAGCAACGCCAGAGGAATCAGGTAAATCCACAGATAGCCAAGTTGTGATGCCATGCTCAGAATTCCGGAGTTGCGCCAATGCGCGCGGATCGGTGTGAAGCGCTTGGTGTATCATGGACCAAGGGGAAAAGTAAAATCATGATCGCAGTCAATGCGCGGCGATCGTGGTTCAGCCAGGCGAGCCAGAGATGCAAGCAACCGAAAAAGCCCCGATCAGCCACATGCCGCCGCCGGCCCACGAGCAAGCGCGCGGCGGCGGCGACTACGAGTCCGAGATACGCTCGGCTGCCGCGATCGGCCACCGGCGACTGGCTAGGCGCATCTTGACGGCAGCGCTGGCGGCAGCCGGCGTATGGTCCGTATACGCCTTGGCGCGCTCCGGCTGGTACGAGCCGGGTGACGACATCGGATACAACCTGGGACTTGTCGGCGCGCTTGCCATGCTGGTGCTGCTGTTCTATCCCGCGCGCAAGCGCATCGGCATGTTCAGCCGGTTCGGGCGCCTGAACCGCTGGTTCTCGCTGCACATGGTGCTCGGCATCGCCGGACCGGTGCTCATCCTGCTCCATTGCACGTTGCGCTGGAGTTCGCTGAATGCCGCGGTCGCCTTCTGGTGCATGGCAATCGTCGCCAGCAGCGGCTTCATCGGCAGATACCTGTACGCCCGCCTGCATGTCGGCCTTTACGGACGCCAGCTGTCCTTGACCGAAGTACGGATGATGTCCGCCACCTTGCGCCGCAAGCTCGACGCGCGGCTGCAGTCGGAAGCCATGGCCGAGTGCCGGCCGGTGATCCAGCAGTACACGGCGGACGCCACCGGCGTCGCCGTATCGGGCTGGAAAAGGCCGCTGGCCATGCTCATGCTGTCGTCGCGCGCCGCGCGCACGCGCCGCCGGTGCCGGCGCATCCGGCGCGAGGCCGTCGCCGCCGGACGTCCGGCTCCTGCCGCCGAAGAGATGGATTTGGTCGACGACTGCATACTGGCGGCCCAGCGTTCCGCCCAGTTCCTGCCGCTGGAGCGCTTGTTCTCGCTCTGGCACGTCCTGCATCTGCCTTTGGTGTTCATCATGGTGCTGAGCGTGATCGCGCACATCATCGCCGTGCATATGTACTAGGAGCCCATGATGGCCGGCCGCATGGTCAAAAAGCATCTGCTCGGCATCCTGCTGCTGTTCGGCCTCGTTGCCCCCGGCTGCCTGTCGGCCGGCAATCTCGAAAGGGTGCTGATGCCGGGAGACGTGATCGCCGCGCATGCCAAGACCGAATCCAACTGTTCGGCATGCCATCAGGCCTTCGACAAGTCCTCGCAAAGCGCCTTGTGCGGCAATTGCCATAAAGACGTCGCCGCCGACATCCGCGCCCGGAAAGGCTTCCATGGCCGGGCGGGCAGGCAGGAATGCAAGTCCTGCCATACCGACCACAAGGGCCGCACGGCGCGCATCGTCAAGCTCGACACCAAGACGTTCAGGCACGACCAGACCGATTTCATCCTGTCCGGCGGCCACAAGGCCGCAGCCTGCACGGCTTGCCATGCCAAGCCGGCGAAATACCGCGATGCGCCATCCGCCTGCGTCGCCTGCCACCGCAAGGATGACGCCCACAAGGCATCGCTCGGTATCGACTGCGCGCGTTGCCATGACAGCGAGGACTGGAAGCAGGCCCGGTTCGACCATGCCGGCACCGGGTTCGCTTTGCGCGGCCGGCATGCCACGGCCGAATGCACCGCTTGCCACGTCGGCCCGCTGGGCCAACAGAAGTTGCCGGAGACCTGCGTCGGCTGCCACAAGGCGGACGACGCGCACAAGGGCAGCCTGGGGGCGTCCTGCGGCAATTGCCACACCGAGAGCGGCTGGCGCGAGACGCGCTTCGACCACAGCAGGACCGGCTACCCCTTGCTGGGCCGGCATCTCCAGGCCGACTGCTCCGGATGTCATAGAACGCCGAATGTCTACCGCGGCGCGCCCAAGACATGCATCGGCTGCCATAAGCCCGATGACAAACACTCGGGGACGCTGGGTACGGACTGCCAGAGCTGCCACCAGCCGCAGGCGTGGAAGCCGGCCCGCGGCTTCGATCATGCCAAGACGCGCTTTCCGCTGATCGGCAAACACCAGCAGGCCGCCTGCTTGGGCTGCCATGCGGCGCCGGACCGGTATCACGACACCTCGCGCGCCTGCGTCGATTGCCACCGCAAGGACGACACGCACAAGGGCCGTAACGGCGACCAATGCGCCTCCTGCCACGATGCCAAGTCATGGACCACCGCCAGCTTCGACCATTCGCGCCTGACCAGATTCCCGCTGTTGGGCGCGCACGGCCGTACCGCCTGTACCGGCTGCCATGCAGGCGACCTCTACAAGGACAAGCTCGACACGCGCTGCGTCGCCTGCCACCGGGACGAGGATGCGCACAAAGGCAAGTTGGGCGAAAGCTGCGAACGCTGCCACTCCGCGGAAGACTGGAAGAAGACGGAGGTCGACCACGATGCGACGTCGTTCCCGTTGCTCGGGCAGCATCGCGCCGCATCCTGCGCTTCCTGCCATAAGACGAAGGCGTTCGACGAGGCGCCGGAAAAATGCAGTGGATGCCATGCCGACGACGATGTCCACCAAGGCCGCATGGGTGCGCAATGCGAGACCTGCCACAGCGCACGCGACTGGCGCCTGTGGGATTTCGACCATGCGAAACGAACATCATTCGCGATAACCGGCGCGCATATCCCGCTCAAGTGCGAATCCTGTCATGTGTTACAAAAAGTTGTTTCGTTGAAACTTCCCAACGCCTGCGGCAGTTGTCATACTGGCGATGACATACATAACGGCTCATTCGGCATGAACTGTGAACGATGCCACAGCACCGCGTCCTTCAAGGATGTGCTGACGCGATAGCCGCAACGAGCAGGTGCATGCCGTCGTTCAACTTAAGGGGGAACGGAATGCAACGGGCGGAAACAGGCGATTTCATGGCAGGAGCGGGTGCGTTGATGGGACGCCTGTTCGGTGCCGCCCTGTTCGTGTTGCTGCTTCTTGCCGTACCCCATGCCGGCGCCGCCACGCCGCCGGCCAACACGTCGGCCTTCGATCACTCCAAGACCGGATTCCCGCTGACGGGCGCGCACAACAACGCCAAATGCGAAGGTTGCCACCAACGCGGCATCCTGAAGGGCACGCCGAAGACCTGCAACGGCTGCCATGTCAGCGGCAGCGGATTTCCCGAAGCCACCACGGCCTCCACTTCGCACATTCCGACCACCGCAAACTGCGATTCCTGCCATCGGACCAATGCCTGGACATCGGCCAAGTTCGACCATAACACCGTCGCCGACAGAACCTGCGCCAGTTGCCACAACGGCAGGACCGCTTCCGGAAAGCCCGCCGACCACATCGTCACCACGCAGACATGCGACAGCTGTCACCGCACCACGGTCTGGAGCTCCGCCAGCTTCAACCATTCGGAAGTCGCATCCGGCACCTGCAGCACCTGCCATAACGGCAGCTCGGCGGCCGGGAAGAACTCAAGCCATATCCCGACCACACAGAGCTGCGACGCCTGCCACAAGACCACAGCCTGGCTGCCGGCGACGTTCTCGCACAGCAACGTCGCATCCGGCACCTGCAGCACCTGCCATAACGGCAGCTCGGCGGCCGGGAAGAACTCAAGCCATATCCCGACCACGCAGAGCTGCGACGCCTGCCACAAGACCACGGCTTGGCTGCCGGCGACCTTCACGCACAGCGGGGTCGCATCCGGCACCTGCAGCACCTGCCACAACGGCAGCTCGGCGGCCGGGAAGAACTCAAGCCATATCCCGACCACGCAGAGCTGCGACGCCTGCCACAAGACCACGGCTTGGCTGCCGGCGACCTTCACGCACAGCGGGGTCGCATCCGGCACCTGCAGCAGCTGCCATAACGGTACCGCCGCGGCCGGCAAACCCGCGAACCACGTGCCGACCACCCAAAGTTGCGACGCCTGCCATCGCACGACCGCCTGGTTGCCGGCCAGCTTCAATCACAGCGCGGTAGCGGCGGGCAGTTGCTCGACTTGCCACAACGGCAGCACCGCGGCCGGCAAACCCTCGAACCATGTGGTGACCACGCAAAGTTGCGATGCCTGCCATAAGACCACCGCTTGGCTGCCGGCAACTTTCACCCACAATGGCGTTGCATCGGGTACCTGCAGCACCTGCCATAACGGCACGTCGGCCACCGGCAAACCGTCGAATCACGTGCCGACCACCCAAAGCTGCGATGCCTGTCATCGCACGACCGCTTGGTTGCCAGCCAGCTTCGATCACAGCACCGTGACCGCAGGCAGCTGCTCGACCTGCCACAACGGCACTACCGCCGCCGGAAAGCCCGCGAACCACGTGCCGACCACCCAAAGCTGCGATGCCTGTCATCGCACGACCGCTTGGTTGC